>CALDUB010000222.1 GCA_937923465.1 uncultured Saprospiraceae bacterium
TTTCATTTAACTCAATCTTATCGTCTAGTTTTTCGATTTTTATTCTATCAATAAATACAAAATATAGACCGTCTTCAAACGCTAGTAAGGCTGTTTTAAGAGCATCTTCAAGTAAAACTGTTTTATCATTATAAACTGCGCCAAATCCAACTTTACCTCTCTCTGCTTTCTCTGAAATATCGCTTTCCGATAGATATGGAAGTAGGCTTTCTGCTGCGGTATTTGATACGTTAAATTGCGCGACTTGTTGGGTGACGAGTTCTGTCAATAAATCTCGAAGGGTAGGGATGTCTGGAAATTGACTAGACAAGTGAAAAGAAATGCTTTCTAAAACGGGATGTTTCTTACCAAGCATTTTTATAGAGAGTGTAAGTGTTCTTGACATTAGATTGTGTTATTGGTGAAATACGAATACAATATTAAATCAAATAAATTACAAAATCAATAAACTTAAACAAAAAAGTTAAGAGTAATTTAATTTGAAACAAATGCAATAGTTAGAAGTTGTTTGAATTTAACTAAATTTCTATATGAGGACCCCGACTTAGGTACGGGATTTAGAAAGGGAACTTTTTTATAGAGAACGGAGCTTATTCTTCCTGAAACTGAAGTCGTTTTTATTCAAAAAGGAATACTCATGGAAAAATGTTCAATATGCGATAGAGAGTTAGGAGATAAGAATGTCTCCAAGCATCATCTAGTCCCTAAATCGAGAGGAGGAAAACATACCGACACGATACTGATTCATAATATCTGTCATCAAAAAATACATTCCTTGTTTACGGAGAAGGAACTAAAAGAGGAATACCATACGGTAGAGAAATTAATTAATCACGAAGAGATGGAGAAGTTTATAAAGTGGGTTTCCAAGAAAGGGAGTGATTTTTATCGAAGAAATAAGAGGAAGAAGAATATCTAGCTTGACGGACTGCCAAGCAATAAATGTTTAAAAACACCTACTCAACGGGCAAAAGTGTACAATAATCTAAAAGAACTATTTTTAGAGAGTGATTAGTGGCTTCTTTGTAGTATAGAAATCGGATAACATCATTTCGGCTAAAAACACTTTATGAAAACGCAAGCTTACTTACTTATACTCACTTGCTTATTTGCTGGCGTTCTTTCTGCAAAAACGAGTAATTACTATGCTGTTAAATTTTTGGACAAGGAGCATAATCTTTATACGATTGATAAGCCATTAGATTTTTTATCTGAAAAAGCTTTGTCTAGGAGAGAGAAGCAAGGTCTTGAGGTTACTGCGATTGATTTACCTATTACGACAGGATATCTTTATCAAGTGAAATTGCGAGGAGCAAAAGTAATTTATACTTCTAAATGGTTGAACACGGCAATCATCACTTGTCCTGAAACTATACGGTCAGAACTAGAAAAGCTTTACTTTGTAAAAGAAATTATCTATGTAGGTAAGGGGAGTAATCATGATATAGTCATTACCGAAAAAAAGAAAAAAAGAAGAATACCAAAGAGAGATATTCATGCCTTTTACGGAAAGGGGCAAAATCAAATAGATATGCTCAATGGGGGCTATATTCATAACAAAGGAAAGCGAGGGCGCGGTATTACGATTGCCGTTTTAGACGGAGGGTTTTGGAGAACTGATGATTTAAAAGTGTTGCGCGGCGTACAGAAGTCTTCTGCGCGATTTGCAAACAGAGACATTGTCAATCGAGATAGAGATGTATTTGAGAGTTCTGCACATGGAACGGAGGTGCTTTCTGTTATGGCAGCCAATCTACCAGGAGTAATGGTCGGTACAGCGCCTGATGCTGATTATATTTGCTTGAAAACTGAAGATGTCAGAGGCGAATTTTGGTTAGATGAGTATACTTGGGTAGTCGGATTAGAGTTTGCGGATAGTGTAGGGGTAGACTTAATAGTTTCAAGTTTGGGGTATACTACATTCAATGATTCTTCGATGGACTATACATATGATGATTTACAGAAAAATAATTCAATCAGCACACGAGCAGCTAATATTGCTTTTGATAAAGGAATGATAATCATATGCAGTGCAGGCAATGAGGGAGAAAATGACTGGAAGTATGTGAGTTGTCCCGCAGATGGAAAAGGTGTTTTGGCTGTTGGAGCTGTTAATAATCTAGGTGAAAGAGCTTTATTTGCTTCTTTGTCTTATCAGATTGGTGGTGTGATGAAACCCGATGTAAATGCTCTAGGGACCAATGTAACAGTCGCCTCGGTTATCGGGAAAAATTTAACGAAAGAAACATCTGGGTCTTCTTATTCTGCGCCGATTATTGCAGGATTAGTTGCTTCATTATGGAGTGCATTTCCTGAATTTAGTAACCAAACTATCTTAGATGCGGTCAAACTATCCACTCAAAAAAGCGGTAATGATTTTAGACTTCCAGATTTTGAATATGCGTATAAGATTCTGCTACTTGAGAAGCTATATTGACTAATGCTTTTTCTAGTTTATTCAAGCTAAGAGGTTTTTCAATGAAGGCGATTTTGTAAGCAGTTGAATTAAATTTCTCTTGTCGCTCGGTACAAATCTGAGTCGATAAAACAACAATAGAGAGTTTGTCACGGTGTCTGACAGGCATGTTGTTAATGACTTCCCAGCCAGAATGTGCAGGCATGTTTACATCTAAAAACATCAAGTCAGGACTTGTTTTTTCGGGGTTTTCTAGATAAGACATCACATGAGAACTCTCATTAAATACTTTTATTTCTACGTCAGGATTTATTTTTTTTATTATTCTTTTGTTCAAAAAATTAGTAGCGTCGTCATCGTCTACTATAATAACAGAATTGAAAGAGTGACTCATTATTTATTATATTTAAGGTAGGGGATTTACTTGTGAATTTGGAATGACGAAGTGAAATTGACTGCCATTTCCTAGTTTTGACTCCACCCAGATAGTTCCGTTGTGTAGGTCGATTATCTTCTTACATTTTGTCAAACCGATACCCGAACCAGAATACTTATTCGAATTATGAAGCCTATGAAACAGCTTAAAAATAGAATGTTTATACCTCGCATCAATCCCTATTCCATTATCTTGTATTGTGAACTTAGTCTCTAGATGATTACTCTCAAAAGAAATATTAACAATCGGTTTTATGTCTGGTCGTTGGTATTTAATAGCATTAATAAGGAGGTTTTGAAAGAGAAGTCTAAGCTCTAGAGGATATCCTTTAATCATCGGAAATTTATCTGGGAGATTAATTACAGCACCTGATTTTTTGATTAGGTGTGTTAAGTCAAGAATCGTTTCCTTTACGATTTCGCCGATATTTACGTCCTCAATTTTACGATTTGTTCCGAGTTTAGCATAGGTTAAAAGTTTTCTAACCATTACTCTCATTCGACTTGAAGTACTTGATATTAACGCGAAATATTGTTTTACCTCAACATCCTTAAAGATGCTACAATGGTCTTCTTCTAGTACTTCAATAAATCCATTAATAGTATTTAAAGGCTCTTGTAAATCATGAGAAATGGCATAAGCATACTCTTCCAGCTCTGCATTTTTTTTCAGTAAAGCTGTATTTGCATCTGCAATCACGTTTTTCGCTTTTTGTAACTCCTCTGTTTTCTTAATGAGTAGCTGATAATACCAAATAAGCACTGCAAAAGCAAAGAAAACAAATACACAAGAAGAAAAAATGACTGCGCAATTTAGAAAATTGTCATTCACTAAACTTGCAAGAAAACCACTATAAACAAGCCCTGTTAGAAAAAGTGCTATAGGGAAAGTTCTATTTTTACTGATAAAATGCATCATCTTAATTACAGCAATTTTAAGCGTTTCATTAGCGCCGATTTATGTGCCTTTGCTATGGGAATGACTTTGCGTTCAATAACTAAGGTACTTTCTTCAATGTCAACTATCTCATTTAGGTTGATAATGAAAGACCTATGAATGCGCATAAAATTGTGATTAGCCAGTTTTTCCACTATACGTTTTAGCGTACTATAAATCATGTAGTGTTTATCTTTGCAATGAACACGCACGTAGTCTGACTCATTTTCGAAGTATAAAATATCTGTAATATTTAACCGTACATGACGACCTTTTTCCTTTATGAAAAGACTTTGGGATTGAGGAATAGACAAAGTCTGTTGAATTTGGTTTTCCTTTTCCATTGTTTCTATAGCCCGTCTGACACATCTATCAAATCGAGGATAGTTAAATGGTTTTTTTAAAAAGTCTTGTGCTTGAAATTCAAAAGCATCAACAGCATATTTTTCCTCCGAAGTGGTAAACACAACCATTGGTGTTTCGGGAGCACGATTTAAAAAATCGATACCTGATACTTCAGGCATATTCATGTCTAGAAAAATTAAGTCAACACTTTCTTTTTCTAAAAAAAATAATCCTTTTTCCGCCCCGTCGCACTCCGCAATTAAATTTATATGCTTATTTTTATTACAAAAAAATTCCAAAATTTTCCGTGCTTCCAGAGAGTCGTCTACAATCATTGTATTGAGCAACATAATTTTTCTTTTATAGAAATCAGAAACAAGTAAAATCGTTTCATTCCTATTTCTAATTTTAAGTATCTAAACTTGGCTTGCAAACTCAAACAGCTTCTAAGGAACGCGAAAAAAATCTTAATAATAACTGCTATGCTTACAGTCACCTATGTAGCAAAAGATGTAAAGGGATGTATCTACATCGCTTTATTATGTTCATCTATCACTAGTGGATTTTTCTCTGTTTCACTGTAAAAGATAGTGATATAGAGTATTGGCGCAATATGAAATAACTAATGTTTTTGCCGTCTCAAGAAAGAGCCAATTGCTGCTTGTTGATTAAAAACGATAGGTATTGCTTTTTTAAATTTGGTACGGATGGACTTGACTAAGGAATGAAGACAAGATGATTGTCTCGCTTTACTTTCTAATTCTTTAAGAAGTAAAGCGATATCTGTCAGACCTACAAGTTTAAATGTAGGAATCATTTGGTGTGCCAAATGGTAGACTTTTCTATGATTATTAGAAAGCATAGAGTCAATAAATTCGTAGAATTTTTGGACTGTGCAATTTAAGAAAAGGTCAAACACAAAAGCTGCGTCTGATATGTTTTCTTGATAATAATCGTTTAGATAATTAACGTCTAAAAGGGGGTTAAAGTGAAAAGAATTCTCGTTAGTTAATGTGCCGATGTTATCTACATTATTCATGGTAGTATAATTTTTTATGATATCTAAAAGTCAATTAGTTTTAAGTCTGATACCACACTGATTTTCATAACTGTTAAAAACAAAAAAGGGGATTTTAAAATTGGAAATAATAGCAAACTAATCTCGTTCTCAATCACATTTCACGGGATTTGTCAGAGAACCACTAGTCTAAATACATACTGAGTATCGTGTAACAAATATTTAAATTTCAACTCAGTAATAATTTATTACAGATTATCACTTTTCAAACAAGTGAAATGAGTAAAGACATCGGTTGCTTTTTTTTTACGGAAAGTGAACAAGCTAAGTAAGGGAGGAAGAGAGGGGGTGATAATATAAAAGAGAAAATATTTTACCTGAAACTTTAAGTGATTTTAGTATTAAAAAATATCTTGATAAGCTTTGTCTACTAAGAAACACCCAAAGAATAACTCTCAACATTTGTTATAAGTTATTCTTTCACCGTTCCTAAGCCAAATTTAGTTGTTTTTTTTTTACTAAATCTTCGGAATCTTTAATTTTGTGACGCTAAATATTTATAAATATATTCAATTGTACTTATAAGTATCTATAAAAATAGCAACAACTAGTTTGTGTTTTTAAAACATTGAAAATCAGTAGGTTATCGATTTGTGAGAGATGTGATTTAGCTTAAGGTTAGTATATCTTATTGATTAATAAGGAGTTGCCTTTTTTTTGTAGTGTTTTTTTAATATGTTTAATAGGTTGATTTTCAATTTTTTTGTAAGTGTGATAGTACTTATTAGTGAATTAATGTTATTTTTTTTATGAAAAATGTGACATTCTTCCTTACGCTTTTAATATACTCGTACATATCTAATTAAAAAACAAAAGGAAGCAACGAATGAACGTTACTTCCTAATGTTTGTGGTCCCGCTTGGGCTCGAACCAAGGACCCCCTGATTATGAGTCAGGTGCTACTAACCAACTGAGCTACAGGACCGAAATGTGGTATAAAAAGCAAAAAGAATAATCTTATTTACTCTGTATTTTTACATTCTGAACGCAAAACTACATATTTGCAGTTCCCTTTGCAAGTAGAAATTAAATATTTTATGAAAAAAGTAAAAAATATCATCTTTGACTTCGGTAATGTTCTACTGAATTTGGACATGAAGGCTACTGAAAATCAACTAGTTGCGCTCTTAGGAGGGCACTATAAATTTTCTGAAGAAAAAAATGCATATCCTGCTTTTTTTGAAGATTATGAGGTTGGAAAGATGAAAGAAGAGGCATTTTTGTCTGGATTGCAAGAAATGACGGATAAAAATCCAAGTCAGTCAGATTTGAAATCGGCTTGGAATGCCATGCTTTTAGATGTGCCTCCTCCGCGCTTGGAGATGTTATTGCAATTGAAAGAAAAGTATCGTGTTTTTTTATTGAGCAACACTAACAAGACGCATATTGATTACGTTATGAAGTATCTGGAAGCAGAATACGGCATCACTGATTGGGATACGCGTTACTTTGAGAAAACATATTATTCACATTTAGTGAAAATGCGGAAGCCTGATACTGATATTTATAATTTTGTACTCAAGGATGCAGGGATTAACGCCGAAGAAACACTCTTTATCGATGATAATCCTGCGAATATAAAAACTGCCGCCGCTTTAGGTTGGCAAACAATTCTACACAACGATGGTCGAGATATTACGACTGTAATGCAGAATTTGTAAAAAAAACGCTAAAATTAAAAATATGCATAAGTTTTCATTTTTTCTACTTGTATTGTTATTGGTTTCTTGTAATGAGCCTAATCCTAAAGTTGCTGTAAATTCCGAGACTACAGCAAAGACAGAAGAGGCAGTGCCCAAAAATAAGGAAGAAGCTTTTGAAAAGGCTAAAACTGAAATGGCGACGACAGAAAAGGATTTTGAAGGAGTTGATATGTTGCCAAGTATAGAGATTTCTGTCTTAGAAAATCTATGGGAAAATTGTGATTTTGTAGATTATGTCTATTATGAACTACCAATTAGTGCTAGTTTGGATAATAAAAATTCTATTCAATCTTCAGTACAGCATATCGCAGCAAATCCTGCTGCAAAAATAAATGATTGTAAGGCAATCGGACGCGTCTTTTATCAAATAGAAGGTGAGAATGTGTTACAGGGAGATATTTATTTTTCGAAAGGATGTACTTATTTTCTTTGGTTGGATAGTAAAGGAAAATACTTCGCTGGAAATCTGATGATGGACTCTGCAATGAAATTTTTCGCCAGCAACATCCAAGCGGCATTTGGGAAAATTCCTGCACAGAATAAATAAACCTATGAAGAAATTTGCAGTAATAGACCTGGGGACAAATACCTTTCACCTATTAATTGTCAGTTCAAATACGGATGGTTCTTTTACTGAACTATATCGAGAGCGCAAGTATATTAAGCTTGGAGAGAATGGAGTAGAGCGAATCGGAGATGCGCCTTATCTTCGAGGAATTGAAGCTCTTTTGGGATTTAGTAAAACATTAAAAGAGTACATAGTTGATGAGGTTCGAGTGTTTGGGACAGCTGCTTTGCGGACGGCTTCAAACGGTCCGCAGTTTGTTTCTGAGATTAAAGAAAAGACGGGCTTGGATATTACCTTAATCAATGGTGATGAAGAAGCACGACTGATTTATCTTGGCGTGCGTCAGGCTGTGCCATTTGGTTCAGATATTGGGCTGATAATGGATATTGGAGGAGGAAGCGTTGAGTTTATCATTGCGGATAAAACGCAGATTTATTGGGCGCAGAGTTTTCCTATTGGAGTATCTGTATTGAGGAATAAGTTTCATGAGAAAGAACCGATTTCTGCAATCGAAATTGAAGACGTAAGAAAACATCTCAGTCTGACATTAGAACCGTTAAAAGATACCCTAAAAGACTATCAAGTCAATAATCTCATTGGTGCTTCAGGTACTTTTGATGTGTTAGAGATGATACTAGTAGAGGAAAAATTATCTGACTTGCATTCCGAAGTGAGTGCGGTAGATTTTGAACCTTTGTATCAAGAATTTTTGAAGACGACCTTAGAGCAAAGATTAGAAATGTCAAAATTGCCAAATGACCGCGCAGATATGATTATTGTCGCTTTGATTTTGATTGATTATATTATAGAATTAGCAAAAATCGAAAAGATAACTATTTCTGCTTACGCAATGAAAGAGGGGATGCTGTCAGAAATGGGATAAAACTAAGAATGGTTTGAGTCGCTTAAACAACTCAAACCATTCTAACAAGTTTCAAACAACTCAAATTAGTCTTTAACAAACTACTTCAACTTCATCCTTCTTTGCTTTGTAATATAATTCACAGCAATTATCCTCCGTCAGAAAAGATTGTGCGACACGTTGAATGTCTTCTTTTGAAACTTTTTCGTAGTATTTTATTTCTTGATTAGTCAATTCCACATCTCCCAAAAGTTCGTAAAATGCCAGATTCATGGCTTTATTCAAAACGTTTGTTTCTGAGAAAACTAAAGTACTTTCGACTTTGTTTTTGACTTTTTCTAGCTCCTCCGCTTCTACAAGTTCCGCTTTTATCTTGTTTAACTCCGTCCAAATTGCCTTTTCCGCTTGCTCTAAAGTAACCCCTTCGGAAGGTTTTCCTTCGACTACAATCAAACCTGGGTCAATACTTCCAGTCACATAGCAATCAATAGAAGTAAAAAGCTGCTGTTCCTTTAATAATCGACGGTACAGACGAGAAGAACTCCCATTACATAAGATGTCAGAAAGCAAATCAATTGCATAATAATCTTTATGCAGTCTTTCTGGAACATGGAATGCCAAATAAAGTGCATCTACAGGAACACTTGCTTCTTGAATTTTTTTCTCTAGACGCAATTGTGGCGGCTCAATAGGAAGACGTCGCGTAGGAACATTTCCCATAGGAATTTCCCCAAACCACTTTTTGACCAAAGTTTTTACATCTTCCAATTTCACATTACCAGCAACACTCAAAATAGCATTATTTGGACGATAATATTTGAAGAAAAAATCTTTGACATCTTCCATCGTTGCATCTTCTACATGCTTAGGAATTTTCCCAATTGTTGGCCAATTGTATGGATGAACTTTGTATGCCATTTCTGACAAATGATGCCAAACATCGCCATAAGGCTGATTCAGGCAAGTTTCCTTAAACTCTTCAATCACCACTTTGCGCTGAACATCCAAAACTTCTTGGTCAAAATTCAAACTCATCATCCGGTCACTTTCCAACCATAGCGCAGTCTCTATATTTCCCGCAGGTAATAGAGTGTAGAAATTCGTGATATCATTATTGGTGAAAGCATTATTCTCTCCACCTGCATTTTGTATAGGCTCATCAAAGTCAGGAATATTGGCAGAACCTCCAAACATCAGATGCTCAAACAAATGAGCAAAGCCAGTCTTGTCAGGACTTTCATCTCGTGCGCCTACATTATATAGCAAATTTACAGCTGCCATTGGAGTGCTATTGTCTTCGTGTACGATGACGCGCAGTCCATTTTCTAAAACAAATCTTTCGTACTTTATCAAGGAGATATATTGTGAAGATTTTAGATATTAGACCTTAGATGTTAGACAACATAAGTACCTGAATATCTGAAATTATGACTTGCAGGAAGCCATAATTCTAAACCTATTTTTAACAAATTTAAACCGCATTTTATTTTCTTCTCTTAGAAGGAAGAAATATTCCACACGATTATTTATAGTCCAAAGGTAAGACCTTATTACGACTATTGCTTTACTAACGTTTGAAAAGAGTAAATCGTTAATTTTTATTGGATATTTTTGTACTTCGAGGTTAGATTATTTAAAGTAACTCGTTTACCAACTCTTCCCTAGCGTCTCATCCAATTTCGTCACACGCACATCTACTCGACGGTTTTTACTGCGACTTTCTTCCGAGTCATTCGCTGTCACAGGTTTTGCACCACCCAAACCGACCGCTTCGATACGTTCAGCACCAATACCTTCATTTATCAAGTATTCTCGAACAGCCTTTGCGCGGTCTTCTGACAGTCGACGGAGTTCATTGGCTTTACCATTATTATCTGTGTGTCCCTCTACCATGATTTCCATAGTAGGATATTCTTTTAATAAATCTGCAAGTTCATCTAATGCATTAAAAGACTGTCGCATTATCAATGCCTTGGACCGTTCAAAGTAAATAGGGTCAACACTAACCTGAGCGTTTAATTCCATAGGGTCGAGGATTAAATCAAATTCATAATCCTTAAAATAGTAAAAGTCTTTTTTGAACATCAAGCGACGTGGGTGCGCAAAGAAACCTTCTTTTTGAGCAACAAATTTATGTTCCTCTCCCTTCCTCATCGTTACCCTAAAAGTCCCGTCAGCAGAAGCATAAAAACTCTTGTAGTTTTTTGCGGTAGAAGGACCAAAAAATAACTTTGCAGGAATAATATCTCTAGTCGCAGAATTAATAATGCGTCCTTTGACAGTTATTTCTGTTTGAGGCTGAGGGTCTTTAATGCCTACTCTAAAGATGTCACTTGTACCATCACGTGTTGAGGTAAAATATAGGAAACCAGTAGCTGCATTAAAGTAAGGTTGACTATCGTCTGCTGATGAATTAATCGGAGCTTTGAAGAGAGAAGCCGTTGACCAATTTTGCCAAGATTCATCTAATCTTCTAACCGAGTAAATATCATTTCCTCCTAAACCTGGGCGATTAGAAGAAAAATAAAGCGTCTTTTTATCTTCTGAAAGTTGAGGAGTCGTCTCGCGATAGTTAGAATTAACTCCAATTCCTAAATTTTTAGGCGTACTCCATTTTTGTTCTCCCTCTTTAAAAGAAACATATAGGTCATTAGAACCGAAGCTATCTTCTCTTTCTACCGATAAAATTAAAACCTCCCCGTCTGTACTCATCGTAAAGTTGACTTCTTCACTTTGTGTATAATAGTTTCCGATAAATATAGGTTCTGGAAAAGACCAAGTTCCGTCGGCGTATAAACGTGTCCGCGAAAAACCTTGGCTCATACCACCTTCCTTTTTGAATTGATTGATAATAATAAATTCATCTGGCTCAGGTGTCAAGGCACAGATGCTATTAGGCAATGCATTATTTAATGGCATGCCTGGATGATAGACATAATCAAAATAATCATCGACACTCTCGGCGACCCATATATCCTGATTAAAAACAGAATTTGTCGGATTGTTGATATGCGTACCGGATAAGTCTGCATAAGCCTCTCGCAATTTTGCATCGTACTGTGCAGGTGCCGTTTGACTCACATCTTTACCATTAATAAGTAAGGTTCTATTAAAGTTAGGATGAGAAACTATGGTATAGTAAAGTGTCTTTCCGTCACGGGACACGACTGGCGAAATCTCATTATACTGAGAAGAATTCACTTTTGCATTCAATTTTTCAATCCGCATTTTTTGCGCAGATAGATTAAATGAAATAAAAAAGAAAAAGAATAGGTGTAATCGGAACATCGGTTTATTTAATCGGTGACAGTTTTTGGCTAGCTAGATATTAAATTTGAACGTCATATTTAATCGAAACAATCGATGAACTAATAACGCAATAACTAAACCATATCTTACTTTTGGCGTGCAAAGTTACATTAGAGTATTTGACTATGTAGCTAAATGTTCAATGAATTTCAGAACAAAATCATCATTCTGAAAATAATTTCAATAAATACAAACAAAATTTTCTTTGGGTGCTGTTTATTTGATTAAAAAACCGTACTTTTGCGTCCGTTTTACAGAAATGAAGATACTACAAGAATATACAATACCAATCAGCGGCTTAAAAGAAGGCGTGCATCAATTTGATTTTCAAATAGATGATACATTTTTTAAGCACTTCGAAGCTTCTCCAATCGAGAAAGCCAACCTTAGGGTTGATTTCTATTTTGATAAGCAGCACGGGATGTATGTTTTAATCTTTGAAGTAGACGGAAAAGTTTCAGTTGAATGCGACTTATGTTTAGAACAATTTGAAATACCTGTACAATCATCTAATACGCTGATAGCAAAATTTGATGCTAGCGAAGCGGACGATGCAGAGGTTATTCATATTCCACGAACACAAATTGAAATCAACATTGCAGAATTCATTTATGAATTCATTGTTCTTTCTATTCCTCTTATGAAAAAACACGAAGACGCAGGCGAAGAATGCCCGGAAGACGTTTTTGAATATTTGGACAAACAGGAAGATACCGCAGATGAAACACCAAATAATAATCCTTTTTTAGATGCTTTGAAAAATTTCGAAGATAAATAAAAGAGTAAAATTATAATCGCTTCGGCGAATAGAAAATATTTTTTTAGACGACCGGTAAAGGCAATTCCAACGACTAACAAAGTCGGTTTTTATCGGATAAAATTTGTGACAAAATGGCACATCCTAAGAGTCGGATTTCAAAGCAACGCAAGCGCAAACGTCGTACGCACTATAAAGCTACGCACGCGCAAATCGCTACCTGTGCAACTACAGGAGAAAAGCACCAATACCACCGTTCTTACTTCGATGACGAAGGGAACATGTACTACCGTGGTAAGGTCTTAATTGGCGCAGAAGAGTAGGCAACTATTCTTTTTCTGCTAAGAAGAAATACAAAAAGCTCTCATCCTTGTTGGATGTAGGGCTTTTTGTGTTTGTCATGCAGTATCCCGAAACTCCCGTTTCGGAAATACTAGATAGTGACCGAAACAGGAGTTTCGGGATACGGTATAATAAAAAGCTGACTGCGAAATATTTCATTCACAGCCAGCAGACCTAATCTACAAAAATTACTCTTTAGGGAAATATTGTGTTTTACTTTTTGAGTTTTTTGAGGGCACATAAAGTGTAGGTATATCAAGAGCGAAATTGCTGATATACGCTTCTTACCATTTTGTAGGTGTTAAGAATTTTTAAATCGAATTATGAAGTAGTTAGGAAAAAGCTGACTGAGAACAATTAGTCCCCAGCCAGCAGACCTAATCTACAAAAATTACTCTTGTGTGTTTCAAGTGTACGTTTCCGCGAAGTTGCGCCCGCCGCAAGCGACGGACACAACATTTCGGGAAATGTTAATTCTAGAAATTGATAATTATTAATTAAAATTTGAGAAGTAAAGACCTCTCTATTTTTCAATCACCGATTTCTAATTATTTTTGCATCAATGCAGCACGACTCTTAAAATTAGAAACCATTTGCGTCGTAGCTGCTTGCAATTCAAAAGAACCTTCTGGTAATTTAATAATGCGTTCCTTGTCCTTCATACCTGCTACTTCGATGTTGTATTGTTCGTAGCTAGAGTGGGTACTTAGGATGCCATTCTTGTAGTTGAAGAAGTAATAGTTGCCACCAGGAGAAGTCATTAAGACTGTAAATTGGTCTTCGCCATTTGCAGGCATTTTGAATTCTACAGCACCTTTAATCATCTTGTGATAACCCTTCGTTCCAATTGCCGCCATTCCATATTCTTTTTTTGAAGAAATAAAAGACTGATAATCAGCATCCCATGTCATTTCTAGTTCTGTCAAGAGGAAATTGAAATCACAATCTTCTACAGGAATTCCAAATGTATTGCCTTGACGTAATTGCTGTATACTCTGTGGCAATTTCTTCGGGTCACTTACCAACTCTGACAAGACAGTCTCGTAAGTTTCCACATCGCGATATTGGATTGGACTACCTTCAAAGCTTGCTGATTGAAAATCTACAGCAATCATATTTTTCAACTCTTTTGGTAAACCAAACTCTAAAGCAACAGCAACTTTCGCATTTAAATTATCATTTGCCAATGCTGCATTTGTTAATTCACCTTCTGGTAAACCAGACGTAATCATACCTATCGTTTGGATACTTGGACCTTTTAAATTTGTACCTAAGTTCAAAGTTCCTTTTCCCTTAAGAGAACCGTCATTTTCATTGAAAACCATCAAATTTCCTTTTGCTTCTGGATTCATGACTTTCAAACTATCACCAATTATAAACTCTCCTTTTTCTGCATTGTAATAAGTCATACCGTCCACATCTATAAATGCATGGTCTTTGCGACTAGCCAATGGCATCATCAAACGTGTATAATGTTGACGTGTTTCTTGATTAAGGTAGATACCTGTGTGTACGCGTTGTCCTTCTTTATCTTTTGGTTTGTCCAATTCTAAGCGCAAATCATTTTTGTCTGCACGACAATCCACATAAAAATGACGTGGATTAGCTAAGACTGATGATTTGAATTGTGCATATCCCTTGTAACCTAAATTTGGAGTAGAAGAACGCAATTCAACACCACCCGAAAAATTAAAACCTTGAGCCATTAAGAAAGGAGTGCTTTCACCAACTACAGCTTCTGCAACCGTTTCGACTTTATTGTCTGTACGTTTACCGACGCGTTGTCCGACGATACTTGTGAATGGAATTTCTTGAGTGACATCACCGACATTGTAATCATAGAAACCTTTACCTGTGAATTTATCCTTGCTGTGAACTTTGATAGTTGCACGCTTGATTTCGTGGTATTTATTTTCGCGACTGGCAAGAATACGTGCGTCTTTGAGTTCTTCCATTTGTCCTCCAGGAAGTACGGTCACACTACCTTCACTTGGATAAACAAAAGCATCAGCAGACTCAATAAATGGAACGCCTCCAATATTTAGACGACCTGTAGGAAAGTCATATTGCCCCGTTGCACCTTCGAATGTAAGCTCTTTTTGCTTGCTATCTGTAGATTTGAAAGTACCCAGTTTCCCCTCTTCTGCGATGAAAGTGATATTCTTTTTACCTAAGTTCCATTCAAATTCATTCAAGCTCGTTTCGTACTGATTGTGTGGCATTTTCGTGATAGCATCTTTGTCATTTGCTTTGAAACTTCCGAATTGTTTTTCGAAGTCCATAACTCCTGCGACGTTTTTTGTATCGAAAGCCAATGCATCGGTCTCTAATGCTTTAATTTGAAGATTTGTCGTATCTGCTTCTACCGAATAATGTCCAAAGTCAAATAACTTCGAGTCCATTTCTCCCTCATCCCATTTGAACTTACCTTTTCCTTTCAAACCACCTGGTGTGTAAATCAAAGTACCGTCAACCGTGTGCTTTTTTTCCGCAAATACATCGAAAGATTTTTCTTTAGACTGCACATACATACTGTCTGCGTATGGCTGCCAATTGATTTGTACATCTGCACCGTTTACATGTGGCAAACCAGCTGTCTTATCTTCTTCTAAATCAAAATTCTTTGCAGAACATGATAAATTATCTGGACGGAAAACAATATCATCTGAACTGATATCTGTCTTTTGATAAGACAAATCACCCTTTCCTTTCAAACCTGCATTACTTAAGACCATATCTCCTTTAAAATTTCCTTTCTCTTTGAAAATGTTATATCCTTCAGTCGGCGCAGTCGTCGTGAAACCTAAAGATTTATCTTCTTGTAAGCGTAGCGTTTCTTCAAATTCGGGGAAAATACCCGCAGTCACCATTTTTCCTTTTAGCTCAAATTGCTCTGGCGTAATCTGACGCAATCCTTGAAAGAAAAATGGCTTCAATTCGAAGAAAAATTCGTCACGAGGATAAGCATCTCCTAATTTATTGTCTTGATCATAGAAGACGAAAGAACTACCCTTACTTTTGAAAGAAGGGAAAATTGTCAAGTCTTCACGTCCTGATTTATTGGCTGGAGCGTCAATAAGTACGGTACCTGCAGCGTGCTCGATACGTGAACCGATGGCGAAAGCATCACCATTTGGTTGAGGTAGATAAAAATCTAAGAAGCGAATAGAATCCGATTTTACCCAAAATTTTTCGTAGTCAAAGTGATATTCCGAACCTGTCAAAGTTGCAAAACCAGCATACAAGGTTCCGCCAAAATCTACCTTACGATTTTCACCGATATTTAATATTTTACCTGTAGGGACAGCGGCAACTTTTTGACGATTACTAAATTCTACTTGCTTGACACCTTTGAGTTTCATTTCTTGTTTGTTGAAATCAATCTCGGCATTTCCACCTCCAACAACTGACTTCATTTTCAAAACATCAAAATCTCTTTTTCCTGCATGTACTTCTGCATAACGGAAGATTTTATCATAAACAAGGACACGATTTTCCTTTGGAAAAAAGCGAATAAATCCACTCTCTTCTAAATCAAAAAGTAAAGATTGAATATTCGCAACATCAAAATTAGGATTGAAATGCTTGGCAACGGCGTCTGCACTCAAATCTTTTCCTTCTGCTTGAGCAAGTACCATTAGCTTAACGATAGGATTATAATCTGCTACGTTTTGAATACGACGAATGTATTTTTCGCTATAAAAATCTTCTGACTCAATCAAAACGGTCTGGCTACCTGCACCACTTTTGATACGTGTCTCGTTGACCATTAATTTTTGCTCTAATGGATACCAGTTTAGTTTATCTGTATTGATGTAGACTTGGTGATAAGAGTCAAAAAATGGTGCTTTTGAAATCGCTTTTTCACCTTTACTCAAGGCTAAGAAATTTCTTTTGATATCTGACTTTGAATTAATACCAGGGTGATAGATAGAATCTTGACCGAAGTACAAAACAGCTTCCACATTCTTTGCATTGACAAATTCTTCATCGTCTAATGTGAAATAATCTCCTGCTAAGCGATAAGTAACTTTTCCTGTTTTATCGCGGTGCGTTAAGCTACACGTTTCGCCTTCATTAGCTGAACCTTCAACTTTTACACCTTCCAATTTAAAACCACCCTCGTAAATCAAACCTTCGCCCATATTAAGAGTTACCGTTTCTTCTCCTGACTGAAAACGTGGGTAAGAAGACTTACGACTTCCGCTGACTGCGAGAATTTTATCTTTAAATTGACCGACTACAATCTTATTTCCAAAGAATTTAGGGTAGCTTAATTTCGCATTATTTGCTACATAGTGACCATTTGACATGTTGATTTCATAAGTACTCAATTCCGCCTCTGCATCAATATTTTTGCTAATGCGACTCCAACTTACAACGCCGCCTTGACCGACCCATTTATTTTGTAAAGGATAGAATATGCCTGAAGTTCCCTTGATAGAAATTTCTAAATTTTTCTTGATTGCCGTCAAATCTGTTTTTAAATATTTAATAACAGGCTCGTTTTTTTCCCAGAGAACAGAAGGAGTAGGGGCGGTCGCCGCCCAATCTATCCCGCCTTTTGCTTTGTGTAAAGCTTTGCCATTAAATAACTGTTGCGAGAAAATGAGATAAGACTTATATTTTCTAAATTCAGCCTTACTCAAATCTGTCAAGAATTCACCCAATGTCCCATGCCAGTCCATGAAGTTATCCTTGCCGACTTGATTGAATTTTACGACATTTAAGCCCTTTAGGTACTCGGTGTAGTAGGGCGCAGCAGTCATTTTATTTTCACCCATTTTATTACAGACTTTGACAATCTCGCCAAACTCTGGGTCGGTGAATTTATTATTCTCAATCTGCCCCGCAAATTGTTCGAAAAGTAAAATGTGGTCTTTATTTTTTGTCCCTTCTATGAAGACTCTAAGCTCATCCAAAAATTCTACCCTGCTGGTGGAAAATACCAAGGTCTCTGGATTGTTAAATCCTGAGCAAAGAAGAAAGAGGAAAGCGACAAATGTAATTTTAGAGAGTTTGTGTAACATGATTTTTTAATTTGTAGATTAGAAATAGGCATACCTCTCCCATTAGGAGATGTGACGACATGCCTGTATTTATGATGTTATAATTAGAGTTTCGTTATTTGTAACTATGCATAGGAGTCTTGTTAGGATGCATGCGCACACATCCTCTATCTCAATTTGTTTCACGATATTTTAATGTTATTTTTAAATTCAGAACATAGTAATCCCGTCAATAATGAAACATCATTATAGCAATAGAAAATAAGCATCCCAATCTCAGCCGTACTATGGTGAGTACAGAAGACTTAATGCACTTATGATATTCACTTGAAAATTTACGATATTTTAATGTTATTTTAAATTCAAGACATAAGAAGCCTGTCAATAATGAAACATCATTATAGTAGTAGAAATCAAGCATATCAATCCCAGCTGTACTGCGGTGAGTACAGAAGAATAGTGCATTTTTGATATTTGCTTAAAAATTTACGATATTTTAATGTTATTTTTAAAGATTAGACATAGATATCCTATCAATAATGAAACATCATTATAATCATGAAAAATTGAGCATACCTATCCAGTCTGTGCTACAAGTAGTACAGAAAAGAGGTAATCCAGCATTGTTAGTCTGAGTATTTATTTCGGTGAAGTAGAAAGGCTAAGTAAGGGTGTAATCGTAAAAAATCCTTACAAGTCTTTATTTAATAGTAGATTAGGAATTTAAAAAATATTAATACGTTTTAAGTATTGATATTGTAAAGCCATTCACTACACATGAAATTCATCAGACAGAAATCGGTTTATTTAAAATGTAAGTCCAAAAGAAAAATTAAATCGGAATATATAGGCACGAGCCATATACAGGAGAGCGACAAGTCAATGTAGAAGATTTTCAGAAAAGTCTTTTAATGGTTAACTGAAACAACTAATTAATTTGAGAAACTCTGTACAAAAGCATTAAATGAGAGGAATACTTTCACTTTGTTGCTGAGGCTAAAATATGCCTATATGTTTTGGTATAATAGTTATTGAGGTACAAATTAAAGTCTTTTATATATAAAATACAAATTAAAAGAGCCAAATACCTGCATGTTGGTAGTTGGCTCTTTCAATTGTAGAGAGAAATGTAGTAAAATGGGGATTACTTAAGATTTAATTCATAATTAGAATTTTAGCAACAACTGCGTCTGACTGATTTAGATTGGAAGTGCGCGCACTAAAAACTAAATAAACACCAGAAGCCGCTCGGCGACCATTGTAATCTTTTCCGTCCCAAATCGCCTGACCACCCAATGCTTGAGTTTCATAAATCAACTGTCCCATTGCATCTGTAATCTTAATATTGGCATCCGTTGCTAGACCATTAATGGCGATAGGTCCAGTGTATTCAGGTCTTACTGGATTTGGGAATACATTTGGATTTTCGATATTAACAGCATTACCCGTTGTTGCTTCGCCGCGTAGAGCTTGGATACCTTTGTCGGTTCCGATATAGACTTTTCCATTTTCCCCGTCAATCGCAATGTCGTTTATGACATTATCAAAAAGTGGACTATTGTCTTCACTTAAGTAGACAATCTCATCTCTACCGTCAGGCGATAGCACAAAAACACCACTTCCTGTACCTATCCATTTTCTATTCGCGCCGTCAACTGTGATGCAGCGCACACTTTCATCTTTTAGTAAAGCGGCGCCGTCACCCTCTACCGTAACAATCCTTTGTGACCCAACACAATTAGCGTCGAACGGGTCACCGCATTCAAAAATGATAATACCTTCTTGAGTCCCTACCCACATATCGCCATCCAAGTCTTTCGTAATACAATTAACTTGATTACTTTCCAAAACTGAATTTCCTGTTGAGAAAGACTTACATTGATTTTCTTTTTCATCAAAAACTACAAAGCCAGTACTCGCCTGAAGAGATGTCATCCATTTATTATCAAAATCATCAATGGTAACACCGATTAAGGTTGTTGAGCTGCAAGAAAAATCTTCCCAACTTCCGTCTGCGCGCATGACAGATATAGGATTTGCTCCTAAATAATTAGAAACCCAAAGATTGTTTTGACTATCAAAAGCCAGCCCACTGACCCGAGTACGGGTATCATCTCCGACAGCATTATTCATAGATGAAGTACTGTCATCTATGACACGTAGAGTTTCTCTATCATAGTGAACTAAGCCATCGAAGTAAGAACCAGCATAGACATCGCCAGTTTCAGGATGAATAACAATCGGAACAAAATCAGTTATATTGGCTAAAAGAGGTTCTGTATCTCGATTGAATATCGTCCAATTTCGGTCAATGTAAGAGTAAAAACCTTGAGGAAATCCTAATGGTCCAGAATTGAGTGAAATTCCTCCTGAAGTAGCCCAGAGTTCGCCATTGTAGACTTTTAAAGTATTGTTTCGGACAGAAGGAGGCGAATTTGTTCTAATAATATTACAATCATCTCCAGAAACAAGGTGATAACCTTCGAAATTATCAGCTATCCAAACACGACCTATCTGGTCTTCCACCGCGTCTAGAGGTCTTGTCGCACAATTAAACGAAAGTAACTCTGTACTCTCCATATCAAAAACGTATGTTGCTCCTCTGACACTGTTTGACTCATAAGGATAGCCAATAACCAATCTATTGCCCTCGGCAGAAAGGAAACCAACATTCAATTCAGGATTACTATGGATGACTTCTGCGCCTACCAGAGGATTTACTTTATACACATTTGTGTCCACTCCAACATACAATTCATCATTATAAACAGCAACAGCGCCCGCTGAATAATCTTCGGGTAAGCCGCTTTCTGTTCCTAGATACTCCCATTGACCGAAGGCATCTATAAAAGCATTATTTTCTGAGACACGGTACAAACCATCTTCTGCTGCAGCGTAGATAAAACCATCATATTTACAAATGCCAAAGACTTTGAGTTCGTTGGTAAAGGTGGTAAATACGAATTCGTTGGTTGCTATATTGATTTCTGAAATACCGTAGTTTGTTCCTAGTAAGAAAGTTTCTTCCCCACTAACATGAATATCGTAGATGATTTTTTGACCAACTATATTACTGAAATCCTTGATAAAAAATAGAGTTGTTAAATCTCCTTCGTCTGGTACTAAATCAATCACGCCGTCATCATAAATGACCATTAGGGTCTTTTGTTGCGGATGATATTTAACATTACTAACACCTATATTACTCAGTCCGTCAGTCTTGCTAATCCGCTGCAGAGGAGAACTTATATCATTTTTGTCGAGTACGGCAACAGAAAGACCTGTTCCAAAATAAATTTTTGAATCACTTTGAGTAACCGATTTTCCACCTCGATAGGGGAGGTGAGACTCCCATTGGCCAAGTACCAAGTCGTTTTGTGAATGAAGAGAAAAAAAAGAGAGGAAAAGTAAGAGAGTAAGCAAATGCTTCATACTATAATTATTGGTTGCTGTGTTATTAGACTTGTTACTCAGATAGAAACCGTCATCTGAAATCAATATTGTAACGCAAAGATACTTTAAAAGTAGATTGTCTTTTACTGAACGAATTAAGAACGATACAAACCTGTATCTTCTAAGTTTTTGAGCACACGGTCAGGCACCAAATATTCAACAGAAGTACCTTCTTTAATACATTTACGAATGTAGCTCGCAGAAATATGCATCAATGGAACAGTATCCATAATGGTGACAGAGGCATGATTTTGCAAGTCTCCAAGTTCATAACCAGGGCGTTGATAGACATAGATATGATAATCACGGAGTAAGATTTCGTAATTTTTCCACTTCTTCAAACTCGCCAGATTATCGCCCCCCATAATGAGCGCAAACTGCCTGTCTGGATATTTTTCCTTTAAATAAGTCAGGGTATCAATGGTATAAGAAGGCTGCGGTAAGTCAAACTCAATCTTAGACGCACGAATTTTTTCATTATCGCCAATCGCGGCTTCTACCATATGCAAGCGGTCATAATTATTGGCAAGACTACTCTTGTTTTTAAATGGATTTTGAGGACTGACGACCATCCAAATCTCTTGCAGGTCGGTCTGCGTCGCCATGTAATTGGCAATTATCATGTGCCCGATGTGAACAGGATTGAATGAACCGAAAAATAAACCAGTGACTTTTTTCATATGCTTAAAAGTTGTAAAGTTGTAAAGTTGAATAATTGTAAAGTTGTGCGCCTATTCAACTTTACAACTATATAACTTTTTTAAGAAATTCTTTCTATGAATTCATCTTCCGTTAGAATTTCTACTGTGCCCAATGCTGTTGCTTTTTTCAACTTAGAACCAGCTTTCTCACCAGCCACTAAAATATCCAACTTAGAGCTAATCGCACTGATATTTTTGGCACCAGCCGCTTCTGCTTTTTGCTGAGCAACTTTACGACCCATTCTAAGGAGTTTCCCAGTGAAGAGGATTGTCTTACCAGAGAAAGGACCGTCGGTTGCCAATGCTTTTGGAATGTCATTCTCTGTTTGTGTCAAATTAACGCCTAGAGACTCCATTGTTTCTAGCATCTCTATATTTTTTGGTTCGGCAAACCAAGCAATAACATTTTCAGCAACGACAGGACCGACATCTTTGATATTTGTGAACGTCTCTAAATCCCATTCCTTTAAATCAAAAACGTGTTTGATTTCTGCTGCGATAAGACGAGAAACCTTCTTACCCAAATGGTGAATCGTCAAACTGTGTAAAAGACGGTGAATTGGATTTTTCTTCGCTTTCTCAATTGCCTTTTCTAATTTCTCTACTGAACGCTTCCCAAAGCCTTCGAGTTCGCCTATTTTTTCATAATCCAGACGGTAAACATCTGCGATATTCTTTAACCAACCTAGGTCATAAAATTTCTCCACATTAGACTGACCAAAGCCGTCAATATCCATGGCAGGTTTAGAAACGTGGAAAATGATGCGTTGCAATTCTTGTGCACCACAGACACAATTGGGACAACGCCATGCCGCTTCTCCTTCTACTCGAATCAGTTTAACTGGCGTGTCTGTTGTATTAATCGGACAGTTTTCTGGAAATGCAATTTTAACCTCTGAGCCGTCGCGCAAATCTTCCATTGCCTTGACGATATAAGGAATAACATCACCAGCCCGTTCTACCAAAACAGTATCACCTAAGTGTAAATCTTTACCCGTAATGAAATCTTCATTGTGCAAGGAAACAGAAGTAACCGTTACACCTGCCAATTGTACAGGAGCGATTTTAGCTACAGGAGTTATCGAGCCAATTTTTCCAACTTGATACTCTACATTTTCCAGTTTAGAAGTCGCTTGTTTTGCTTTAAACTTGTAAGCGATAGCCCAACGCGGATGGTGACTAGTATAGCCAACCGTTTCTTGTAATTTTCGGTCATTGACCTTGACTACCATGCCGTCTATTTCATATTCGTAGCTTTCGCGTTTGGCTTCCCAAGCCAAACAAAAATCAGCGACTTCTTTGATATCTTTACAAACTTTACGTTCTATCGTCGGGACTTTAAAACCAGCATTTGCTAAAAACTCAATACTCTCATCGTGCGTCTCAAATTGCTCTAAAACATTTTCGCCCGCAGCGTTAACTGCATATCCCAATTGATAGATAAACGCTTCCATTTTCCGCTCCGCAGACTCTTTGGGGTCTTTCATACGTAGACCACCTGTTGCAGCATTACGCGGATTAGCGAAGAGTGATTTACCTGCTTTTTCTCGTTCAATATTCACTTGTGTGAAAATATCTTTGCGGATTAAAACCTCGCCGCGCAGTTCTGTCTTTGTCACTCCGCGTGCAGAAAAATTAGCAGTTAACGGAATAGATTTCATTGCCTTGGCATTGGCAGTCATTTCTTCTCCTTTTACACCATTTCCACGAGTTGCGCCACGCACCAATTGGTCATTTTCATAAACCAATGCAATACTACCGCCGTCAAATTTTGGTTCGACAACATATTCTATTTGCGCATCTTCGTCTAAGAAAGCAACCTTTCTAACACGCTCGTCAAATTCCTTTAAATCTTCCGCATTATAAGAGTTATCCAAAGACAACATCGGTACTAAGTGCGCTACATTTTTACCTAAATCACTCAAGTCACTTGACACACGTTGTGTTGGACTGTCTGCTGTGATTAAGTCAGGGAAAGTAGCTTCGATTGCTTCCAGTCGTTTGTACAAACTGTCGTACTCAAAATCACTAATGACAGGGTCATTTTTAACGGAGTACCGCCATTCGTGGTAAATTAAAATTTCACGGAGGGTAGAAATTTCTGGACCCACAAACATACGAGTAGGTATTTCTTTTTCAGCGGCTAAAATTTCCTTTGATTTGTCAAAAAAGGCTTTTTCTTGTTGAGTTGTGTACATAGATAAGTATGAAGTGTAAAATAGGAAATATGAATAGGAGCGGTTTCATATTCATATTTCTTATTTCATATTTTTAAAAATTACTCTTCTTCAAATTCGACTCTAATTAGAGCACGAGAACCATTAGCAATAGAGAACGCATCTTCTAGGACAACAGTTGCGTCAGTTGGGTATTGAACGCTGTAAAAATAATCTCCACCTTCTAAATTGGAGAATTCTGCCGTTCCTGCACCGCCAGTTAACTGTTGTCCATAAATAGGCTCATTAAATTCTCTATTATTTGCTGATGTGTAGAGAAAGATTTGAGAAGCCGCTAGGACATCAAAAGTTGTCGAACAAGTCGGGTCGGCAGCTGTATCGGTACAGTTAACAACGGTGAATATTGCTGAACCTACAACTGGAGTTGGGGTATCGTCTGAAACGATAATATCATCTTTGCAGGATGAAAGGAATAGAGAACAAATTAAGAGTGTGAATAAGGTTTTAAGATACATGAGTTTTGAATTTTAATGAGTGAAAAATATTAGAGTCTAAATATTCTGCAAAATAAGGACTGTTTTGAGAGAAGAGAAAATTGAAGGAGATATTTTTAAGAGAAATAAAAAAAGCGTGAACGAAATGTATTCGTTCACGCCTTTTTACAGAAATTATCTTGTTTTATAACTTCAACATTCTTTCTGCTGCGTAGTAATCTTTACCACTGATTTGAAGAATGTAAACACCTTTCGCTAAATCAGAAACGTCGATTGAGTTCTGGTTTTCACCTGTAATCAAATTAACGGTTTGAACCTTAACAACTTTTCCGAAAGCGTCTGTAATTTGCAAATGGTAGTTACCATTGTCGCGTCCAATAGCTTTGTAAGTCAATGAAGAACCTACAGGGTTTGGCATAACAGTCAATTCCATTTTGCCTATACCTTGGTTTGCTACACTTGAACCAGCATCTTCAGCAAGAGTAACCATTGGTGCTACTGCGCCATTGTCTCCACTAGTTGCGCCATTACCATTTGTAGAAGAAGTTGCGGCGTAAAAGCTCACATCACCTGCACCTGTCGCTGGTGCTGTCCATGTAATATTGTAAACATTGCTTGTCCCTGGACCGTCTTGCTCTGCATAGCTACGTCCACTAACACTAACTGTTTTGTAACCTGTACCACTACCCCAAGCACCTGCGGTTGCATTCGCTCCGTCTAAAGCGACTGCCTGAAAACCATAGCTAGCAGGACTTCCTGTTGTTGTCGTTGTAATGCGCATAGTATATTGAGCACCTGGTTCATATTCAGTAACTGGGTTATCTCCACTTAGTATTTCGATAACTGCCGAAGGATTGAACGCGCCTGCGTTGTGACAGGTTTGACAAGAGCCATTACCTACTGGAGAGCCTGTACGGTCATTGCCTTGGACAGTACCTGCTCCATTAGAATTGGATAAGGCAAAAAAGCCTGCAATGGCGAGAATAAAAGGAATGTAGATTTTTTTCATTTTTTTAATTGAGTTGATATTTGAAAAATTGTTTCTTAGCGTAAATGACTTTTCTCCAGTTGGAGATGCAGAAGAAGCTACACTAAAGTCATAAAATTGACTAATTTCTTTACGTGAAGGTGACATATTTTTTTGGATAAGGTTTAAATATTATAATTTAATCATTCCTAAAAGTCATTAGTTTTACAGAAAGCCTTCTGATAGTATTTTACTTTTTATACATCTAGAGTGTTTATAAGTCGTTTACGTGTCTGAATTTTTGCTTACTACTCAATTGATTTTCACAAGAAATGGGGCTATAGTTATTTCACTATAGCCCCATTTCTTTTTCGATTTAATGCGATTTTATTTCATCGTCGTCAAATCTTTCACAAATGCCTCTGGAATTCCAGACTCCAGTATTTTTAACTTGTATTTCGCTGCCTTATCGCGTTTTTTAAAATCTCCAATCAAAACTTTATAAACTGTTTTATCCTGTAATTTATCGATATGAACTAATATAGGCTCATTGAATTTAAGTTGGTAAGCAGAAACTTCACGCAATACATTTTCATAATCCGCGAAAACACCAACTTGCACACTAAATCCATCTGACGGTTCGCGCTCTACATTAAAGCGGAAAAGTCCACTACCTGTAGATACTATTTTTTCTGGTTTTGGTTGATAGCCTGGCGCGTAGTCAGGTTCAGACGGAGATTCTTGTACATCATCAATGTAAGGTTGGACACTGCTTCCGACCTGTTCTGGCAATGGCGTATAAATCGGAGGAGGAGGAGTGTTTTCTATATCGTTCGGGTCATTTGTATAATCAACTGGAGTATCCTCAAAGCCATCATACTGCTCCAAATAGGCTTGTAATTTTGAGCCTGTAATACTACCTTCGATTCTTTTCATAAAAGTACCGTTTGGCTCAAACAGCAAGATAGTAGGGTAGGCGGTAACTTTAAATTCTTCTTTGTACACGTATCCGTCAAAGTTATCGACATCAATTTTAACGGCGTAGTAATTTTCATCAATGTACTTTGCGAGGTTCGGGTCTTGCCAAGTTGTCTCATCCATCATGCGGCAAGGCATGCACCAAGTAGCAGTGAAGTAAGCAAAGTAAGGGCGATTATTTTCTATTGCTTGTTGTTTTACTGTTGCAAAATCAGTAGAAGAAAAAGTTACTTTCGCTGCTTGTATTTGATTTGTAAAGGCAAAACAAAATAAAAACAGTAATAAGTTATTAATAATTTTCATTGTATTCATGTATTTCTTAAGTGTGTCAAATTGGTCAAGTGGGGTGTCTAAAAGAAACGAAGTATGGCAAAGGGCTAGTATCTTTTACAAAAAAAGATTAATTAGTTATGAAACTAGGCGACTTTTAAAAATCCGAAGGTAAGAGAAATTTCTCTTTTGCTTAATAGAAATACAGATTCTTTGTCATTTGCACAGTTGCCCCTTCTTACTACTATTGCTACCTGTATAATTCAAACAGCTTCTAAGCAACACAAACTACTTCAAGCCGTTATTAGAATGCTAATTTGAGAGATTGCGAAACAAAGAGTACATTTGTGACGTTTCAAATAGTCTTATGTTAAAACGGGAGATATTGTTTGTAATATCTCCCGTTTTAATGCACATCACGAATAAAAGAGGATATAAGAAGCTTCTTAAAATTCTCAAAAACCTGAATTCATGGCAAAAACAACATACAAATCCGACGTAGAAGCGGTTGATGCATTGGCGGCTGCTTATAAAGAATTAAAAGCTGAAATAGGCAATGTAATCGTCGGACAGGATGAGGTAGTGAAAACTGTTATTATATCTCTTTTCGCAAATGGTCACAGCCTTTTGGTAGGTGTGCCTGGTTTGGCGAAGACGCTTTTGGTGAGTACGATTGCACAGGTGTTGGATTTGGATTTTAAGCGTATTCAATTTACGCCCGACTTGATGCCGACGGACATTACTGGTTCTGAAATTTTGGGAGAGAGTCGTAAATTTGAGTTCAATAGAGGACCAATTTTCTCTAATATCCTTCTAGCAGATGAGATTAACCGCACACCTCCTAAGACGCAGGCGGCTCTTTTGGAGGCGATGCAAGAGCGTTCTGTTACTGTATCAGGTGTACGTCATATTTTGCCTTCACCATTTTTTGTATTGGCGACGCAAAATCCGATTGAGCAAGAAGGAACATATCCTTTACCTGAAGCACAATTAGACCGTTTTATGTTTAACATTCCTTTGGACTATCCTTCTTATGAGGAAGAAGTTGCTGTCGTAAAAGGAACGACCTCTGGTAGTAAGTACAAGTTGAAAAATATTTTGTCGGGCGACCAGATTTTAGCTTTCCAAGCTTTAATCCGCAAAATTCCAATTGCAGACAATGTATTGGAATACGCAGTATCCTTGGCAACTAAAACACGTCCGGGTACAGAACGTGCGACAGATAAAGTAAATCAATATATCTCTTGGGGGGCAGGACCTCGTGCTTCACAGTATTTAGTATTGGGAGCGAAGTGCCATGCTGCGATTAATGGAAAATATTCTCCAGACATCGAAGATGTACAAGCGATTGCAAAATATGTATTGCGTCACCGTATCGTACGTAACTACAAAGCAGAAGCGGAAGGTATTACGGAAGAGAATATCATTCAGAGCTTATTTTAAATATAGCTCAGCTTTGTAAGCTGATAGTTTATCGGGTTTTCAACCCGAAACAAACGGCATTGACTGAAAAGTCAATGCCGTTTGTGCGTACGGGATACGGGTCATAAAATCATTTGACGTTTCTGTTTGCAAAGCTGAGCTACGTATAATTTTTGGTTCTCTGACAAATCACTGCTTGTCCCGCAACGCGGGAGGATTTGTCAAAGAACGTAATTTTTTAGAAAATCTAAAACCTTCTCCTTTGGCATTTCACAAGGCTTAAAATTTTCTCCTGTCTTTGTCAGATAAAAATTAAAACTAATAAAATCTGTCCCCCCCAATTCTTCCGCAAAAACCTTCGCGCTTTTACCCTGATTAAAGTCTCGACGGGTTAGGCTGTATTTTTTGCCTTGGAAAAATACTTCAGAATAGCCCAAGGGTATTTTGTCAATTAATTCTTTCATATTCAAATTTCGAGTGATTTGTCTATCTTCGCGTTATTATTTCAAAAATGATACTTTAAATTAAATGCAAGAGAGTTCTCCACTAATTTTAAACATTGAATCCGCCACGGATATCTGCTCTGTTTCTCTCAGTCGCGGCACTGAAATCCTTTCTTTTCGCGAAACGCAAGAAACCTTCGCGCACTCAAAAGTATTGACTTTATTGATAGAAGACTGCCTTGGCGAAAAAAATATTCAGCTAAAAGATTTAGACGCCGTGGCTGTCAGTAGAGGTCCTGGGAGCTATACTTCCTTGCGAGTAGGTAGTTCGGTTGCAAAAGGAATTTGCTACGCATTAGACAAACCCCTGTTGGCTTTAGATACATTAAAGTCTTTAGCCTTAGCTACTTATGCCATTGAAGGCGATGCAGACGCTATTTACGCGCCGATGATAGATGCCCGCCGTATGGAATGCTACACGGCACACTTTTCTGCCTCAGGAGACCGCTTGACAGACACTGCCGCTGAAGTTATTACAGAAAATTCTTATTCAAATATTTTTAAATCTGAAAAAAAGATAATATTTTGTGGCAGCGGAGCAGAAAAATGTCGTTCCGTATTACTTTCCCCCCTTGCATTTTTTTCCCCTATAGTATGTTCTGCTATGTATTTGCCCCCTTTGGCAGTACAGACATTTGTTGAAAAACGTTTTGAAGATATCGCTTATTTTGAGCCGGAATACTTCAAGGCGCCGAATATTACGAAGTCTAAAAAGAAGTTGCTTTAAGCGATAACTTTTAAGAAATTACTTTTGATAACTGTGATTTAGGTCTTTTTCATCTTGTTTTGATGATGTAAAAATCTAGATTTTAAGGTCAAAAGTCTAATATCTCTAAAAAGGATTTTTCGTTTTTCCCCGTCAACAAATAATTTTTATTTTTTTATCCCTCTTTTCTCAAGAACCGTTATTACAAAAATACTTCTGATTCTGTGCGCTCCACATTATCTAGACGTGTCTATAATCTAATCTTTTTACAACTGTTTGGGTCGTGAAAAAGTCGATTTTTCGTGGATTTAGGCATCGATTTTTGCTATGGTAAGGGATTCACAATCAATAACTTAGGTTTTTTATTTGTGCTCAAATTGTCAAAAAACGAATAAGAATTAAATTTAAATTAAGAAAACTTTTTTATTGTGAATTAAATTCTTTTATTTTGACCTGATTTTTAGAAACTTACACATAGCTTAAATTCGTCATGCTTACAATTGGTACGATTTTCGATTTTTGGCTAACAACATTCTATTTTAAATAAACATTCATATGAGAAAGCAAAAAAACGAAACTGTTACATTAAAGAAGGGAAAACAGGATATTCAGCTCGACTACGCAGAGCTACGCAAAGCTGTATTGGTACTCCGTGCAGTTAATCACAAATTACGTCAACGTGTCATCGACCTTTTAGAAGAGCACGAGCGCATGACTGTGACTGACATCTACATCAAATTACGTTTGGAGCAATCTGTAGCTTCTCAACACTTAGCGATTTTACGTCGTGCAGGAGTTGTAGCAACAGAGCGTCACGGAAAATTCATTTACTATGCATTGGACCAAGAGCGTTTGTCTCAAATTTCAAGATTAGTTGAAGAGTTAGCTGCGTAATTAGATTTTACAAAAGTTTTTCTTTTTTAGTAAAAGAAATCAAATAACTTAGACTACAATACTCATACTTTTTCTTTCTAAAAAAAATCCAAGAGATAATAGTTTTATAGCTCAGCTATGCAGCGATTTTTTTGAATTCTTTAGAAGAAAAATTAAAAAGATATTGTTAATCCAACTTATTTAATTTCTCTTTAATGCGAATTTTTTATGATGTGATAATCTTGAAAATAAGAGTTAATTGAGGATTTAAATCTTGATTTTTATAAAAGTTTTTAACTTTTTGACAATTAGGAAAATATTCTTAAATTTTCATTTTAATATTCATTATCACAAGTGATTTTTATTTCCCCAAAATGAGGAGAAAAAGCAGAAGAATCGATAGGATTATACCCTTGGTTTGAGTTCGAGACACAAAGCACAAAAAACATAAAAATTGTGTTGTTAACGAAAAATAACTTTTTATCGATAATTTTTTTTCGAATAAGAAAAAAATGCTTTTCAACTACTTGTTTTGTCACATAACAGTTTTTCGTCAATCCCATGACAAACAGTTACAAGGGTAAAACGTATAGAAAAAGCTTACACATCATTTATTTTTCTAATATTTTCACTTGAAGTTCGTAGTGAAAAAATGCTGTCAGCCACGAGGTTGACAGCATTTTTTTTGGAGATTTTTTGAATAAAATGAAAATTAAACGCATATTTGCTTTGCACATTAGTTTTCATACTCCAAATTTATTACTTCTATGAGAAAAGCTAAGGTTATTATTAACCATGAGAAACTGGCTGATTCTTCAGAAATCCTACGGGCTTTGGCCCATCCTCTACGTATGCGGATTCTGGAATTTATTGACGAAAATGGCACGATTAACGTCAACAAGATTTACAATACTTTGAAGTTGGAGCAATCCATTACTTCTCAGCACTTACGCATTTTGCGTATTGCGGGATTAGTGGAAACCAGCCGTGAAGGTAAATTTATCCATTACAGTATCAACTACGATAGATTGACACATTCAATGAATGCAATTAATGTATTCTTGGATGCTATTAACGAAGAAAAGGAATAGTAATAGTTTTATTTGTCCGAAAGTGTAACAACATAACCAACGCTGAAAGATTAACTAAACAAAGACTAAATCAAACTTAAGTACTCGTTAGATTTCGATTAATTGAGCAAACACACAAAGGAATTTTGAATAAAGAGTTTTGAGTTTTGAATGAGTTAAATTATTCAAAATACAAAGTCATTTTTCTTATTTCCGAAACAGGTAATTCCGTAACTGGAATTGCCTTGCTGTGTTTTGTTAGCTCAGTAAAAAATATGCTGAAATAAATTGTAAAGTAATTTTGAAAATATTTAACAATCAAGAAGTTAGAAATATTCAAAATCCAACATTTATCATTCAACATTATTTTCAATCTCCCAACCGTACTTATTCCAATCTTCCTCAAAGTCGATATCAGATAAGCGCTCTGTCAAATGACAAGAAGCGTCAAGGGCGTTTATACGTTTAAGCGTAGTTGGAAATACGCTTTCTGTGCTCCATTCTACATTTTCAAAAACTGTTGGTTGATAGCTACGCATTCCTAGTAGATAGTAGCCGCCGTCAAAGGTAGGTCCAACCACAAAGTCATTCTTATTCAAAGCATCAAAAGCTTCCTGGACAATCTCTGGTGTCAAACTCGCGCAATCACTCCCTACAATCACAACCTTATCATGCGTTTTAAATCCTTCTTCAAATGCCGCAGACATACGCCCACCAAGGTCAGTTTCTACTTGGAGATGTTTTTGAAAGTCTTCATTTGACCAATCATCCCCACGATTTATTTCTTGGCTGTAAAAAAGTAGGCGAGAAGTATCAATCGCTGTTGCAATCTTGCGCGTATGCTTCATCAATTCTATATAAATCTGCAAAGCACGTTCATCGCCAGCTGTTTTGGCGATGCGGGTTTTGACTTTCCCTAATTCAGGATTTTTGACAAAGATAATTAGTGCTTTCATAGTTTTGTTTATAGTCTACGTGTGATGATTCTTTTTTGATAATGATTTTCATGATTTGTAAGATTTTTATGAGGCTTTTCGCTAAAGCTCGAAAAGTTGCGACATTCCGCATAAAATCATATGGATTATCATCAGAGAAAATGAATTTCTTTCTAAAATAGACTTGTTTGTAGATAAGGAATACGTATATGAAATTTATATTTTTTCGTTAGTTTTCTTTAAAAAATAAGTGCATACCGTGTTCCGACGCTTTGCTCGGGAGCGGAATAAAGATATTTTCATATGCGTGTTTATTATTTGTAAACAAGTCTAATAGCTGAGAGAATATCTCATATATTCAAAATTTGCATTTTCATGTGAACTCGTCGCTTTTGACGGGAGGCAAGCCCTGTGTACTGTTTGACTGGAGGGAGTTTTCACAGGGTAGCGTTTTTGTTTCTTTTGGGGCAATGCCAAAAGAAAATAGAAAGAACTGAAAGTAACGGTTACCAACTAACATCATAAAGAACTGAAAATTAAATCATGTTTGCAATCTTCACTAAAATATTGCAGCATATAAGAACATCTACGATTATTTTCTATCAAGCGGTTCATCGTTTAACTGTTCATGGTTCATAGTTTTCTAAATCTCATCCGCAGGAATCCGTATCCCCATTTGCGACATCAAAATCGTCGCATTAAAACTCTCACTCACCCCAGGCTTGACTTTATAATCAAAAAATAACTTCCCGTCGTGAATCTGAACCTCAATCCGTAGATTTTCAACCGCACCATCATATTGCTTTTCAAGAACACCAAGGTCTAAATCATGCGTTGCAATAATCCCCGAACCTTTCGCTTCAATCAACTGACGAATAAGCGCTTTCGAACCTGTATGGCGGTCACGCGAGTTCGTTCCTTTCAAGATTTCATCCAGTAGAAAGAAAATATTCTCTCCACTTTCAACGGCTTCGATAATAAATTTTAGACGCTTCAATTCTGCATAAAACGAAGACGTACTTTCGTGTAAAGCATCTTCTGTCCGCATACTCGTATAAACTTTTAACGGAGGTAAAGACAACTTTTTAGCACAGACAGGCGCACCAATTTGAGCTAAAACGATATTCAAACCGACCGTACGCATGAAGGTACTTTTACCAGCCATATTCGAACCTGTGACAAGTTTTAAATGCCCTTTTGTTGGAATAGAAATATCATTATTAATTCGTTTCGTCTTGGGGATTAAAGGATGCCCTAATTCTTCTGCGCGAACGATTGCTGCTTTATTTATTTCTGGAAAAGTCCAGTCAGGATTATTGTAATAGGCTGTTGCTAAGCTGTTTAGAGCTTCAAATTCTGCTAGGGCTTCGAACCATTTCGGTAGTAAAATGTTTTGAGCAGAACGCCATTCTTCTAGTTTTTTTACTTGTTTCAAATCCCAGAGAACACTGAAATTAAAAAAGATAGCAAAGAAATTATTACGGAGATTTAATTGACTGATGATATAAGACAATTCAGAAATTTGCTCAGAAGCAGATTTATTTTCAAGAAAGAAAACCTCACGGAGTTCTTTTAATTTGGGTGCTGTAAATTCTTGTTTTTCAATATGCTCAATCATCGAAGCATAACCAGCTAGGATTTTTTCGGCTTTATTTGTTTGCTGGTGCGTGATATTGATACGTTCAACAGTTTGCTTTAATGCGTAGCCCGCAGGAAGGAAAAATAAAATCACTGCATACCAAGGAAGGAGCGTCAACCACAAAACTAAACCACCCAAAGCCAAGAAAGGCGCAAGGAAAATAAGCGTCTTCCAAAGAGAATTATTAGAAATATATGGTTCTTCGTGCAGCCACTTTTTCAATTCATCCACATGCGTAATATCATCTTCCGTAGCCAGTCCAACGGCTTGGAATTCCTGTCTCCAAATCATTTTGTCCTTCAATTCAGTCAAAGAGACTTGACGACGCGTAACTTCGGTAAAATCAACAGGATAACGCAAGTAATCAGCCAATCGCTCATGTCCAATAGCAGAGGCAGTACGATTTGTTGATTGAAAATAAGAGTGCTCTCCAAAGATATCTAAATCTGTGGTATAAGGATGTTCTGGATTGACATAGCGTTTTCCTCCGTCAAATACAGAGTAATCTTCATCGAGAAAAGAGAGTTCTTTTTGATTGATGATGACTAAGTTTTCATTTAACTCTTGTTCTCTTTTTACAGCATTGTGCCAAGTAATAAAGCGTGAAAAACCCAATAAGAATATCACAATACCTGCAATGCCAAGACCGACATGATATGTGAAAAGTAAAATAATTATTGCCAAAGCAATAATAAATGTCACCAATCGAATCAAAGAAAAACGTACATATTTCGACTTTAATGCTGTCGCATTTGCCGAGAAGTCAGCGACACGTTTTTCATATATTTCTCTTAAATTCTCCATGCTGCAAATGTAGAAAGGAACTGGGAATAATAGTCAATATACGCTCGAAAACCTTTGTCTTTAACGCTTCTTTAAAGAGATAAATTAGGAAAATGTTATACATTTGTTTTCTTCTAAAATTAAGCTAAGCTCAACCGAAGAGTTTTGCCACCGTCAATGGTTAACCAACAACGTTCAACTAAAGAAATATGATTAACGAAAGATTAAAAGCCCTCCGCGCAGTGATGCAAGAAAATGGAATTGATGCTTACATCATTCCTTCGAGTGATGCGCACAAGAGTGAATATGTGGCAGAACACTGGGCGACGCGTGCATGGATTTCTGGTTTTACGGGGTCTGCGGGTTTGGCAATAGTTACGCAAGAACATGCGGGACTTTGGACGGATAGTCGTTATTTTTCACAGGCAGAAACGCAGTTGGCAGAGAGTGATTTTGAATTGCACAAACAAGGTATTCCTCACGCGCCAGAACACAGAGCATGGTTGCGGGATAACATAAAAGAGGGTGGAGTAGTGGCTTGTGATGGACGTCAATTTTCAGTTGGAGATATTCGTGCAATTGAGAAGAAGTTAAAAGCTAAAAACGCGAGTCTTGTCTTAGATAAGGATTTGATTGATGAAATATGGGAAGACCGCCCGAGCTTACCGACGGCACCAATTTTTGAGCATGATGTCAAATATGCAGGGAAGTCACGCGTCGAGAAGTTAGCAGAAATCCGCGAAGAAATGACGGCTGATTATTATTTGGTGACGGCTTTAGATGAAATTGCTTGGGCGTTTAATTTGCGCGGTAATGATGTTGATTGTAATCCCGTTTTTTATGCTTTTGCTATGATTGACCATGATTCTGCTTGGATATTCATGGATATTGATAAAGTGCCAGAAGATTTAGCAAATAAGCTTTATGAAGAAGGTATTTATTTGAAACCTTATGAATTTGCAGAGGCAGTATTAGAAAGTCTAGAAGAAGATAAAACAGTGCAATTTGATAGGGGTACAACTAATATTTTGCTATATAACGGCATTCAAGAAGGCAATGCAAAAGCGGAGAAGAATATTATTCAAGCCTTAAAAGCAATTAAGAATGAAACGGAGATTAAGCATATTCGTAATGCTATGATTAAAGACGCGGTGGCTTTGACGCGTTTATTCCGTTGGTTAGAGAAAACAGTAGAAGAGCGGGGCATTCCTGAAACGGAGGTAGCGGAAGTTTTAGCTAATTTTAGAAAAGCACAAGGTGAGTATCATGGCGAAAGTTTTGACGCAATCGTAGGCTACAAAGGCAACGGGGCGATAGTTCATTATCGAGCAGAAAAAGAAACTTGTGCGATGATAGAAAAAGACGGTGTTTTACTTTTAGATAGTGGTGGACAATATTACGACGGTACGACGGATATCACGCGGACGATTAGATTGGGAGAACCGACTGAGCAAGAGAAATTTTGTTATACAAAGGTATTGAAAGGTCATATTGAGTTGGCTTCGGTTGTTTTTCCAGCGGGTACGCGTGGTGCACAATTGGATACGTTAGCACGAATGCACCTCTGGCAAGCCAACTTAAATTATGGTCACGGAACAGGTCATGGCGTTGGGTTTTTCTTGAACGTACACGAAGGTCCTCAAGGTTTTGCGCCGAGTCCAGTAACGAGCCGCGGCACGACAGTTTTTAAGTCTGGCATGGTTACTTCTAACGAACCAGGATTTTATAAAGACGGAGATTATGGAATTCGTATAGAAAATTTAGTCTTATGTATAGACGCAGGAGAAAATGAGTATGGAAAGTGGCTAAAATTCTCTGACCTCACATTATTTCCGATAGATACGCGTTTAATTCAAATGGAGCAAATGACGTCACGCGAGAAAAAATGGTTGAATGAATACCATGCGCGTGTTTTTGAGGAAGTTTCTCCGCGTATGGAGGCGGATGAAGTGGCTTGGTTGAGGGAGAAGACTTTGGTTATTAGTTAATTGTTGTTAGTTATTGACTATTTTGACTAAGTCATCTTTACAAGTAACATAATAACCAACAATTAATAACTAGTAACATAAACATGAAACAACTATTTTTTCTACTCACAATTATCTTTCTTTCTGCAAACTTATCCGCACAAGAGAATTTGCAAGATTACCTAAAGGAATACAATGTCAAAACGCAATCAACACCCGAAGGCATTCACTACGCTTTTGAGAAAAAAGGAAAAGGAGAGACGGCAAAATCAGGTAAATTTGTCAAAGTAAACTACCGTGCGACTTTATTGGACGGGACAGAATTTGACAGTAGCCCCTCGGATGAACCTTTTGTTTTTGAGGTAGGATACCAGCAAGTTATCCGTGGATTGGATAGAGGTATTCAGCTTTTTCCAGAAGGGACGAAAGGAACACTTTACATTCCTTCTATATTGGCATTTGGAAAAACAGGGAGAGGTACAAATATTCCGCCCAATGCAGATGTAATTTTTGATATTGAAGTTTTGCAGGTCATGGATTATGATGCTTATGACGTATATATGCGGGAGTTGGAAGAGAAAGAGAAGGCGGATTTTGCGCGTCAAGAGCGTTTGCAATTTTTGATAGATAAGAAAGCTATAGCGGATTATGCAACGGAGCATAAATTGAAAGTGAAGACTTTGCCGAGTGGTGTATCTTATGTCGTTAAAAAGCGTGGGAAAGGGGCAAATGCTGGTTCTAATTCGTTGGTTACTATGGACTATGAAGGACGATTGACGAATGATAGCTTTTTTGACGGAGAAGGTTTGCGTTCTTTCAAATTTTGGATGGGCAAAGGAATGGTTATCGTAGGTCTAGAAGAGGCTTTGCCTTTCTTTAATGAAGGGGCGGAAGGACTGATACTTGTACCTTCAAAGTTGGCTTATGGTCAGCGCGCTATTCAGGAAAATGAAATTAATGTGCCTTCTAATTCTGTTTTGATTTTTGAGGTGGTAGTGAAGGAGATTAAGAATCGTTGATTGGATTAAGAATCCTTGCACTTACGTACAAGGCTGAAGGCTGTCGTGCCCTTGGCACTTGAAAAGTTTAGATAAAAAAAGCAGCTTAGGAAATTGAATTTTCTAAGCTGCTTTTTTGCGCCGTCCACCGTCAAGCGAAGCGTCCGTCTACCGTTCACAGTATTTTAATCCTGCTGCGAGCGACGATTAATTTCATCACGTATTTTTGCTGCTTTTTCATAATCTTCCTCTGCTAGCACAGTATCCAATTGTTTTGTCAAGTCATCAACAGACATAGTTGCGAGAGACTCAGCTTTCGCTTTTTGCTTACGACGAGGCGCATTAGCTTCTTGTGGGCTATCTGTATCTTCTAAGACAACACCAGCTGCATCTAAGATGAATTCGTAAGTATAAATCGGACAGTCAAAACGTACCGCCATTGCCAAGGCATCAGAAGTACGGCTGTCAATTTCCACCATTTCACCATCTTTCAAGCAAATCAAACGCGCATAAAAAATACCGTCTAATAAGTTGTTAATCACGACTTCTTTTAATTCTGCGTTGAAAACTTCCATCGCATTTTTAAACAAATCGTGTGTCAATGGGCGGTTAGGGGTCATGCGCTCCATAGCCACAGCAATTGCTTGTGCTTCAAAGCCACCAATGACGATAGGCAAGCGGCGTGTGCCCTCTTGCTCACCTAATACAACCGCATAATTATGGGATTGCGTTACGCTGTGCGACAACGCAACAATATCTAATTCGATTTTTTTCATGCTGTTACTCATACGAAAAATTGCATTTTTTCATTTGTCAATTGTTAGTTGACAGTTGTCAGGCAAGCGTCTCAGGAATTAAGACTTAGAAGATACCTACCCACATGACAATAAAATCCCTCTTATTTCTATTCAAAAGAACGTGTAAATTGAATACAAGTTCTACACAGAAAAAGAGATTTCAATGCTGAACCTCAATTTCGGGGTGCAAAAGTACGATTTTTTCATGTATTTTTCAACCTTAGTTTTATCTCTTGACCTTTCAACTAATAACTTTCATCTATATACTCTTCTCCAAGCCCTTTGCTTTGTTCCAAAGTACGTCCATTTCCTCCAAACTCATATCGTCCAAACTCTTCGTTGCATTGGCTTCAATGTACTCAAAACGGGCTTTAAACTTACGATTTGTCCGTTCTAAAGCTGTTTCTGGGTCGATATTTTGAAAACGAGCGTAATTTATGAGAGAAAATAGAACATCTCCAAATTCTTCTTCTCGTTCAACTTGGGCATCTTTTGTGTTCATTGCTTCTTGCAATTCTTCCATTTCTTCCTCTACTTTTTCCCAAACTTGCGCCGCATTTTCCCATTCAAAACCCACTTGCGCCGTCTTATCTTGCATCCGATACGCTTTTACCATAGCAGGCAAAGACTTTGGAACGCCTCCTAAAACAGATTTTTTGCCTTCTTTCAATTTCAATTGTTCCCAATTGCGTTTTACTTCCGCTTCATCTTTTACCGTCACATCGCCATAGATATGAGGATGTCGCGAAATGAGTTTTTCGCAATTATCATTCATCGCATCCGCAATATCAAAAGCGCCTTTTTCTTCCCCCAATTTGGAATAAAAAACCATGTGCAACATAATATCTCCCAATTCCTCTTTGAT
>CALDUB010000223.1 GCA_937923465.1 uncultured Saprospiraceae bacterium
AGTTATCAGAAATAGCTTCACAGTCACCGTCAGTCAAAGTAGATATATTATCACCAGGAATTGGGTCTCCTTCCCCTCTGTAAGACCACCCCCAGATGTGACATTCGCCAGCAGGCGCACCACTTAAGTTTAGCGTATTGCCGTCAGCAGAGTTCATGAAAGCTAAGATATTATCGTTGTCATCGGTGATGATGTACCAGTAAGAAAGATTAGGAGCTGTTGTGGTGTGTTGAACATTGACGATTACGTTACCAGCCGTAGCGGTTACTGTAGTTTCACCGTCAGTAGTAGCAACAGTACCACCATTTGGAGCTTCGCGGTAAACTGTAATAGGATTAGAAAGGTCAAAGCAACCTGTTAAATCAGTTAAATTATTACCAGCCGCAGCGCCATTGAAGTTACCTTCTTCGTAGCGAACGTACCAGATATCACAAGTACCCGTACCTGCACCGTCTAAATCGAAAGGGCCTCCTGCAGGTAAACCTAAGATGTTATTAGTTGCGGCGTCTGTGATAATCCAACCCGTTTCAGTCCCTTCTGTACCTCCACCAGTTATGACAGTTAGTGGGTCAGCGTTTCCGTCTACACAAATAGACGCAGTAGTTTCGCCATTTTCTAAAACGATGTTGTTAGTTACAATCTCACAAGTAGAAGGAGCAGGACAAATAGTAGGCGTACCAGCCGTCCATGAAGATATGCCATCACCGCTTCCGCTATAAGCCAAAGATTGACCCGCACTAAAAGCAGATACAAAAGTACCTTGTGTCCAGATGCCTGCAGCCTCGGCTACACTTGCGCGTTGATGCCCACTTGAACCCCATTCTACGTAGTCAATAATGTTGTTTGAGTTGCCAAAGCCTGATGCCGTGTACAAACCCATTTCTCCGTCATTTGCTTCAATTTGATTAAAGTCATTGACTGTTACAGTTTCGTCAGCAGCGAGCATTAAGTCACCACATTGGATATTTGAATTACTTAATTGCTGGTAAGCGGGAAAGTCGCAAAGCCAATAGCCACTAATATCAACAGTGCTTGTGCCAATATTTTTCAATTCTACTGTACCTCCAGGTAAGATTTCATTGATGACTACTTGTGCATTTAGAGAAAACGAACTCAACGTTACTAACAAAAAGATAAATGCCGCCACGAGATTCTCTCGTATATTTTGTAAAGGGTTGGTTAAAGTTTTTTGATGATTCATGATTTTAATTTATTTTTTGATTGGACCGACAAAAAGAGGGTAGAGGTTCTCATTTTGGTTTCGGACATAGATAGTTAGGGTGAAGAACGGTCTGATGTTCTTCTCCAATGTTGGTTTAATTATTAGTTTGAAAAATACGCCTTAGAGTAAAGACGTAGCTCTGAAAAGAGTGTTTGTTTTTCGCCTTTATCTTATGCTACCCAATACCAGAGGTTGATGAAAAAGGTTGCTTTGTTAAAAATGAGATATGTTTTTATGATTAGATTTACCTCTTGTTTAGTCTTTAGTGATTTCGTATTTGTTTGATTATTAGCTTGTTATGTAAGGGGTGTCTTTAATAGGACCTTTGGTTTGACTTTTTAATATAAAGAATAACCTTTGTTCGAATAACTGCTGTGTGTGATAAGCGAAATTAAAAAAAATGAGACTTTATTTTTAGCGAAAATTCGCTACTTTAATTTAAAGAATGAGTAACGACAATTTTTTCTCCAATATTAATCAATAATAGACATCGTAGGAAAATCAAAAGTTTCTGACTTCATAATTAGCTTTTTTCTCGATTTATTGCGTCCTTTGTGTAACCACCACGGAGATTTGGTCTTTTTTAAAAAGCTTTTTCTCCAAAATTTTTATTCCTAATCAAAAGGTATTATCTCAAATTAAAGATATTACCATTGATATTTTAAGAAAAAACTATTTCCCCGTTCTCTCGAAACAAGAAACGGTATAAGAGAGAGAAAGAGAAGACATTAATTGGCCTTCTCTTTCTCTTTTTTATTTTCTTGTTGACAAAAGTTACGGGGGATTTGTGTTTTATTGCTTGGAAAGTAATCGAGCTACTACTTTGATAAGGTTAATTCTTTATCTGCGTGGTCTGTATTATTATCTAACTTTTTAAAATATCGCACTAAAGCCAAAACATGAAGAAGTTGAAGCCGAAAAAGGCACACCACAATTTAGCCTCTGCTGCATTAGTTGAACACAGTATCAGTAAAGGACAAGCAAAATTGAGTAGTAGCGGTGCCCTTGTTGTTAACACTGGAAAATTTACAGGACGCTCTCCTAAAGACCGTTTCATTGTCAAAGATGACATCACTGCTAAAACAGTAGATTGGGGTGATATTAACCAACCAATCGACGCAGAAAGCTACAAGAAATTGTACGATAAGGTCATCGAATATGCAGAGAACCAAGAAGAAATCTACATTCGTGATGCATCTGCTTGCGCCAATCCAAATTACCGCTTAAATGTGCGTTTCTACACAGAATTTCCGTGGCAAAGTATGTTTGTTCACAATATGTTTTTGCGTCTAAGTAAAAAGGAATTGGAGACTTTTACACCAGATTGGAAAGTTTATTCTTTCCCAACGGTAAAAGCTGACCCAAAAGAGCATAATACACGTCAAGCAAACTTTTCTATTATTAACTTTAGTGAAAAGACTATCATTATTGGTGGTTCTGCTTACACTGGTGAGATTAAGAAAGGTATTTTTTCTGTTTTAAATTTCATTTTACCAACGGAAAAAGGCGTATTCCCTATGCACTGTAGTGCAAATGTGGGCGCAAGAGGAGATTCTTCTCTTTTCTTTGGTTTATCTGGTACAGGTAAAACAACGCTCTCTAATGACCCTGACCGTCGCCTAATTGGCGATGACGAGCATGGTTGGTCAAAGGAATCTATCTTCAACTTTGAAGGTGGTTGCTACGCAAAGACAATTGACCTTTCAGAAACGAAAGAGCCACAGATTTTTAAAGCAATTAAGTTTGGAGCGATATTAGAAAATATTGGTTTTCAAGAAGACGGCTACACCCCCGATTACTCGGATTCTTCTATCACACAAAATACGCGTGTGAGTTACCCAATTCACCACATTGATAACATTATGTTTAAGTCTCGTGGAGATTTGCCAGAAAATGTTTTCTTCTTAACCTGTGATGCTTTTGGTGTATTGCCTCCGATTTCACGTTTGACACGTGAGCAAGCGATGTACCACTTCATGTCGGGTTATACTGCAAAAATAGCGGGTACAGAAGAAGGTGTAACAGAACCACAAGCAACTTTCTCTGCTTGTTTTGGTGCACCATTTTTACCTTTACACCCGTCGCAGTATGCTGACTTATTAGGAGCTAAATTAGATGCTGGACATCGCAATGGTTCTGGTAAGATTAATGTTTGGTTAGTCAACACAGGATGGTCAGGTGGTGCTTATGGCGAAGGACAGCGTATGGCATTGAGCTACACACGTGCTATGATTAAGGCTGCTTTACGTGGGGAGTTGGATAATGTGGAATTTCAAACACAACCGATTTTCGGTTTAGAAATTCCAAAAACTTGTCCAGATGTGCCTAATGCGATTTTAAATCCACGCGATACATGGCGCAATGAGAAAAACTACGACCGTCAAGCCAAAGAATTAGCGGAGTTATTTTCAAAGAATTTTGATAAGTATAAAGCTAAGACTGATGCTGCTATTGCTGCGGCGGGACCGAAAGCTTAGGCTTTTTAACTATGAACTATAAATGGTTTAATTATGAACCTCGTCTCAGTAATTTCTTGAAGAGACGGGGTTCTTAGTTTAACTGTTCATGGTTTATAGTTATTTTATCATTCCATTTCTTTCAAATGCGCCGCTGCCGCATCCAATTCTTCATAAAAGTCTTCTCCGTACTTCCTAACTATCGCATTCTTTAGAAACTTATAAACAGGTAGTTCTTCCTTCTTTCCTAGCGAGCAAGCCGCAGAGCAAATATCCCAACGGTCGTAGTCCAAGATTTCGAATCCATTATTATGATTTTCCTCCGTCCGAATAGGATAGAGGTGGCAAGAAATAGGTTTGTAGAAATCTGTTTTGCCTGCTTTATGCGCTTGTTCTATACCGCACATTGCTATTCCTAATTCATTTTTTGTCATGAAAGTACAGGCGCCACCCTCTAATAGTGTCGTCCCATTATCTTTCATTCCTTTATAATATTGGAACATTCCTTTTTCGGCTATAACTGCTTTTCCTTCTTCTGATAAAAATGGCTTCACATCCTCATATATACGTTCTAAAGTGTGTATTTCTTCCTTTGTCAAAGGCGCACCATAGTCTCCCTCCCAACAACATGCGCCTTTACACGCATTTAGATTACACAAAAATTGCTCTTTGAGAATATCTTCGTGGACTATTTTTTCTTGAATGATTATCATTTGAGGACGGTTGACGATTGACGGCAGACGGTTGATGGTCAGCTATCAGGATTTTTTCTTAATTCTTTCGAAAGACAAAGCTAGTTTAATTCTTTTGAGGTTTTACTTTTTTTGTGTCAAAATGAAAAAAAGCGGATACTCTTGTATTGAGAGTATCCGCTTTTAAGATTTTTGATAAAAAACCTCGGAGTCTTATTTCCTAAGAAACAAGCTCCGAGTCTCTAACCAAAAAAATAAATCTTTGAGTTTGTTAATGGATAGACTAGCATCAGTCTAAAACATTAAACAAAACCGTACAAGCAAAAGTACGAGTGTTTTATTTAATGTCACAGAAAAATTGTCAAAAATATTTAAAATAGGAATAATTGAGGGG
>CALDUB010000224.1 GCA_937923465.1 uncultured Saprospiraceae bacterium
AGTATCTTTATATCCCGAGCAGAGCGTCGGGACAAGTTATGAGAGAATATTTTTCGTTTATTTTGGCTTTTAAAACCGCCAATACCCTGCGGTCTTTAAGGATTTTAAAAGTGAAAATAGGCGGAAAATTGTCCTCACATAGGAATTTAGTTAAATTCAAACAGCTTCTTAGAAAATGAGCTTTTCATTTTCATCCTTCAAAAATTAATAGCCAAATGCTTTCAAACTCTCCCTTAGGCGTTTTTTAGCATGAAACAATTGAGATTTTGATGTTCCAACAGAAATACCACACATTTCAGCTACTTCTTTGTGTGCATAGCCTTCTACCTCGATTAAAGTAAAAACCATGCGATAACCTTCAGGTAAAGCAGCAATCGCTTTTTCTAGATATTCGGCATCTAATCGATTGTGTCCCCAGTCTACCTGTTGTTCAAGGTGCTGATTATCAAGACTTTCTGTGAATATTTTCTTCTTACGGAGCTTACTGTAGGCAGTACGGACAACAATAGTTTTAATCCATGCGCCAACGGTGCTTTCTCCTCTAAAAGATTTTAGACTACGAAAAATTTTGATGAATGCTTCTTGCAAAACATCCTCGGCCACAGCGAAATCGCCCGTTGTGCGATACGCCAGAGTGTACATTGCCTTCTTGTAGCGGTCATAAAGTTCTCGTTGCGCGATACGGTCATCGCGCATGCAGGCAGCTACAAGTTCGGCTTCGGTCATGCTGAGTTGGTGAGTCATCGTTTTAGTATCAATTGGACGATTGTGTTCCTTTATAAATGCGGTGATTGTGAAAAAATAACAATTCAAAGTAAAATAAAAGTCTTAATTTTTTATCAATCACATATCACAGCATTTATCAAGGAACACAGAATAAAGTGTCCGTTTGTATGAAAGAGTCGCGAAGGTATAAAACGGTTGGTTGAGAGATAAATTTTATGATGAGATTTTTTTTGGCGACAGTTTGCCGTATTCCGAAACTCCCATTTCGGAAGCTCTGAGAAAGTTCGAAACGGGAGTTTTGGGATACGGTACATTTAATGCGTAACGACCAATCGTTTACGCGCTACTCCATTATCGGTATCAATTTTCAATAAATAGACACCAGCCGCCAAGTCAGAAGCATCGATAACCGCCTGATTATCAATTTTTTCTTGACGCACTTCTTGTCCATTTAAAGTAAATATACCAACAGCGTTTAAAGTATTTCCTGTATCGTCGCTGTAGATAACAAACTCATTTTGAGCTGGATTTGGGAAGACGTTAATCATTTCAGAAAGAGCATTTATCTCCTCCGTTCCTGATAATAATTCGTATAAAAGAATGTAAGTATCCGTATCACAATTGCCGAAGGCATCACAAAATTCAACACAAATAAATACGTCCGTAAACTCGACAGCCATGACAGTTCCTGTCACTGTTGCCGTGCCGTCGTCATTTAATTCTACATCAAGTTCTATTATTTCATCATCCTCGCAGGCTATTGTCGCAGAAATGGGAGCGCCGCATAATTCATCTGCGGAAGCTTCGATATTGACCGTATTAATGACCGTATTTGTAATAATACCGTCCCAATAAGTCATATTGTCATTGGTTTCTGTTGTAATATCGACATTTAGGTCAAAAGTCTCTGTTTCTTCTGTGACAGTATTATAAACACTCACTTGACTTTCTGTACCCGTCAATGGTAAAATGACACCAGTTTCCATCTCCACTAAATCTCCTACAATTGTAATTTCGGTCATGTCATTTACGTCCAAAATTGTAATGGTTTCTATAGTCGTGAAAACACGTGTGATAATTTTGGGAACCGAAATATCCGTAATACTGAAAAATTCGGCGTTTACATCTGCATAATGCAAATGTTGCAGAAGTCCTTCCATGCCTTGAAATAAACCGTCTGTTATTGGAAATCCTCCTACATCTGTAATTGTCCAAACACGAGACATATCATAAACCTCCGCAGGGACATCAAAACGTCTTTCTGAGAGCGTATTACAAGTTTCATAGTCATTAGAACTACCGATATTTTCACCGTCAATTATCAGTTCATAATCTGCAGAACCATATTTCTGTAGATTAAAACAATAATCGCCGCCAACGCCACATTCAAATAGCGTAGCTTCTTCATTATCAATGACCTCATAATCATAAGTCGGTACCGTTGGCAAATAAGCTAATTCGATATTATAAGAACAACCCGTATCTGGATTCTCAATAGGAATAGTATAAAAACCTGGGCTATCGTAAACGACACCTTCGACTGTTATGGGCGCCCCTGCAATATAGTTTTCTGCCATTATAATATCATCGGAGGCTTCTAGAAAAGTTAAATTTACGGTGATAATCGAGTCACAACCTGTATAACTTCCCTCTTCGTAGACAACTTCTCCGACAGGGTTGCTGAGGTCAAAAATATAACCGTCAATCAGAATAGCAAAATCTGCGTCGCAGGTAGTTTCTTCTATTTCTAATAGACTAACACCTGCTTGGGTGCCATCTACCTCAAATGAAAAAGGCGTATTACAAGTAGAATTATTAAGTTCTGCTGTAATCATAACTGGAAATTCTCCCGAGTAGTCTATTGTTGCCCCTGTCTCCCCAGTAGACCAAACAATGCTCTCATTAGTTAAAATGCTTTCATGGAAAGTAATACTCCAGCCTAAAATCATGCCTGTAAATCCGTTAGAATCATCTTTAACTTGTAGCGTCCATGTACCATTTGTAGATGCATTTTCTAGATTAGACCACAGCCCTTCTGGTTTCCATGTTCCTGTAAATGGGGTGAATGACTCTGGTGCGTTTTCAGTGTCTCCAGTGATTTTATTTGTTGCTGTCGGAGAGAAACAAGTATTAGTATAATCATTTCCATTGGCACCATTATCTGTGCTTAAAGTTAGAATTTGACCACTAGGACTCTTGAGATAAATATCTACATCGTCTGTCCAGCTATGGTCCACGTCAATACAGACTTCTTTTATCAAACCAGGGCTGAATAATTCGGAATAAGGCAATCCACTCACCTCTATGTCTGAGTTAATAAGAACGCCAACAGGGCTGATTAACATGTCTGTATTATTCGTAAATTCGTAAATGGAAGAATTGGGTTCGCTAAGCGAAATCTGTACACCTTCATCACAATTATTAACAGCAATAGCAGCCAATGGCAGTTCTTCTTTTAAGTAGTAAAAAACTGACTTTACATAAGTTCCATTGCTACTTACAGACAATTCAATATTTTCAATGCCTTCCATTTCTGCATCCATTATGGGTACAATATCAAAGTCTAAAATGGGATTGGCAGCCGTCAATGTAAAGGTCTCAGGTAAAGTTTCATAGTCTGTCCCATTGCCTGCATTCCCACTTAAACTAACTTCAAAAGGAAATACGTCTTCTGGCACATTACTCAAATCTAAATAGACATTTGCAGGCTCGCAATTCTCAGGAATAAGAGCTTTTTCAGGATTGAAAAAATTACAAAACCCACTCGTACAGTCTGAAAATTGAAGAAAAGTAGCGGAGTCAAAAATATTATCCCCTTTATCTGCAACGCTCAGTGTCATCGTATAAGTCTCAAATGGAATAACAGGATATCTAATAGGAATAACGGTAGTAAAGCCATCGAAGCTTATCGGTGCGTTCACATTATTGATGTAATATTCTTCATTTTCTGGCGGACAATTTTCGCCATTATCTCCGTGAATGGTATTAATTGCAATATAAGTATCCGTATCAGGCACACGAGCAATATTTTCTCCACCATTACTGAATGGTCCCGCTATTCCTGGTCCTGTTAAAAACAATCCAAAAGCATCATTAAAAGCCGTACAGGCATATTCTGGATATTCCTCAGAACCAAAGACAAAATCGACGACTAATGTATCTGTGTTGGGAATAAATTCGATAATAAGATTTGCAACATCATTATTTGCGTTGCTAGGGTCTAATGTCATTAAATCTTCGCTAACCGCAGTACTTTCATTGGCAGAATTAGCAAAATCACTTGCGATACCAGTAATTCCAGTATTAGTACCTGACACAACAGCACCCGTTGTCAATACCATTCCATGATTTATTCCAATCGGGGAAGTCTCGCTAGCCAAAAAGGAACCTATTGCTGTAGATGTCCCTTCAAAGGTGACATTAGTAACAGTGAAATTATTATTTTGTAAGATTTGTTGTGCAAGTTCTTCTGCACTAATGTTTGAAGATGCGGCGTCTTCAACTTCTATAAACTGAGCTTGAGATATTGTGGAAAAGGAAATGAAAAAAAGAAAAAGAAAGGTAAATTTACGGTCCATAATTGGGTTGTTTGATTTGAAATAGCATCAAATATAAACAACCCAATCTGTATTATTAAATAACACTATATTTTTGTCAGTCATTGGTCAAAGAAGAGTAATCTAATGCAAAATCTTCCAAACCATCTCCTTCAACAA
>CALDUB010000225.1 GCA_937923465.1 uncultured Saprospiraceae bacterium
CTCCTTAACTTGCATCCAAATTAAAGCACATGAATATTATCCTTCTACTCATTGGAGTCAGTCTTTGTATCGCCCTTGTTTTTTTGGGCGCTTTCTTTTGGGCAGTTCGCTCGGGGCAATATGACGATGACTGTACACCTGCGATGCGGATTTTATTTGACGAAAAAAAAGACCAGTAAATGAGTGAAAATGCTACCTCTACAGCACGAATTGAAAAATTCAGCTATGACAACGAGATTGTCAGAAAATTTGCGAACGCCACCGCTTGGTGGGGACTTATCGGAATGCTCGTTGGTTTGTGGGCAGCCTTGGAGTTGGTTTTTCCTTCTTTCAATTTAGGTTTGCCCGAGACAACTTTTGGACGTATCCGTCCATTACACACGAATGCCGTGATTTTTGCCTTTGTGGGAAATGGAATTTTTATGGGGGTTTATTACTCTCTACAAAGATTGATGAAAGCTCGGATGTACAATGATTTTCTGAGTCAATTCCACTTTTGGGGTTGGCAAGCGATTATTCTGGCAGCGGCGATTAGTTTACCTATGGGCTACACAAGTTCGCATGAATATGCGGAATTAGAATGGCCAATTGACATCGCTATCGCTTTAGTCTGGATTGCTTTTGGTATCAATATGTTTGGTACTATTCTGAAAAGAAGAGAGCAACACCTGTATGTAGCTATTTGGTTTTACATTGCCACTTGGATAACTGTAACCATTTTACATATTGGTAATAACATTTCAATTCCGATTAGTTTCATGCATTCCATTCCTGTTTTTGCGGGAGTGCAAGATGCTTTGATACAGTGGTGGTATGGACATAATGCTGTTGCATTCTTCTTAACGACACCTTATTTGGGTTTGATGTATTACTTCTTACCAAAGGCAGCTAATCGTCCTGTATTCTCGTATCGTTTATCCATTATTCACTTTTGGGCTTTGATATTCATTTATATATGGGCAGGACCGCACCACTTGTTATATACGAGTTTACCAGAGTGGGCGCAATCTTTAGGAACAGTGTTTTCATTGATGCTGATAGCGCCAAGTTGGGGTGGAATGCTTAACGGACTTTTGACATTACGTGGTGCCTGGGATAGGGTGCGCGAAGACCCAATTCTGAAATTCATGGTTGTCGCAATTACTGCTTATGGTATGGCAACTTTGGAAGGTCCTTTATTGAGTATCAAATCATTTAACGCTATTAGTCACTTTACTGATTGGACTATTGCACACGTACACGTCGGGACTTTAGGTTGGAATGGAATGTTAACATTTGGTATTTTGTATTGGTTAGTTCCACGCATTCACAATACTAAACTATACAGTGTAAAATTGGCAAATGTTCACTTTTGGATTTCGACTTTGGGTATGTTACTCTATGTAATTCCATTGTACTGGGCAGGTTGGACACAGAGTTTAATGTGGAAACAATTTGCACCAGACGGCATCTTGGCTTACGGTAACTTTCTGGAGACTGTTACTCAAATCTTACCGATGTATGCTATGCGTGCAGTAGGTGGTACAATATACGTAAGTGGTGTTTTCTTAATGCTTTACAATTTGATAAAGACTGCAAAACACGGAAATTTTGCCAAAGATGAGCCGACTGAAGCTCCTGCATTAGTAAATGCTAGCGCACCTCACGAAGGAGAACACTGGCACCGTTGGATTGAGCGTCGTCCGATTCAATTACTTATTGGTTCTGCCATTGTAGTTTTAATTGGAGGATTAGTAGAGGTATTCCCAATGTTTATTGTCGATGAAAATGTACCAAAAATTGCTTCTGTACAGCCTTATACTCCTTTAGAATTAGAGGGACGCGATATTTATATACGTGAGGGTTGTGTGGGTTGTCACAGCCAAATGGTACGACCGTTCCGTTCAGAAACTGAGCGCTATGGTGATTATTCTAAATCTGGTGAATTTATTTATGACCGTCCATTCTTATGGGGAAGTAAACGAACGGGTCCTGATTTGCATCGATTGGGTGCTAAGTACCCTGACAGTTGGCACTACAATCATATGTTAGAACCAACTTCGGTATCTCCAGGTAGTATCATGCCTCCTTATCCGTGGTTGATTGAAGACGACTTAGATACTTCTTTGACTGCTAAAAAGATACGCACATTGCAGATTCTGAATACGCCATATCCAGAAGGTTTTGATGAGGAAGCAGTTGCGAATTTGAAGAAACAAGCAGCAGGAATAGCAGCAAGTTTACGCAAAGAAGGAATAGAGCAAGACCGCTTAGAGGATAAAGAAATCACCGCTTTGATTGCTTATTTGCAAAGGTTAGGTACGGATATCAAACCTAAGCCGAGTACAAAGTAAATTCCTTTTCTTCTCTCTGCTTTAACGGTTTTAAGTTAAAAGCGAAATCGGCGGGGAGAAGATTTTACAAACTAAAAACTAACGTCATGTTCAAATATATTTTAGCCGAAGGCAGTGACATTAATTGGATGTCGCTCTTTGCTTTAGTCACTTTTTTTGCACTATTCACAGTAGTCATTATCCTACTCTTTTTCCGCGACAAAGTATTCTATCAAAGAATGTCTGATTTGCCGTTAGATAAAAACGATACGTTCTCCGACAAATCCTGAGGCAGAAAAAAATAAAAAACTAATATTTCTATTTTTTTATGTCACACCTCATAGGATGAGACAGAGAACCAAACGATAAAACAATTGTCAGCAATGAAAAACAAGCAAACCCAGTTTATATTTTTGATTCTAAATATTTTCACACCTATTCTGTTATCTGCTGCGGATACGACTAATGCTGTTGGAGATTCTGCGACTGTTGTGGAATATACGCTATTGGGTATTGGTGCAGCAGTAATTTTTGGTGCTTTTTACGCACTTTTTAAATTGTACGACGCGGTCATGTTTACCGAAAAAGTACGATTGCTGCGTCAATATAGTCCAGAATTATTAGAAAAAGTCGACATCCAAATAGAAGAAAAACCGTCTGTTTGGAGACGACTTTATAAGAGAATGACACAAGTCGTTCCTATTGAGAAAGAAAATGATATTCTGCTCAATCATGATTATGATGGTATTCGCGAATTAGATAATAATCTACCGCCTTGGTGGGTAGCGCTTTTCTACATCACAATTGCAATTGCGCCAGTCATTATCTATATGAATCACTTTTCAGATAGTGCACAGACTCAGGCAGAAGAATATGCAGCAGAGAGTGAGCGTGCTGAAAAAGCTGTCAAAGCTTATTTAGCAACACAAGCAGACATGGTCGATGAAAATACTGTGGTCGCAGTGACTGCCGCTAATGAAATTTCACTTGGAAAAAGTATATACGAAGTCAATTGTGCTGCTTGTCACGGTCAAGGAGGTGAAGGAGGAGTCGGTCCTAACTTGACAGACGACTACTGGCTACATGGTGGAGATATTAAGCATATTTTTGGAACAATAAAATATGGCGTTCCTGAAAAAGGAATGATTTCATGGAAAGCACAGTTAAGACCAGCTGATATGCAAAAAATAGCTTCTTATATTTTGACTCTTAAAGGGACTAATCCCCCTAATCAAAAAGAACCTCAGGGTGAAATTTGGAAGCCTACTGAAGAAGAAAATGCTGGGCAAGAGTTAGGAATGCTGCAAAAATAAAATCTGATAATGAACAACAATACAGAAATAAGAGACGAGGAAGGTTTCCGTGACAGTATTGCTACTGTCAATGAAAAGGGCAAGCGTAATTGGATATATCCAAAAAAACCAGACGGCTGGTATTATGACATGCGCACTTATGTTAGCTATGGTTTGTTGCTGATTCTATTTTTATTACCATTCATCAAAGTCAATGGCGAGCCATTTATCTTGCTGAATGTTTTGGAACGTCATTTTATCTTGTTTGGGGTATCTTTTGCGCCTCAGGACTTTTATCTTTTTGCTTTGGCGATGATTACGGGGACGCTGTTTATTATCTTGTTCACGGTGGTATTTGGTCGACTTTTTTGCGGCTGGGTTTGTCCGCAGACGATTTTCATGGAAATGGTCTTCCGCAAAATAGAATACTGGATAGAAGGTGACGGTAATGCTCAACGGCGCTTGGCAAAAGCGCCTTGGACTCCTGAAAAAATCCAGAAAAAGACTTTAAAACATGGTATTTTCATTCTTATTTCGATTGTAATTGCCCATACTTTTTTGTCTTACATCATCGGTGCAGATGCCGTTTGGGAGATTATCACCTCCTCCCCCGCTGATAATTTGTCCGGCTTTGTAAGTATGGTTGTTTTTACCGTAGTTTTCTATGGTGTATTTTCTGTAATGCGGGAGCAAGTTTGTATTGCAATATGTCCTTATGGTCGTCTACAAGGAGTACTTTTAGACAAAAATAGTATCGCCGTTATCTACGACTGGGTTCGCGGAGAACCTCGAGGCAAGATGCAAAAAAAGAAAAAAGCAGCTCCAGAAAAGAAAGACCACGAGTGTAAATCTACCTGTGTAAATTGTCGCGATGGAGGTTCTTGTGCAGATGATATTTTAGATAAAATTGAAAAAGATGTCGCAGCGGCTGCGCAGAATGTAAAAAAAGATAGTGTCATCGAACCAGGTTTGATTTTTCCCCCAGTCGTTGACGAAGGTGTCGCTAAACTTGGTGATTGTATAGAATGTACTCTATGTGTACAAGTTTGCCCAACAGGTATTGACATTCGCAATGGAACACAATTGGAATGTATTAATTGCACCGCATGTATGGATGCTTGTGATGCCGTCATGATAAAAATCGGTCGGGAACCAGGATTAATACGCTATGATAGTCACAACGGAATAGCAGAGAAAAAACGTAAACTTATCACGCCTCGTGTGATAGCTTATTCTGTGGTTTTATTAGCTATGTTAGTTATCAATACGGCACTTTTGACGACTCGTAGTGAGGTAGATGTACTATTGATGCGCACACCCGGAATGCTCTATCAAAAGAATGATGACGGGACAATTAGTAATTTATATAATTATCAGATTATCAATAAAACCCGTAAAGATATTCTCGTAGAGTTTAGACTCGTAGACTCGACAACAGGGAGTATTAGGATGGTTGGCAAGTCGCCAATGGCAAAGGCAAACGAACAAACCAAAGGTTCACTATTTATCGATTTAGATAGGGAATTTGCAAAAAAGAACAGTAAAAATCTTAGCGTAGAAATTTGGTCGGAAGGAGAAATGATAACAAAAACAAAGACTGGTTTTTTCGGTCCAAAATAATCTTATCTAATCGACCAAAAGATTACTAACTGGTAACGGTCACTTTCAAAGTGCCCGTTACCTCTCTCGACTGCTAATTAAAAAATAACAAATCATGAAATTCAATTGGGGAACAGGCATTTTCATCTTTTATACACTCTTTGCAGTGACCTTGATTAGCATGGTCATTCGCAGTACGCAATACGACCATAGTTTGGTGGCAAAGGATTACTACGCAGAAGATTTGGCTTATCAATCCACTTTTATCAAAATGGAAAATAGTCTTTCATTAGAAAATCCTCCCGTGATTAAACACAATGGAGGAGAAGAATTATTGCAAATTCAATTTGGCAATGAGTCTATCGCTCCTATCGGAACGGTTCATCTTTATCGTCCAGATAATGAGAAATTAGATAAATATTACCCTATCAAAATTGATGCAGGTGGCTTGTGGCAGATTTCAACAAAGGACTTAGTCCCTGGAATGTGGAAAGTTAAATTAGCATGGCAAGCGGCAGGAACAGACTATTTGGATTTAGCAGAGTTTATCAAACTTTAAGTTTATGTTGTGGACAGCCTTTACAATTGGTCTTTTTGGGAGTCTACACTGCATTGGCATGTGTGGACCAATACCTATGGCAAAATCTGCGGCAGGTACCAGCAAAGCAGGTCTTGCAGGAAGGCTTTTACTTTATAATCTGGGGCGGACTATCACTTATGTTCTACTAGGCGTAATGGTTGGAGCATTAGGTTTTGGAGCGGAATTAGCAGGTTGGCAATCTTCTCTCTCTGTAGCCGCTGGAGTATTTTTACTCTTAGCTGCGGTATTTAGTTTTAATGTAGAATATCATTTGCTACGCTTACCTGCTTTTGGTCAGTGGCAGGTTTGGTTGCGTCGCAAGTTGGGTAAATATTTTGGCAGCAACACCTACTCTAGCTGGTTGCGCACAGGTTTCTTTAATGGTTTCCTTCCTTGTGGTTTGGTTTACGCTGCGGTTATCGGCGCGGTCTTAACGGGTAGTATTTTTCAGAGTGCATTATACATGTCGCTCTTTGGGTTGGGTACCATTCCTTTAATGTTTTTTACAGTTTTTATTGGCAAACTCTCCGTTTCGCCGTGGCAAGTTAAACTACGCCGTTTGTATCCCGCTTTGTTGATAGCACTGGGGATTTTATTTATTATGCGTGGTGTTAACTTTGATTTGCCTTATGGTTTTGACTTTTTGAATCCTATGAGTGATGTGCCTATGTGCCACTAATTTATCCCGACAAATGTCACTCTCTCCTACTGACAAATCGCACTCTCTTCCATTCTTCTTACCTCTAATTTTACATCATAATTTTGGTTCTCCGTCAAATCGTGTGAATGTGACGGAGAACGATAATTTTTTTCTTGATTTTGCCTGAAAGATGAAAAAAGTATAGACGCTCATTTTGTGGGCGACGTGGCAGAAAGAACAAAACAGCGCGCTCAATCTATCGCATTAATTTTTCAATCAAAATTACTCAATAATGAAAAAGGCATCCCTCTTAGAAAATCTTGAATACAAGACAGATAAACCCGCTATCAAAGTAATGCTTGAAAGTGAATTCACTAAAGAAATTCGTATTCTATTTCGCAAAGAACACTTGATGAAAAAGCATCAAACACCCTACCCTATTGTCATAGAAGTAGTAGACGGCGAAATTGACTTTGGAGTAAATACCGAAGTTTTGAAGTTGAAAAAAGGAGATTTAGTCAGCTTAGAAGGCGGAGTTCCTCATGATTTATTTGCCGTGTCAGACAGTATTGTTCGACTTACTTTGTCAAAGGATGATAAGTTGAAGCGAGTGCAAAATGTGTTGAACTAATTGAAATTTAAACAGCTTCTAAACAACGATAAAAAATAACCATGAAGTATTCAATAAAGGCAAATTCATCTTCAAAAAATAATGGCTCGACAAGTATTAAACAATCAGAAATTATTTTTGGGACGACGCCTGAGTCTGCTGATACGTTAGCAAATCCTGCTGAATTATTTTTAGGTTCACTTTCGGCTTGTATTCTAAAAAATGTTGAACGCTTCTCTGATTTATTAAATTTTGAATACTCGCATGCTGAAATAACCATAAACGCAGTGCGATTAGAAAAACCTCCAAGAATAGATGAGATTAATTATGAGTTGAAAATTTATAGTCAAGACAAAAAATTAAATACCAAATTACTCAAAAAGAATATTGAAAAGTTTGGGACCATTTTTAATACAGCTAAATCCGCTTGTTCTATCATTGGAGAAGTCAAAAAGATATCTGACACGAAATAAGTACGTGAAAGAGCATAAAAAAAATGCACATGAGAATAGCAATGTTTAGCACAAAGTCATACGATCAAGAATATTTTGAAAAATACAGTGAAATTTATAATCATAGCTTTTCGTTTTTCGAAACTGCTCTAAACAAGAATACCGCTAATCTCACTCTGGGGTTTGATGCTGTTTGTGTTTTTGTAAATGACAAAATTGATAAGGATACGATTGAAATAATTTCAAAAAATGGGATTAACTTAATAGCAATGCGCTGTGCCGGATACAATAATGTTGATATCAAAGCAGCAAAAAGTAATAACATAAAAATTGTGCGCGTACCTGCTTACTCTCCCGAGGCAGTTGCGGAGCACTCTGTAGCTTTGATATTAACGCTAAATAGAAAAACACACAAGGCTTATAATAGAGTTCGAGAAGGAAATTTTTCTTTAAAAAATCTTATTGGTTTTAACTTATATAAAAAGACAGTTGGAGTTATTGGTGTGGGGCAAATCGGCACAGCATTTTGTCGGATACTTAAAGGGTTTGGATGTAGAATTATTGCATTTGACATTTCAAAATCTGAAGAATTAATTAATTTAGGTGTAGAATATTTGCCCCTAAACGAAGTCTTCAAACAGTCAGACATCTTGTCTTTGCACTGTCCACTAACCCCCAAAACAAAACATATTGTAAACCGACAGTCCTTATCCTTGATGAAAAAAGGAGTCATGATTATTAACACGAGTAGAGGTGGATTAATAAATACAGCAGATGTAATTACCAATCTGACCAATCAAAAAATTGGATATTTAGGAATCGACGTTTATGAGCAAGAAGAAAATTTATTTTTTGAAGATTTGTCAGAAAGTATAATTCAAGATGATTTGATTTTAAAATTAAACAGTTTTCCAAATGTATTGATAACCTCGCATCAAGCATTCTTTACAAAAGAAGCAATGGATAAAATAACAATAACAACTCTTGAAAACTTTAATGCTTTTGAAAAAAAGCAAACCCTTAAAAATGAAGTAAAATAATTAGGATGACTAAACTATGGAAAAACTGGACGATAAACTGTGCAATTGGTGAATTACTGTGAATAGCTTTTGCAGGAGCTATTGCTTATAGTGTTAATTTAATATTTGCAGAGTCGCAAAGTTTTGGGGATAAAACACTTATCCTGCTGTTTATTTTGTGGAGAATAAGGCAAAAAAATTAAGCATAGCCGTAGAGCTATAGTTCATTTTTTTAACGCAGTTATCCACGAAAAATTTAAGAGTCTTAAAATAGAATTAGGAACGCGAAAAAATCAACTCCCAAAGATGATTTTAATCACCCGTCAAACATATTCTCCCCTCTATCTTTGAATTAATAATTGACGAAATTGTTAAGTACGAAGAAGTCAAGATATCGTTACTGTCACTCAAATCAAGACTTATGGAAATTAATAAGATACTTTTCCCCACCGACTTTTCTCCAGCATCAGAGAATGCTTTTCGATACGCCTTAAAAATGTCAGAAGACCTTGATGCAGAATTAGAAATTATCAACATCTACAGTATTCCTACTGGCAGTGCTGAATATGCTGTTATTGGAGTTTACAATCAGATGCGACAGACCGCTAAAGAGACCTCAACAAAAAAATTGATGCATCTAACCCAAAAATATACAAAAGGTGAAGACATCAAAACATCTTCTATTTACAGTATTTTTGATGTAGAAGAAATTGTTGAATACGCTGATGACCATAATTTTGACCTCATTATATTAGGTACAAAAGGTGAACGCAACAGTTTAGAGAGATTAATAGGTAGCATTACGACAGGCATAATGATGAATGCTGACCGTCCTGTACTTGCTGTACCAACGAATGCAAAATATGAAGGTATTGACTCTATCGCTTTTGCCACAGAAATGATTGATGACTCTGAAACAGTTTTAAAAGCTAATGAATTTGCTAATATTTTGGGAGCAGAATTTCACATTGTTCATGCTAAGCGTCGCAAAATGACAAGCAGATTATCTGACAAAGGGGCAGAATTAACAGAGTATCCATTTGGGTTTACGGACTTCACTATGGTAGAAGACCGTACTATTGAAGAAGCCTTAAATGCCTATATCGATGAAAAAAAAATTGACATTCTGGTTATGTATATTCCCAAACGAAAATTGTGGGAGCGTATATTTCACACATCTTTTACGAAAAGAATGACCTTCCACACTAAGACTCCTTTGTTAGTTTGGAGAGAGTAATAAAAGAAAGAAGTAGAAAATATACGTTCTTTGACAAATCCCCCCGCGTTGTGGGACAAGCAGTGATTGTCCTGTGCAACGGGAGGATTTGTCAGAGAACCAAAATATAAAAAAATATGAGAAAGATATTAATCCCTATCGATTTTTCCAATAATTCACTGCGTGCGATGGAGTATGGTATCAAACTCGCTGAAGAGTTTGGTAGTTCGGTCACACTCCTAAATTCCTACGAAATGCATCAAAAAGGAGGAATGATTATCTCCATGCGGACACCATTAAGAGACAAAGCAAAAGAAAGAATGCATGAAGTACTGAATATTGCTCAAGAGATATCTTCCAAGGTAATTTTTCATTCTTTGATTTTAGAAGGACGACCAGCATTCGAGATTGTACAAACAGCAAAAGTAGATGCTTATGATTTGATAGTAATGGGCACAAAAGGCGCTAATGGATTAGAGGAAATATTCATCGGCAGTGTGGCGAATGAAGTCATCACGAATACGAAGATACCAGTAATAGTGATACCAAGTGAATACGAATATAACACTACGGAAACAGTAGTATTTCCAATGTCAGATGATTTAATTGCTGATGCAAATGTCATTCTTCCTTTAAATGCTATTATCAAAAAATTCAATGCAGCATTGGAGATTTATCATTTTGGAAGAACGCACGAACAGGTAGAAGATTTGTCTGACAATTTGGATATCATTGATGATTCTATTGACTATAGCGTCACTTATGCCTATGGTATCGGATCAGAGGACGTTAATAAGCGCATTCAAGATTTTGCAAGTTCTAAAAAAGCAGATTTGATTTGTCTAATTCGAAAAAAACGGAATTTATGGGGCAAGTTATTTAGTAATAGCGTGACCTCTACACAAACTTTTCACAGTAAAAAACCTTTACTTATTTTACACAATGAGTCGTAACTTTTGACGTTTTTTATCGTGTAAAGGATAGTTTTTTTAATCTAAAAATAACGTCATGAAACTCAACCTATATTTTCTTTTAGTCCTATCTATACTTGCATTCGGATGTAAAGAAGACCGCTGCGAATCCAAAAAAGTAGGTGAGCAAAGACTCGATGAAGAGTCTAAAAAGTTTGCACCTTATGCTGACGAGGAAGTGCTTAATTTTACTGCTACCGCAGGCGAGAGTCTGACATTTAGAGTAGAACGTCAGGAAAGTTTTACGGATAGGATGTGTGTTAAATATCTGTGTGAGACTTTTTCTGACCCCTTTCAGCAAATCCCTTGTGAGTACTATCAAGGAGAAAGTATTCGCAACATTCTACGGGGAAATAATGATACATTATTGATTGATATTTTGGTGAGTATCAATAATTACGAAGAAGAAAGTTTGCTGTTTTATGATATGCTGATGCTAAATTTTTCAGGAATAGGTACATTTGCAAGAGGTGAAGGAGTATTGCACCCTCACTTTGATAGTCCACAGATAATTCCTGAAAATCTTAATTTTTCTGAACCTCTTGTGTTTTCCGAAAATCTTGAAATTGACGGACAGACATTTACTAATGTATTCCAATCCACAGAGGGCAACCATGTCGTTTATTACCAAAAAGATACAGGTATCATTGCCCTTAAGTTTAATGACAAAATTTATTTTAAAGAAGGGTAATTACACTGTAAACTAAGTTTCATTAAATTTTTCGAGTCTTTCTTTTCGCGTATAAATGCGTTAAAAAAATGAACTATAGCTGCGGCTATGCTTAATTTTTTTGCCTTATTCTCCACAAAAATAAAGGACGAAAAAAGTTTAACAAACTTCTGTTACAGTGTAGTAATATTGTACTATAAAAAAGTTATTTCTTAAAAAATTTCTTCACTCTCCATACACAATTCCAACATGTCAATCTCATTTTCAATGATAGAAGCTGTTATTCTGAATTTATCTTTGTTTTG
>CALDUB010000226.1 GCA_937923465.1 uncultured Saprospiraceae bacterium
CACCAAGACGGCTACCGTGACAACAACGAATACGACCGACAAGGCTACTCTTTTTTAGGGAAATTGACACCTAATGCTAAGAATACAACGACTCTATTTGTCAATTACACAGATGTTAAAGCATTCATTCCCAGCTCATTAAATAGGGAAGACTACGAAAATAACCCAAGTGCTGCTGCTGCAAATTGGGCAAATGTTGCAGGTAATGAAGACTACGACAAACTACTGATAGGACTATCACATCATTCATTAGTTAAGAAAGATGTAGGCAATACGTCGATTTATAATAAGACGAGTATTTTTACAACTGCACGAAATAATTACGAGTCGCGCCCCTTTAATATTTTAGATGAAAAAAGTCAAACGGTTGGTCTGCGGACAAGTTTTGATTTGAAGTTGAACGGACAGGAGTCGGCATTTATGCCATTACTTTCGGTGGGTGTAGAATTATTTAAAGAAAAATATGATTGGCAGATTTTTGAGACCAATGAAGGGACGCAGGGGAATTTGTTAAGTGATAATATAGAAGACCGTCTATATTACAATGCTTTCGCTCAATTTTATAAAGAACTTACTCGTAAACTATACCTTTTAGCTGGCGTCAATCTCAACCAAACTCGCTATAATTATCAAGACCTTTTTCTCGCAAATGGCGATACTTCTGGTGAATATACCTTTGATGCTGTTTTGTCACCCCGTCTGGGTTTGAGTTATAATTTTCAATATGAAAAATCTATTTTTACAAGTATCAGCCACGGTTTCTCACCACCAAGTGTCTCCGAAACACTAACTCCTGACGGACAAATCAACCCTGATATTCAACCCGAAAAAGGCTGGAATTTCGAGATAGGTAGTCGCGGAAAACTCCGTAATGGCAGATTTCAATATGAGATTTCTCTGTACAATATGCTCATTCAGGACCTTTTAGTTGCCGAGCGTGTCGCCGAAGACCAATTTGTGGGACGCAATGCTGGGAAGACGCGTCATGCAGGGATTGAGACTTATGTTTCGCATGAATTTCTTCGCCGAAGGAAGCACACTTTAACAGCTTGGACGACTTATACTTTTTCTGATTATAAATTCATTGATTTCGTTGATGAAGAAAACGATTATTCTGGAAATAAACTAACAGGAACATCGCCGCATAACTTGAATATTGGTATAGATTATAGCTATCAAGAAAAATTTTATGCTAATGTGAATTTTAAATATTTATCAGGCTTTTCGATGCGTGATGACAGTAGTATTGACTCAGATGCTTACAGTCTTTTGAATACAAAATTGGGATATAAAACGCGACTAGGGAATGATTGGCGATTAGATATTTCAGGAGGTATCAGAAATCTTCTTGATGAAAAATATGCCTCTATGATACTTATCAATGCGGGAAGTTTTGGGGGAAATGCGCCGCGTTATTATTATCCCGGTCTGCCTCGAAACTTCTTTGGAGGAGTTAAGCTGGAGTATCGTTTTTAGCAAAACATAACAATCATAGAAATCATAACAATCATTCTAAAAAAAAGGCATATTAGAAACAGAAAATAAGTAGAATTTAATGTCAAGAAGATGCGCCATATTGACACCCCCACTACAATAATTCATACCTAATCAAAGGAAAATCAATGTACCTTTACAGAAAATTTTCCAAGAAATATGAATACAAAAATCTACATCACCGCAGGTATTTTCGCTCTCATCATGTGCGCCTCCCTCATTCCTGTTCGCAACGAAGCCAATACATTTCACACGGAATCAGAATTAGCAGCTTATGAGCAAATGCTAATTTCTCCACCGCCGCCGCCAGTAGACAGTAATTTAATCTTCCCAAAATCAACAGCATGTGAAGGTTGTCATGGTTTTGATGAAGCAGAATTTGCCTACATCACGCAATTGGGAGAAGAAGTTAACGTCTTTGATGATTGGCAAGCGACTATGATGGCAAACTCTGCGAAAGACCCATTTTGGCGCGCAAAAGTGAGTCATGAAGTTCTTTTACATCCAAATGAAAAGGAAGAAATAGAGACAAAATGTACTTCTTGTCATGCGCCTCAGGGGCATTACACGGCGATATTGCGCGGAGAACCACATTATACCATGGAAGACTTATTGTTAGATACAATTGGCTTAGACGGCGTTGGTTGTGGAAGTTGTCATATGATGTCTGCAACTGGTCTGGGAGATTTGAATAGTGGTATTATTAATTACGATACAACGCGGACACTTTATGGACCTTTTCCAGGACCTTTTGCGGGTCCGATGACGGAGTTTTTGGGATACACGCCTGTTTACGCGCCACATATACAGGATGCGGGTCTGTGTGCTTCTTGTCATTCACTTTTGATTGAGACGCATGATTTAGAAGGAAATAATTTGGGGACAAAATTTGTGGAGCAAGCAACTTATCAAGAGTGGCAAAATTCATTTTATGAAGAAGAACAAAGTTGTCAGCATTGCCATATTCCGCAGTTGGAAGAAGAAATCGTGATTTCGTCAGGTTATAGTTTTTTAGAAGGTCGAGCACCTTTTGGACGTCATGATTTAGTCGGTGCAAATACTTTGATGTTGGGTTTAATGCAGGAAAATAAAGAAGCTTTGGATATCGAGGCAAGTGACGAAGATTACGCAGAGACGATACAAAAGACCTTTGATATGTTGCAAGAGAAGTCCTTGGATTTGACCTTAGAATATCAAAATGAAACGGTAGATTCTCTCTTTTTCGCTTTAGAATTAGTAAACAAAGCAGGACATAAATTTCCCTCAGGTTATCCTTCACGCCGTGCGACGGTGGAGTTTGTCGTGACGACAGAAATAGGTGATACGCTATTCCAGTCGGGGGTGCATGAGCCCAATTATGAAGTTAAAGGACGAGATGATGACTTTGAGAATCATTATGATATTATCAATTCAGAAGAGCAAGTTCAAATCTATGAATTTGTCATCGGAGATGTAAATGGCGACCCAACTACAGTTTTAGAACGTGGCGCTATTGCCTTGAAAGACAATCGTTTAGCACCTCTAGGCTTTACAACAACACACGAGGTTTATGATACGACGCGGATTGTTGGTCAGGCTGATTTTGATGCGAATTTCAATAAGGATAATGGGGTCGAGGGAACAGGAAAAGACTCTCTTTTTTACCACATTCCATTGAATGGATACTTTGGGGCAGTAAATGTATCTACTAAGGTTTGGTATCAGTCTTTGCCGCCAGCATGGATGACGGAGATGTTTTCTGAGACGACGCCAGAGATTGAGACTTTTCGTGTGATGTTTGATAATGCAGACCGTTCGCCCGTTTTGGTTGAAGAACAAACCTTAGCGATTGATTTTGTAGGAGTGAGTGCTACTGAGGAGTTAGGATTTAACACTATCGTACAAGTCTTTCCTAATCCAACGAGTGGTTGGATTACTTTAGATGTATCAGAAAATACGATTGTAGAAAAGATTGAAATTAGAAACGTAAATGGTCAAGAAATTGGTTCTTTTTCTGAAAACGATAGGTCATTTTTATTGCCAACAAAAGGAATTTATTTGATTACTATTTATGATGAAAAAGGAAGAAAAATGACGGAGAGGGTAGTGGTGGAGTAAGCCTTGGTAAATGCAGTGACATAAAAAAGCTCAAGGTTCTTTAATTTGAATCTTGAGCTTTTTTGTTATTCTGTGACAATCGCCACACCAGAACTACTACCTAATCTATCCGCGCCGACTTCAAGCATACGCATCGCTCTCTGTCTATCTCGAATACCACCAGAGGCTTTTATTTTTATATTCGCAGGTAAATTCTTACGGAGTAATTCAACTGCTTTTAAAGTTGCACCGCCCGCTTTTCCTGTGGAGGTTTTTACATAGTCCACTTGTCTTTCTGTGCAAATTTCGCACATTTTTAAGATTTCCTCTTCCGTTAAAAGAGAAGTTTCCAAGATGACTTTTATGATTTTTCCGCGCATGTGAGCTGCACTAACACAACTGTCAATATCGCTATTGATATGATTCCAGTTCTTATCTTTTACTGCTGCGATATTGATGACAACATCCAGTTCATCCGCCCCTTCATCAATCGCACGTTTAATTTCTTCCACTTTTGCAAACGTACCCGAAAATCCTAAAGGATAACCAATAACAGTAGCGATTTTTACATTTGTACCTTTAAGTAAACGGCCTGCGCTAACTACAAAATATGGAGGTACGCAAACAGCAGCAAAGCCATGTTCTTTAGCTTCCGTACAAAGTTGCTCTATCTGTTTTTGAGTACAATCTGTTTTTAGATTTGTATGGTCTATTGTCGCTGCAATATTCATTCTTTCTTCTCTCATTGTGTTTTCTCTCCTAAGTGTTTCAATTTGTTAATGAAGGCGCAAGGTATCACAAAAAAAGGGACTCTGAAATAGTTCTACTATTTTTTTGAAGAGAATAATTTTATATTTCTAAATAGTATAATTATTTTTTTATTATGAGTAGGTGAACATTTTTAAAATACCAGACCTTAAGTCTAATCAGCGGATTTTTGGTGATGAGTGTTTTGTCTTTGTATTTAGAGAATGTGACCCATAGCCTTATTTTTCGTCCGATAAACGTTAATAGAAACAGAAAACTAGGTAATAGTGAAACATTTTTTCAATAACATAATAACTTCCGATAAACTGCTTGTATAAAACTTCATTTTGTCGTGGATTTTGCGTTATTTTGCACTAGGCAGAATGTTGGAAAACATATTGAAAGATAATAGAGCTTAGACATTAGATTTTAGATTGTAAAAATAGCTTAATATCTAATGTTTAAAATCTAACATCTTCACTGATTAATGATGATTTTTTGGCTTTATTCTTTAGTAAAATTAAGACAAAATTTGGAGAAAAGAAGTTCTATTCCTTTCTCCAAATCTGAGAACACGCACAATAACTAGAGCCGTTTTTTAAAAAACTAAACAGACATAAAACGAGGGGACTCTTATACTACATGAAATTATTTAACTTTTTTTCACAAGAAATTGCGATAGATTTGGGTACGGCGAATACTCTTATCATCGAAGACGGCAAGGTTGTCGTCGATGAACCGTCTATTGTAGCGATTGACCGTCGTACAGGAGAGGTTATAGCTGTGGGCTTGAAGGCAATGCAAATGCACGAAAAGACACATGAAAACATAAAAACTATTCGTCCCCTACGTGATGGTGTGATTGCTGATTTTCAGGCAGCAGAGAGTATGATTGAAGGAATGATTAACCAAATTGGTCAGCGCAGAAAATTCTTCTCTCACCTCAAAATGGTTATCTGTATCCCTTCTGGCATTACAGAAGTTGAAAAACGTGCCGTTTTTGATTCGGCAGACCACGTAGATAGTAAAGAAACTTACCTTATTCACGAACCTATGGCAGCCGCTTTGGGTATCGGTTTAGATGTAGAAGAACCTGTTGGTAACATGATTATTGATATCGGGGGTGGTACAACAGAGATTGCAGTTATTGCTTTGTCTGGTATCGTCACTGACCAATCTATTCGTACGGCAGGTGATGAGTTTACAGATGATATCATGGGTTATATGAAACGTCAGCACAATATCCTTATCGGCGAACGTACTGCGGAGCAAATTAAGATTCATGTTGGGTCAGCTTTACATGAGTTGCCAGAAAATGAGGCGCCAGAAGATTATGCAGTAAACGGACGTGATTTGATGACGGGTATTCCAAAACAAATCAAAGTTTCTTATGGTGAAATTTCTCACGCCTTAGACAAGTCAATCTCTAAAGTAGAGGATGCCATCTTGCGTGCCTTAGAAAATACGCCACCAGAGTTAGCTTCTGATATTTACCGTAACGGTTTATACTTGACAGGAGGTGGTGCATTGTTGCGTGGTCTAGACAGACGTATCGCACAGAAAACGAAATTGCCAGTCTCGGTAGCCGAGGACCCATTACGTGCAGTAGTACGTGGTACAGGTATCGCGCTTAAAAACACAGAACGTTTCTCTTTCTTAATTGACCGCAGAAGCGTGTAAAAGTTGTAGAGTTTTAAAGTTGAATAGTTGTAAAGTTGCTGCCCTTACTTGTTCGTAGCAACTTTACAACTATAGAACTTTACAACTCTAAAATATTACAACTTTAAATCTTTCCAATTCTTCAACTTTTCTCTTCTAATTTACTAAAAAAATGCGCAAACTCTTCCTACTGTTTCTACGCAACGGAGGACTGCTAGCTTTCGGACTGTTGGAAGTTATCAGCTTATTTTTAGTGGTGCAATTCAATCCCGACCAAGAAAAGATATTTTTCAACTCTCTCAATAATTGGGTCGCAGGCACAGATGCCATTTCACAAAATACCTTAGATTATCTACAATTAGACACCTATGCGGATAGCTTAGCACGAGCGAATGCACAGATGTTAGAGAAATTAGACAATGCTCTTTTTATTCATCAAATAGAAGAAGACAGCATTAAAAGAACAGATTGGGAGCAACAGTACGTATTGACTTCCGCTAAAATTGTAGATAAAACAGTCTCTCGCAAAAACAACTTTTTCATACTCAATCGCGGAGAAAGACATGGCATTAAGAGAAATTCTGGTGTCATTACAGAAAAAGGAGTAATCGGAGTCGTCGTTGATGTATCAAAGGATTATGCGCAGGTTATGACCGTGTTACATCAACAATCGAGGCTGAGTGTGGCATTGCGTCGCACAGGAGATTTTGGGGCGTTGGTATGGGATGGAGATGATGACCGTTATGTGAGTTTAGTAGATGTGCCAAAGCACGTACAACCAGTCGAAGGAGATACAATACAGACTAGTGGTTTTTCACAGATGTTTCCAGAGGGAGTTATGCTTGGGAAGATTGAAGAATTTGATATAGAGCCAGGTAGTAATTTTTATGATATAAAAGTTCGTCTATCAGAAGATATGCGGACTGTGAAATATGGTTACGTCGTAGATAACCTCAAGCGGGCACAGATTGATTCACTAAAAGCAGGATTAGGGGAATGAACAGTATAACGATTACAAATAGTATCCGTTTTATCGGTTTGGTTCTGTTACAGGGACTATTACTCAAACGCATGGAGTTTGGGGGTGCATTCTTTGAATACATCCATGTACTTATCTATCCTTTGTTTATCATTTTACTGCCACTGCGGTCGCCAACAACGCTCGTTATTAGTGTGAGTTTTCTATTAGGATTGAGTGTTGATTTATTTTATTGGTCTATTGGCGTACATGCAGCAGCAGCGACTGCTACAGCATTTATGCGCCAAGGACTCCTAGCTGTTTTGCAACCACGGGGCGGTTATAATCTACTTTTTAGTCCTACACGGATGCGTATGGGGACACCGTGGTTTCTACGTTATGCCTCGATAGTGATGCTCTTTCACTTGTTTTACTACTTTTCTGTAGAGGCTTTTACCTTTGTTTATATTAAAGATATTGTTTTGGACACTATGGTGAGCTTTGTTTTTTCTATGTTGGCTTTGATGATGTATGTTTCTATTTTTGACCCGGTGGAGTAGGAGGACGGTAGACAGCTGACGGTTGCTTCGCTTGACGGTGGACGGGCTGTGATTTGGATGTGTGTTGTATTATTCTGTAAATTCAGTTATCTTTGGTTAAAATTACACAGGAAAATAAAATATTATGACTGTAAAATCAGGAAATATTGAAGGCGCAGTTGATTTTAAGTTGCGTAAATTAGAATTACTAGAAACAATAGCCAATTGCAAAGAGGAGGAGGTCATTGCACAAATAGAGGAATTCTTCCGTCTCAAGCGTATCGCTGATTATGAAAAAGAAATGAGCACACCACTTTCTGTTGATGATTATGCGGACGGAATAAAGCAGGCTATTGATGAAATAGAGAGAGGCGAAGGGATTGATGAAGCGGATTTAATACGCGAAATAGAGGCAGAAGAAGGCGAAAACTTCCTTTCATAAAAGACCTAAGCATACTATGAAAATCATATACTCCCCAAGTGCTCGACGTGATTTAGAAAAAATATTAGACTACTACTTTGATATAGGCAATAGAATAAAAGGAAAGAAAATCAGAGCCAAGCTGATTTTAACGACTGCCAAACTCCACGATTATCCTCGTCTGGGTAAGAAAGACGAGACCTTTTCCATTAAATACCAACAAGTTTGTTACTTCCTTGTCTGTGATAATCATAAGATTGTCTACAAACTTCCTGATGAAGAGAGTGTCTATGTATTGAGATTTTTTGATACGCGACAGAATTCTTAGTGGTCTAAAAGAGCAAGAAATGAGAGATAATCTATTTCTACCGTGTTACTAAAGCTAATTCTAAAAACAAAAAACGTATTTATTGTAAGTAACAAAGTGGATTTAGAAAAAACTAAACCCACTTTGTCATTTATCCGTCCACCGTCAAGCGCAGCGCCCGTCTACCGTCCACCGTAATCTACTCCACAATCGCAAAAGTAGTCCTTCGATTCCGCTGGTACTCCTCCTCCGTACACCGAGTACAAACACAATCCGCCGCAGGCTTTGACTCCCCATATCCTTTCGCCTGTAATCTATCAGGCTCAATACCAAGTGTAATCAAGTAATTAACCGCAGACTCTGCGCGTCTCTGAGACAAATTTTGATTATAATCATCCCCACCTCGACAATCCGTATGAGCTGCCATCTGAATGCGTAAATCAGGATTTAAATTCAAATTAGCCGCCAAATCACGCAAAGTCGGCTGAGCATCTTCACGAATTTTATCATCATCTAAATCATAGTAGATATTCTCCAGAGTAATCTCTTGATTAAGAAAGATTTTGTCCAAAAGTATCTCCGTTTCAAAAGTTTGCACAGGATTATCTGGGTCTTGTCCGATGCCTTTACTACTGAAAAAATCGGTATTATTTAAATAGCCTTCACGAGAAGCAAAGAAATTGTAGTTTGTATTATCTTTTAAATCAAAAGTGAAAAAACCGTCTTCGCCCGTCGTAAAGGATAATTTTTCCTTTCCAAAAGTAACAGAAACCGTTGCGTTACTCAATGGTTTTCTACCCAATACACTTGTATTTGGATTGTCTGCCGTCGCGTATATTTTCTCTAAGATATAACCCTCTAATATGTTTCTGTATTCTATGACAACAGGTACTTCTGGCTCAGGCTCAGGTGGCAAAATTACTTTTTCATACTTATAGATATCATCGCTTGTACCCGTTCTTGAAGAAGAAAAATAACCAATAGCAACAAGGTCTTGTCTGTCTTTATCTGCTTGATAATCAACCATATAGCCAAAGTCATCTCTACTCGAATTTATCGGTGCTTTTAGATTGTTTACGGGCATCCAAGTCGCATCCTCGCGTCTAACTGTTTTGAAAATATCCAAGCCGCCCATACCCGTATGTCCGTCCGTAGCAAAGTACATGGTGTCGCGGTCAATGAACGGAAAACCTTCGTTTCCTTTGACAGTATTAACGGTGCGCGGCAATAACTTTGGTTCAGACCAACCTTCCGTTTCCCGCGTCGCATAATATAAATCATATCCTCCCCAGCCGTCAGGGTCATCAGATGAGAAGTATAGAATTTGACCGTCTGCAGATAGTGCTGGATGACGATAATTAATGTCGCGCATCGTAAAATTCATCATCACAGGCACCGACCAGTTGTCACCTTCTAAGCGACTAAACATGATTTTGCAATAGTTGTCTTCATTCTTTCCTGGGTCAAAACAGCGCGTAAAGTAAATTTCGTTAAAATCAGGACTGAAAACCGCAGTTCCTTCATTACTCTCCGTATTCAATTGAATATCAAAAGGGCGTACTTCTTCCGTTTTCAAATCCACAATGAATAAATCAGAAAATCCTGCACCTGTCCAATTATAAGTCTCTTCACCTGTCGCGTTTTTACGGTCGGAGGTGAAAACTAAACTGGTGTTAGCATAAGGAGTTGGCGCGTAATCCGACTGATTACTATTAAATTCTGTCGGGCTGACTTTGTATTCTTTGTTAGGTTGATTTAACCATTCCTGCGCTATTTTGCAGGCAGCTATGTCTTTTCTATATTCATACGGACTCCCAATTTCCAGACCCAAATCCTTAAAAGCCTGCATCGCCTCCACATATTGTTGGTCGCGTTTTAAAGCATAAGCATATTCTTTTAGAGCCTCCGTTCCGTATTGATTATTATAGGCAGTTTCATACCATTTAATAGATTTTTCACCTTGTCCTTTTTGCTTATAAGCTTCACCTAATAAGAAAGCTATCTTACCTTTTTCGACCCGACTTTTCGATTTTTTGTACTCTTTATCCAGCAAATCAATCGCAACATCATATTGTTTGCGGTCAATTGCCATTTGCCCATCTTGTATTTTTTGCACGTAAGTACAGGCGGAGAATAAGAAAATGATAGAGAATAGATAATAAGTAATGTTTTTCATAAGCTTTTCTTTAGTTATTGGTTATTATGTTATTCGTTATTACAAGGTAAAAACTAAAAGACATGGATAGACAGTAACCAATAAAAATTAACACAGTAACGAATCATAAAACGAAAACACGTCTTTTATGTTGTCGAAAAATAGTCGCGAAAATAAGTAATCCATAGAGAGAACAAAGATACACTGTCACACCTTATTTATAAAGGGTAGGTATAAAAACGCATTTTTGCCACATTTCGTGAAAAGTTTATCTATTTTTGCGGCAATCCTTGTGACTTTTAGTGCAATTATGCATCATAAAGATACGAGAGAGAGAGAAAGTATTGATTTGATATTTTTCACATCTACCTATTCTCACAAATATTTGATAATAGCAAACTTGTTATTTCTTATAACTATCAGTTAATTTGTCACCCCGACGGAAGGGAGGGGGACTATCAACTAATTTCTAACATTAAATCAATTAAAAACTATGGGTTTATTCTCATTCCTCAAAGACACTGGAGCTAAATTATTCGGTAAAAAGAAAGCTGCAGCACCAACGCCAGCAGCACCGAGTGCACCAACTGTAGATTACGCAGAAATCGAGCGCAAGCAAAAAACGATGTTGTTGAATGGTGTTATCGATACATTGGGTCTTCCAAACGAAAACATTTCAATTAGCATGGAAGGAACAGATGTAGTTGTTCTTTCTGGTACTTGTGAAACACAAGAAGATAAAGAAAAAATCATTTTAGCATTGGGTAATGTTGACGGTATCGCTTTCGTTGATGACCGTGTTTCTGTTACAAATCCAACGCCACCAGCGGTATTTTATACAGTTACAAAGACAGATACATTAGGTAAAATTGCAAAAGCTCAATACGGTGACGCAATGAAATACCCTGTTATCTTTGAAGCAAACAAGCCAATGTTGACGCACCCAGATAAAATCTATCCAGGTCAAGTATTGCGTATTCCACCAGTAGAAGGTACGTACAGTGCAACAGCACAAAGTAGTGCAACTCCATCTACTTACACTGTGAAAAGTGGAGATACTTTGGGGAAAATTGCAAAAGCTATCTACGGAGATGCAATGAAGTACAAAGATATCTACGCAGCAAACATGGATACTATGAAAAGCCCGGACTCTGTTCGTGTTGGTCAGGTATTGAATATTCCTGCAGCAAATAATATTGCTTAAGTTCGCTTAGACGCTAATGAAAAAATGCCGAATTTCTGTCATGGAAGTTCGGCATTTTTCGTTGTAAGAATGAATAAATGAAACAACTATCCATTAGACTTTATGAATGAGGTTGAGTGAGATTTAAGCGTCGCTATTTTATTCTTATTTGAGGCAAAAAACACAGATAATGTTGTTTATTAGCGAGTATTTTTAACGAAAAATAAGGATAAAAGAGCAAGTTTAAAGCCGC
>CALDUB010000227.1 GCA_937923465.1 uncultured Saprospiraceae bacterium
AAAAATATGAAAGAAGCAGTAATAGTATCTACAGCGCGTACCCCAATCGGACGCGCATACAAAGGCGCATTAAACGCCACTCACGCACCAACTATGTCTGGTTGGGCTATTCAAGAAGCCGTTAAACGCTCAGGTATTGACCCCGCAGAAGCGGACGATTGTATTATGGGTTGTGCGATGCCACAAGGGACAACTGGCGCAAATATTGGTAGAATGGCAGCTCTCGCTGGTGGTTTGCCTGTAACCGTGAGTGGAATGACGATTGACCGTCAATGTTCCTCAGGAATGATGGCGATTGCGACTGCAGCCAAGCAAATTATCTGTGACGGCATGGATATCGTCGTTGCAGGTGGTGTTGAAAGCATTTCTTTGGTACAAAATGCGCACATGAATACCTATCAAATGGTGGACAAAAACTTGGTAAAAATGCACAAAGATGTATACATGCCAATGCTACAAACAGCAGAAATAGTTGCCAATCGCTACGGTATCTCTCGTGAACAGCAAGATGCTTATGGTTACCAAAGTCAAATGCGCACCGCAGCAGCTCAAGCAGCAGGTTATTTTGACCAAGAAATCATTCCTGTGACGACGCACAAAGGCATCATGAACAAGGAAACCAAAGAGATTACTTTCGAGCAAGTTACTTTGACGAAAGACGAAGGAAATCGCCCAGGCACAACATTAGAAGGTTTAGCCGGTTTAAGATTAGTAAACGAAGGTGGTACAATCACCGCAGGTAATGCCAGCCAAATGTCAGACGGAGCATCTGCTTGTGTTGTGATGGACTCAAAAATGGCGGAAAAGCGTGGCTTGAATCCATTAGGAATCTACCGTGGTATGGCTGTCGCAGGTTGTGAGCCTGACGAAATGGGTATCGGTCCAGTTTTCGCAGTGCCAAAATTATTGAAGCAACACGGTCTGAAAATGTCAGATATCGGTTTGTGGGAATTGAATGAGGCATTCGCAGTACAAGTACTTTACTGTCGTGAAAAATTGGGTATTCCAGATGAATTATTGAACGTCAATGGCGGTGCTATTTCTTTCGGTCACCCTTATGGTATGACAGGTTCTCGTATGGTTGCGCATGCTTTGATCGAAGGTAAAAGACGTGGAGCGAAATATGTCGTTTGTACGATGTGTGTTGGTGGCGGAATGGGCGCTGCGGGGCTTTTTGAGGTCGCATAATTCTACGGTGGACGGTTGACGGGCGCTTCGCTTGACGATGGACGGTCTCCAAGAGCGACTTGTACTTTTACCTGTGTGAAAATTATTAATTTAAAATATTGGTGACGAAAGATGATGGACGGAATAGTTAAGAGATTTTACACTAGATGTGAAATATAAAAGCCGCACAAGCCACTCTTGGCAACCGTCTACCGTCAAGCAAAGCGCCCGTCCACCGTAAACCGTAAAATTATGAAAGCATCCTTTATAAAAGATTTATCTCTGCCAGCAGTAGCTGCTCCGATGTTCCTGATTTCAGGACCACAACTCGTCATTGAATGTTGCAAAAATGGCATTGTTGGTACTTTTCCAGCATTGAACCAACGAAGCAGTGAGGGATTTGAAGAATGGTTAATTGAAATTAAAACTGCATTGGCAGATTTTGAAAAGGAAACGGGTAAAAAAGCTGCTCCTTTTGGTGTTAATTTGATTGTTCATCACACCAATCCGCGTTTGGATGCAGATTTGGCTTTGTGTGTAAAACATGAAGTGCCTTTGATTATTACTTCTTTGGGGGCTGTATCATCGGTCGTTGATACAGTGCATTCTTATGGAGGTATTGTCTTTCATGATGTTGTTAAAAAGCGGCATGCTGAAAAGGCGGCGGAAGCTGGTGTAGACGGTTTAATACTCGTTTGTGCGGGAGCAGGTGGCCATGCGGGGACGATGAATCCAATGCCATTTGTAGCGGAAGTAAGAAGTATTTTTGATAAGACGATTTTGCTTTCTGGTTGTATTAGTTCTGGTCGGGATATTGCTTCGGCGATGCAAATGGGAGCAGATTTGGCTTATCTTGGTACGCGATTTATTAACACTGATGAAGGAAAAGCAAATGCAGAATATAAACAAATGATTATTGATGCAGGCGCAAGTGATATCGTTTATACCGCTGCGATTTCTGGTATTCCCGCGAGTTTCTTACGTCCGAGTTTGGAAGCAATGGGCGTGAAAGAAGAAGATTGGAGTAAATCTGCTAAAATTGACTTGGGTTCAGAGTTGGATGCAGGAAAGGCAGAGGCGAAAGCTTGGAAGACAGTTTGGTCGGCAGGTCAAGGTGTTGCGACTATTCATGATTCTCTGCCTGCGGCAAAATTAATTGAGCGGATGAGAGAGGAGTTTTTAGCGGCGATAAAGGAGCAGATGCGATTTCTATAAAATTCAAGTTCAAGATTCAAACTCAAATTCAACATGTCTCTGGTTGACTTAAATTTAAGTTTGAATCTTCCATTTGATTTTAAAATCTCTTACTCCGCATCACGCACACACCGAAATCCCGTATGATTCAATCCCGTATCTGGCGTAGACCCCATTCTTCTTGCATTTCGATAACCAGAACAATAATCATCATTACACAAAAATGAACCTCCTCTTACGATTTTCTCCTGTTGATAAGGTGCATAAGGATTGAAAGCGCGCTCTGGTCCTATTGTATTCGCTTTTTTAGCCGTTTCCTTGCTATAATATTCAAAATCAAACCAATCGGAGCACCATTCCCACACATTGCCTGACATATCGTACAAACCGTAATCGTTTGGCGGAAAAGACTTCACAGGTGCGACACCTGCAAATCCGTCCTTTTCATCATTTTTGTATGGAAAAAGTCCTTGATAGAAATTGGCTTTTGCCTCACCTTCATTGACACTTTCATTTCCCCATGGGTAAATCATATTTTCCTTTCCACCGCGTGCAGCCCACTCCCACTCTGCTTCTGTCGGTAAGCGTTTTCCTGCCCAATCGGCATACGCTTTTGCATCTTCCCATGCAATTTGTACAACTGGTAGATTGTCTTTTCCATCCAAACCAGTATTGGGTCCTTCTGGATGTTTCCAACTCGCGCCTACTGTCCACACCCACCAATTAGCTGGATTATCAAGAGAAACAGGTTGTGGTGTTGGCGTAAATACCAATGCACCTGGCGCTAATACAATATCATCCGGTTTTGGTGTATCTGGTGGTAAACTTTTCAACATTTCCTCCCAATCAATCGGTCTTTCAGCAACGGTTATGTAGTTCGTTGCTTCGACAAATTCAGCAAATTGTGCGTTTGTCACCTCCGTTTCATCCATGTAAAATGCCGACATTTCGACTCCGTGTTTGGGGTATTCGTTCTTGTCAGCTTGGTCGTTGTCGCCGCCCATTTGGAGATTACCCGCAGGAATGTATTTCATGCCTATTGGGGCATTTTTGTTTTCTGTGGTAAAATTGGGGGATTTTATTTCTGTTTTGGGTGTATCGTTATTACAGCCAATAAAAAGCGTTAATAGAGTTAGGAAAGAAAGATGCTTAATAAATTTTTGAAGAGAAGAAGTCATGTTTATGTTGAATTTGAATGAATATTGCAGGCAAAGGTATTTCTTTTCAGTTGATTATTTATTGCTATGTTCAACAGAATATTAATCAGTTAATTGCATTATGTCAACAGAGTAAATACAAGAAAGTCGTAAAAATCTAAAATCAGACCTTTACGACTCCATTTACAAAATAACCAACCCCTAATGCTCAAACCAACTCCGATAATACTTCCCGTCATCAATCCGCATCGCATTCTCCGTCACTTGTAATGGCTTAAAAGTATCAATCATCACTGCCAATTCTCCCGTTTCTTTCTTGCCAATGCTGCGCTCGTACGCGCCAGGGTGTGGTCCGTGCGGAATACCTCCTGGATGCAAACTAATGTACCCTTGGTCAATATCATTTCGGCTCATAAAATCGCCGTCCACATAATACAACATTTCATCACTGTCGATATTCGAGTGATTGTAAGGCGCTGGAATAGCCAATGGATGATAATCATATAATCGAGGAACAAAGGAGCAAATCACAAAAGCTTTTGTCTCAAATGTCTGATGAACCGGCGGCGGTTGGTGCACACGTCCTGTTATCGGTTCGAAGTTATGAATAGAGAATCCATAAGGAAAATTATAACCATCCCAACCTATCACGTCAAACGGATGCGAAGCATAAACCAAAGAATGCAACATTCCCTGCTTTTTAACTTTAATAGTAAAATCACCTATCTCATCATGCGTCTCCAAGTCCTGCGGCAATTTATAATCACGCTCACAAAATGGCGAATGCTCTAATAACTGCCCGAAGTGATTGCGGTAACGTTTTGGTGTATAAAGTGGATGAAAACTCTCTGCATAAAGGATGCGGTTGTCTTCGGTATCAAATTCAATTTGATAAATCATACCACGTGGAATAATCAAGTAATCACCGTATTCAAATTGGATATTTCCAACCAAAGTGCGTAGCGTTCCTGTTCCTTTGTGAATGAAAAGCATTTCGTCGGCATCTGCATTTTTGTAAAAGTAAGTTGTCATACTTTTGCGCGGTGCCGCAAGTCCGATATGCACATCGCTATTAACCAACATCGGTTCGCGACTTTCTAAAAAGTCATCTTTGGGTGCGACCTTGAATCCTACCAATTTACGTGCAGTGACACTTTTTTCGACGGCAATTTTTGGCGTCATATCTATCGCTTCGCCAATGGATTTAACCATGGTCGGGCGGTGTATGTGATACAATAAGGAGGACATTCCATCAAATCCAATGGTTCCAAATAACTGCTCATTGTACAATTCGCCGTTGGGTTGGCAAAACTGTGTGTGGCGTTTTGGTGGTATTTTTCCTAATTTATGATAAACGGGCATATATTTTACGGTTGACGGTTGACGGTCGCTTTGCTGGACGGTGGACGGTCTTGCACCTTATATAATGTTGGTTCTAACGAATTTTTAAAGTCGTATACTTTCAACTTTCTAATCAAGACAAATATATAAACATCTTGTTCAAAAATTACTTGTCATGGCAACTATTTTTATTAAATCTTATTTAGATACAGAATATCACAAAAATTTCCTTTATTCGCTGTTCAAATTAAAATATCAATCACTATGCAATCAAAAGTCCTTTCTGACAAAGCGCAACCGCTCGGTAACTATCCACATGTCAAACGTGTTGGAGATTTTATTTATGTATCTGGTACGAGTAGTCGTCGCGCTGATAATACGCATGTTGGCGCAGAACGCGATGCGGAAGGCAATTGGAATTTAGATATCACAAAGCAAACGAAAGCGGTGATTGAAAATATTGGTTTATTACTAAAAAGTATGGACGCTGACTTATCAAATGTCATTGACATCACGACTTTTTTGGTGGATATGAAGGATTTTAAAGGATATAATGCCGTTTATGGCACTTTTTTTAATCATACTGGTCCGACTCGGACGACGGTGGCGGTGCATCAATTGCCGCATCCGAATTTGTTGATTGAAATAAAAGCGGTGGCTTATATGCCTTTGAAGTAAGGATTGAATGTAGATTTCATAAGATTCCTTATCTTCGCGCTATGAGAAAGCAATCTGCCATAAAAAACTACGGTTTGCTGATTGACCGAAACTATCGGCTCATTAAGCAAAACTACCTCAAGACGTTCAAAGAAGTCGGCGTGGACATCACGACCGAACAATGGGTCGTGCTCGATAACTTACAACGCAAAGACGGTTTGTCCCAAAATGAATTAGCTGCGGCTTCTTTTAAAAATCCTCCTACCCTATCTCGAATCATTGATTTATTGGTGAAAAAAAATTGGCTCGAACGACGTCAATCTAAAGAAGATAAGCGCAGTTGGTTGATTTTTCTGAAAGACGAAGGACGTGCTGTTCATGCTGAAATAAGTCCACATGTCAAAAAACTCCGTTCTAAAGGTTGGGAAGGTCTTTCGGATGAAGATTTTGAGCGATTTTCGGAGATTATGGCTACTGTTTATAAGAATTTTTCGAAGTAGAATAAAACGGTCAAAGGCAATAAAATACGCCATAGCTTCTGAGAGGCTATGGCGTATTTTTATATAAAGAAAACGCAATATTTTATAACACCAAAACCTTCTCCACCCCTACCCCATTCACCCGCAAAATATAAATTCCACTCACCAGCTTCGGAAAACTCAACTGCGCCTGCGATACTTTAGCAAAAGTTTGACTTTTCACCGTTTGTCCTATTAGATTAACTAATTCTACTGTTTCAATAGGCGTTTCAACAGACTCAATAGTCAAAAGTCCTTGTGTCGGATTTGGGTAAACCAAAATGTCAGACAAAACAATGTCTTCAACTGAAACGGGAAATTCTGCAGACCAGCTTTCCGCAAAGTGATTGTCCAAATCATGACTGATTAAAGCCAAATAATCCCCCTGTCCATTCGCTGCTGTGGGCCAAGGTGCGATTGTATCATAAGTCACTTGGTCGATGACAATTCCGTGTGCGTCTGTCAGACGAATCGTCTCTCCGTTATTTGATAATTTACCGTCTGTCCACTCAAAAATTTGTTCATTGACGTTTGGAAATAAATCCTCATCTTTAACTATCCAGATAGTTTCATCTGGTGAAATTTGAGCAGTTGGAAAAACAAAGTCAACCGCCTCTGAAATAACATAATCTGTCAAGTCAACCGCTTCTGAACTTGGATTGTAAAATAGTAAATATTCCGCATCAGCATCTTCGAGAGGATGATAATGTATGCCCGAAAGATGAACTTGTGACGAAGCTGAAAAATCATGAATCTTTGAACCCAAATCAATCGTCATTCCTGTATCATCTACACCTGCGCCAATTGCCAGAGAGCTATTTTGTAGGTTAAAATCATTTTGAGTTGGATTTTCAAAACGAGGATGTCCAAAAACAGTCGTCATCCCTGACAACAATTCCGTATCAGAAAGTGTATTTGAAACTTCTAATATTGAAAACTCATCAACGAAAACAGGACTATCCGGTGAATTAGAAAGTATCGAATTAGACACAAAAGCAAAACCACCGCCAATACCAATATTTTTCTCAAAACTCGCGACTGGAATTGCGACATTGTAGAAGGTATTTTGGTCAATCTCCGCAGTTGCCAAGTCTTTAATCCCAAAACCTTGAGCGCAATTAACAATGGTATTATTTTTAGCAAAAATACTACTTTGCTGTCCGACGCTCACTCCTTTATCTGTACAGTTGTAGATGAAATTTTCTTCTAAAATAACATCAACCGACTCTTCTCCCAAATCAATGCCATCACTATTGAAACCAAAGAAATCATAAATCTTATTGTGGCGAATAATCCCATTTTCGACCTCATCAAAATCAATCGCATCTGTATCCACTTGATTATTCCCTCTAAAAATACAATCTTCAACAATACCATTTCCATATTTGACATTTATCAAATCACCAGTAACGGCTGAGTGCAGTTGACTATTACGCAGTGTGATGTCGGAGTAATATGCCAAAATTGGATTGCTGAATACTTCTTCAATGACCAAATTATCCATTTCCACCGTCGCATGAAAAGCAGAAATTGCCGCATTTTCATAAATCGGATGATGTCCATGAGAGGCATCGGTTATTTCCAAACCATACAAGTGAGATACGCTAGTCGTATTCTTAAAAATCACAGAGCCCCAAGGCGTTCCTTCCTCTATCGCCCGAAAGTGACAAGGTATATTTTCTGTCCCTTGCACATCCATATTTCCATGAATAATAAGATGAGCATCTGCGGGGAAATGAATCTCAACTCCCGCTTCTACAGTCAAGTTGACATTTTCTAAAACGGTCACATCTTCTGGCGCCAGATAAGGCGAACAGTCCATCGTTAGGGTTGTATTTTCTGTAATCTCACGCGGTAAAATGCATTCGCCCGTTGGGAGGTAATTCGCAATCAGAAAAGTATCAGAAGATAAATTAACGGTGATTAAAGGATTGGTAGAAATAATATCAGAGGCGACCGTTTTCAATACTCTTAAAGCAAAATTGAAACTTACATCTGAGCTTTCCCCATCGTATTGGTGTACTTCAATCGCGATAACATTTTCTCCCACAACTAATAACTCACTTTCTATTAAGAAATCAAAGTAAGTGTATTCCGACGCACCAGCTACAAAATCAAGCGCCCCCGTATTGTAGTCAAAATCGCCAACAGGTAGATTTGACCTAAGTAATTCTTGCCCATTCAGATAAACTGCCGCGGCATCGTCGCGCAATAAACTTAATTGAAATAAAGAGCTAAATTCAGAAATATCATCGACAGTGAAAGTATGTCTAAAATAGCTAGTAATAAACTTATTGTCCGCGTCATCTCCGTAAGAAATAACGGTTGCTTCTCCTCCATCACCATAACCAAACTCTGCGGCACCTGTTGACCAACTGCCGTCATTAAAATCAGACTCTCGCCAAGCTGTACCTTGGTCAGAACCATCGTCTAGGTACTTCCAGTCGCTATCTTTGGCGATTAATGTTTCAAAATTACCTGCCGTCCAACCATAGAAATCTTGCCCGACGCCTGGTATCGCCTCCAAGTTAAAAGGCATATTTTGAAAATAAGGACCACTCCACGGAGAGTTCGGTATTTTCATCTCGTTAATCTCAATATGACCAGCAGTTTTAGGGATAGAAACAGTACTCAAGTTAACCTCATCTTCTAAAGAAAATTCGTCGCGCAAATCTTCTATCATCACACCTTGTCGTTCTTTGGCAAAATTGATTCTGTTCTCAATTTGGTCCTCCCAAAAATCAAGAGTTGGAATTGCATCTCCATAATCAGAGGTCGTTCCTTCCCAACGTGCTATATGATTTGGTATTTCTGTCGCAATTTTATCCTTAAATTCAAAAATTATCTCTTTTACCGTTTCTGGATGAAAAGAAGTATACAAATGGTCCGTAAAACGCTGTGCGAATAACAAAGCATAATCCTCATTCTCCAACATTTTAAGCAAAGGAGTCCGTGCCCATTCATAATGTTCGGGCGTATCATCAGTCGTGAAGTAGTCAAGTTTATTATCATTTGCTCCCGACATACCTCGGTCAAAATCCTGTAACAACCAACGCCATTTGGTGTCGTCTGCTTTTGGTTTCCACAGTTGAATATTGTGTCCATAACTACTATTACTTGACCAAATCTCGGTGATAAAATAATCAGTAAAGTTAGGCACATCCATGATGTCTTCTACCGCTTGAAAATTAGCTGCATTCGTCAAATCTGTATCAAACAAAGCAAATAATTCATTAAATGCAATAGCATCTCCTTCCTCTATTTCGCCGTTATTTTCAATCAAATCATACTCATTGTTCCCGTATCCAAAATTTTCTTCAATATAATTCTCATCTATCCGTGAGCGCAGATTGTGAATCCCCATATACTGCCCATTGACAAACGCAATCGCAGGACGATAATCCATGCGTTCCAAATTCATATTTTCATCCGTCAAACTTTGACAAAGAGCATCCCGAAACAAAGTAGAACTCCAATCACTTCCTGATGCACGGAGGGTAAAATTATCAAATTTTGTGCGTTCGCCGTCAAAGAATAATTGGTATTCCAGATTGTTATTATCGTAATCATTGTCAAAATAAATACCGAGCATTTTCTGAGGTAATTCCCAAGAATTTAACCCATTCACCTTTGTACCTGCCAACTCATTAAAAGCGGCACGGTCGCTTCCATCATTTTCAAACAACTCGATATTGATTGGATATTCCCATTCCGGCTTAAAGTCTTGCACGTACAAACCAATATCCGTATCCCAAAAATACGCTGGATTGGTAGAAATGGAAACAACAGGTAATCCTCGTTCTGCAAAATTTTCACCAAAAAAGTAAGTATGCGTCACCGTTTTTCCTCCTACAAATCCAGGAAGAAAAACACGCGCTCGTAGGTTTGTGGTTTCAGAAATATTAAGTGGAGAAGTATATATTTCAGACGTTTCTAATGGTAAAGAGCCATCTAAAGTATAGTGAATCGTGCCTCCTATTGTACTAAGTATAACTTGTTGCGGAGTATCGTAAAAACCGCCTTTTACAGAAAAATGTACTTGATAAAACGTAAGCCCTGCAAAAACCGGTGTGTTGTTACTACTGCCTGGTGTCGGTTCTGGAAAAAAGCCTAAATCTGTTGCCCCATCCGTTACGCGTCCCATCGAAATATTAGTCGCTTGTTGACCATAAACAATACTATCCAAAAGAAGTGTATCGCTGCTATATAGACCGATTTCTTCCGCCTCTTTAGTTAGCTTAAAATTGGTATGTAAACCTACATCTTCTGCATCAGCCCAAATCAAAAGGAAATCATTAGGCGCGATTTTCGTATTAGCAGGAAAAGACCATTTAGTAGGGGAATCAAGTTTATCTGTCAAAAAATGATTCGTCAAATCAAGCGTGTCATTATAATCATTGAATAGCTCAATCCAGTCTCCTGTATTGTCAAAGTCAGGGTCAGAAATGACCGAAGAGTTGGAAGACATCCACTCATTGATATAGACCTGAGCATTTGTCTCCTTTTGGATAAAAAGAAAAAGGATACCTAATAAAAAAGGTAAAATTTGTTTCATCGTCTTGTGTTGAAATGTACGGTAAAGTCAATCAGGCTTTTTCAAAAATTGTACTCAAACTGTTTCTGTTAGTCCATACGTCTTAACTCGAAACAATAGTTGCGTTCGCAAAAATAGATATTTTAGTAATATATCCGCCAGCAATTAATAAACTATCTAACAAAATTAAAAAATACTTGCCATGACAACTAAATTTAGCTTATATTTGCCGTGTCAACTAAAACAAGTTGTCGCCTCAGCAATAATCAACCTTTAAAAGCAGCTTCCACCACCACATTTTAAGGAAGATTTTAGATGTTAGACTTTAGATATTAGATTAATTTTATCAGAGTAATACAGCGAAATCTTACTTTCAAGCTTGCTTTTCAAAATACATTCTTTTTCAAAGAATCAATAAAAAACGATTTCATGTCTACAGAAACTTTAGACCTTCCGAAGTTATATAACAAAGCGGGTGATTTTATGCCAATCAATGGTACGGATTACGTCGAATTGTACGTTTCAAATGCAAAGCAAGCGGCGCATTTCTACAAATCTGCAATGGGTTTCAGTTCTCATTCATATAAAGGTTTGGAAACGGGTTCTCGCGATATCGAATCTTATGTTGTTTCACAAGATAAAATTCGCATCGTCTTGACTTCTCCTTTAAAAAGTGGAACAGACATTGGTCGTCACATCGACAAACATGGTGACGGTGTGAAGGTCGTTGCTCTTTGGGTAGATGACGCGACTTATGCTTACAATGCAGCTATCGAACGCGGTGGTAAGCATTACATGTCTCCTACAGTAGAGGAAGATGCAGACGGAAAAGTTGTCCGTTCTGGTATCTATACTTACGGGGAAGTTGTGCACATTTTTGTAGAGCGTAAAGACTATAAGGGGCATTTTTTACCTGGTTTCCAGAAATGGGACCACCATTATAAGCCAGAAGGTACGGGTTTGAAATTTGTGGACCACATGGTAGGAAATGTACATTTGGGTAACATGAACAAATCCGTAGAATTTTACGAGAATGTCATGGGTTTTGCTCAAATCTTGTCTTTTGATGACAATGATATTTCGACAGAATATACTGCTTTGATGTCAAAGGTAATGTCTAACGGCAATGGTCGCATCAAATTTCCAATTAACGAGCCAGCAGCAGGTTTAAAAAAATCTCAAGTAGACGAATATTTGGAATTTTATGAAGGTGAAGGTGTTCAGCACGTAGCTCTTGCGACTGACAATATCGTTGATACAGTAACTAAATTGCGTGACCGTGGTATCGAATTTTTAAATATTCCAACGACTTATTACGAGGCATTAGAGTCGCGTGTTGGTAAAATTGATGAAGACATTGCATCTTTGCAAAAATTAGGAATTTTGGTAGATAGAGATGAGGAAGGTTACTTGCTTCAAATCTTTACTAAAACTGTCCAAGCTCGTCCAACTATGTTTTTTGAAATCATTCAAAGAAAAGGAGCTACAAGCTTTGGAAAAGGAAACTTTAAAGCCCTTTTTGAAGCAATTGAGCGCGAGCAAGAGTTACGTGGAACTTTATAAGTTTCCGTACAGATGAAGATAAAAGCCATCGAATTGCAATTCGATGGCTTTTGTCTTTGAGCGAATACGTATGTTAGCGAAAATCTATCAAAATATCAGAAATACAAAACCAATGACAAAGGGAAAGATAAATATTTTCAAACCCTACCTCGACGTAGAATTGCAATACAAGGGCGGAAAATCTGCTAGCGAAATTGATACCGGCGGCAAACCTCTTTATAAGCTCTCTTCTAACGAAAACATATTAGGTTCTTCGCCTAAAGCACTTGCTGCGATTCGTGAGCATGTCAAAACATTGAACATCTACCCTGCAAATAAAGATACAGAGTTGCGTGCAGCTTTGGCAGATTTTTATGGTGGTGACATGACTTCGGAGCACTTTATGGGCACACCAAGTGGCTCGGAGGCTTTGGAAATTATCATCCGGGCATTTTTGGGTGAAGAATTAGAAGTTATCGTTTCTAATCCAGCATTTATGCCTTACATCATGTTTTCAAAAAAGCAAGGAGGGAAGGTCATTGATATTCCTTTGTTGGCGCCTGATTATGCCTTGAATGTAGATGAAATGTTGGCTGCTGTGACAGACAAGACACGTTTGATTTTCTTGACTTCTCCCAATAATCCAACCGGAAGTTATATTCCAAAAGCGGATTTAGACCGTTTGATTTATGGTTTGCCAGACCATGTTGTCGTGGTTTACGACGAAGTTTACTTTCAATACGCAGATGCGCCAGATTTCACGACGGCTTTGCCTTACATCAAAGAAGGTAAAAATGTTATCGGTCTAAATAGCTTTTCTAAAGCTTACGGTTTAGCTGGAATGAGAATCGGTTATGCTTATTCTACTCCAAGAATCATCAAGTATATTTCGCAGTTGTACAAGCCGTTCTTATTAAATACTTTGGCACATAAAGCGGCAATTGCTGCTTTGGGTGACACCGCATTTATTGAAAAAACGGTAAAAACAGTTCTCAGAGAAAAAGCGTATTTGTACAAGGAATTGGACAAATTGCCTATCAAATACTGGAAATCGCAAGGAAACTTCATCCTGATGAAACCAGAAATGAATGATTTGGAATTTGAATCGAAAATGCAAAGCGAAGGCGTGATGGTGCGTCCAGTGGCGGGCTTTGGTGCGCCTGGCTGTGTGCGGGTGACGATTGGAAACCGCAAGTCTAGTAAGGCTTTTATTGCTGGATTGAAGGTTATTTTAGGATAATTTTATAAATTGATAGTTGGAGGTTGTTTACTTCCAACTATCAATTTATAGCTATTTATACTCCTCCAAAATATCCTTAAAAAACGCCTTTTCCGACTCCACGATTTTACTCTTTACCATTTCTCTCAGCATTTTGTCTTTTCTAAAATCTTCTATTTCTAGACTGCGCCCCAATTTCTCTTCTTTCTGTTCAATGACAACCTTTGCCAAGGGACTTTCTCTTAAATTTGCAATTGCTTTACCTGTCGTATCTGGTTTGCTCGTCGTTAACTCTTTTATTCTTTGATTGATTTTCGCTGACATCTCGCGTTTGAGCTCTTGAAAATGTTTTTTCTTTTCCTCTTCAGACTGTTTTGCGACGTTTTGAGCCTCTTTTTTGCGGTCCGCCTCCTCCTTTTCATCAGTATAGCCATTCTTCAAGGCTTGGATGAAAAAACCTGCTGTATTACTTTTTATCTGTTGATTAAACTTGGCGCGCCCGGTGACACGTACCGCTTTCGCGATTTGGTCTTCATTGTAATCATCTAAAAGACGCAAAAAAGAAGAAGGCGTGACGCCAAATCTTTTGACAACATCCTTATGAAAAATCTCGAAAATGCGGTCTTTGTCAGATACATCATGTGCGATATTATCTGGCTCGGTATATTCAAACTCTTTAGTTGTGCTTTCGCCTCTAGCCTCGGCTAACTCTGCGCCCCGTTTACCTTTAAATCGAAACCGCAAAGCAGTCACTCTCCTCCCCTCTTTGATTTTCTCGACATCTGTAATCGTCAAATCTGTGTGCTTATTAATTTCCTTAATCGCAGGTTTTACTACCCAACGGTAAAAGTCCCCAAATGCCTTGTATTTATCGGTCACCTCAAACATCTTTTTCATCTCCTCTACTTCTAACTTACGATTACCTATAGTTTCGTATTGCTTCAGAAGTTCATATACACGGACAGGATAGACATTTAATTTAACGATGTTTCGTAAGTCATAAGCTGTAAAATTCTTCTGCAACTCTAGCAAAAAAGGACGCATTTCTTGCTCTACAGTTACGTCGATGTATTCGTGATTTTCTTTGTCTTGACCTTCTTGTAAGTAGTCAATTTTTCTGAGGATATGGTATTGTTGTTCGCGGGTTGCCCCTTCTTTTTCATAGCTGACAAAAAAAGATTTTCCATGAAGACTTTTGGCAGCAGCCCGTAATAAAGAGTAAGAATCTCCAGATTTCAAACCAAAGGTTTTAATAACATCCTTGTACCAAATTCTATATTCATGAAAATCACCGTCTTCTCTTCTTATCTGTGCCAGTACAGAAAGAAAAAATCGCGTTTCCCAGATATCAAACTTATATCTCGACTCGATTAGATTGTTGGATTTCTTAATAAGAACAATACCTTTGTTGGTCTTCTTTTTCATGCTTTGTCGGTTTTGGTTTCAGCAGTAAAAATAAGCTAAAAATTGCTAGCAAAATATCTCTCTCAACTATGAGAGATTTGGAAGAAACTAAGAGGCATCTATTTTTTTTCATTAAATATGAGTAAAATGGAAGAAGGCACTCTATTTGTTAAGGCTAAAAAGAGAAATTTGGAACGCAACGCCTTGAAATCATATAATTAAGCTCAAATATGAGAAAAAAAGAACGAAAAAAGAGAATATTAGAAGATGTTTCGTTCCTATTTACTCATATTTCGTTCCAAATCTCTCATGGTTTCCAAAACACTCATAGTTAGTTCCATTTTACTCATACTTTTTTCCAAAACACTCATAGTTAGTTCTAAATTTCTCATAGTTTGTTCCGGAATACTCATAGTTAAAAGCTGAAAGCCTTGCTACTATTGACTCTCCGCCTGCCTAAAAGATTCTAAAAGAATTAAAAATAATAAAACAACAAAAGAGAGATTAAGAAATGTTGGTGTTGATTCTTTTTAATTTTAGAATTGATTTTAAAATAAGCTCATAATTAGATGACAACCAATTTTAAGCCTTTTAAAATCACTTAATCACAGAAAGACAGTACTTTCTGTGATGCAAAGAATTCAATCGCTTAAAATGGCTATATTCACTGTAAACTAAATATGAGAGATTTGGAACATAAGTTAGAGAATTGTGCTTACTTCTTCCAAATCTCTCATATTTCATTTGTCCTAATAATTTGACGGAGAACGATAATTTGAATAGTCTTAGACTTCTAAGTAACCAGACATAATTGAATGTAAAAAACAGTAATCATTTTACATTGGCTAGTAAGAATTTTAAACAGATGGTTTCCGCCACATTTCGGTTGCTTTGTCTAAAATTTAACATCTAATATCTTCTGTTAAAAGCCTAAACAATTGCAGAGGAGTAATTTTTTTTCACAAATATTTCAATTTAATTAGAGAGAATATCTATATTTAGCAAGCATTATTTTATCTTTTTTCACTATTTTATTTTATGAAATTTTTGATTTACGCTCATCCAAATCGCTCTATATTTTTTAATGTAAATAGATTTAAGCAAGATTTTTAATTGAAAATCTTGCTGATAAATTTAACTATTAAAAATAAAAATTCTAAATTAATTTAGAATTTCTTTTTAGATAAATGCCTTGATTTAAGTAGGTTGTCTTGAATAATTTGCTTAATCCATTTTTGGTTACTTACGTTTTCTATTGTCTATTTATTTTTTAGATATATTTCTAATGTGTAAAAATACTATCTCTTAATAACTTGATTATCAGCATAATAAATTTTTGTACAAAAATACACAAATACGTAAACTCTCAATAAATTCTATTACTATCTTCTCTTTTTTGAATTTATGTACAAAAATACATCCAGTACAAATGTGTAGATATTTCTCTAAATTTATGTACAAAAATTCAAAAATACATTTTTGAATTTATTTTTGTACATAAATTCAAGTGTATTTTTATTTGTTAATTCAAAAATACAGATGTACTTTTGTGAAAACGAATTAAAATACAGATGTATTTATGAATTTTTGTATTTATAATCAAAAGTACATTTGTATTAAAAAACAAAAATACAAGTGTGAAAATGTATTTTAATTCAAATGTATAAACATACTTTTAAACAAAAATACAAACGTACAGAATGGCATTCATCATTACAGTCGCAAACGCAAAAGGAGGAGTAGGCAAAAGTACAGTCGCTTACGGTCTTGCGTGTTATTACGCCAAACGAGGTGCATCAGTCGCTGTCCTCGACGAAGACATCCAGCAAACGATAACGGATAATATTCAAAGCTGGGAAGACAATGGAACGGGAGTTCCTATTACTTTATTGAAAAAAGAGAAAATTGGAAGTTATGAGGCATTAGCAGAATCGGAAGAGTACGATTTGATTTTCATAGATACGCCACCAGTTTTGACGACACAATTGGAAGGCATTTATGACATTTCAGATATGGTGTTGATTCCGATTAAACCGTCAACTTCTGATTACAACTCACTTATGCGTTCTATTGACACCTTGAAAAACGCAATGAACCGTAATCCGAACATGATTACAACGATAGTTATCAATATGGCAGTCAAGAGTAGTACTGTTCAGGATAGCTTCCGAGAGGCGTTTAAAGCAGAAGAACGCATCAAAGTTTTGGATGCCGAATTGGCTAATAGAGTTATTCATACCAAGTACATTTTAGATACCTACACTCTTTTTGATACGAATGATAAAGCAGCTAAGGCAGAAATGTCAGCATTGGGCGACGAAATTTATTACTTGTTGACGCTCTAAGAAGTTATTTGAATTTAGCTAAATTCAAAATTTTAAACTCAAAGAACTTCTAATAGCATTTAGAGTGTCTCTGAGAGATTTTTTTTGATAGAAATTTAACAGTAGTAGAGAAATTATCACATAAGTTTAAAACAAATTAAAATGGCAGATATGAAAGGGGGATTGGATTTTACAAAACTCAAAGCGCGAAAGAAAACATCAGAAAAGGCTCCAGTCAAACGGATGTACAAAGAGGTGGAAGCAGTTGAAAAAACACCAGAAACGACTAGAGTAGTCGAAATAGAACAACCCAAAGCACGGAAACCTGTCAAGACAAAGGCAGTTAAGGCGCCGACCAAAGTAGGACGCAAATCATGGAAAACAGGAGGCACCGACTATGTCAGAATGGCTTTTGATACGCCAATTGAGACAAAGCAGAAACTGAAAGAATTATTAGCTGTAAAGTTTTTTGGAAAGTACATCTCACAAGATGAAATGATAAATGCAGCCTTGAATGAATTCATTAAGAAGAATACAAAGTAGAGATAATGGAGAAGCTGAGTTTGCTAGGATAGCTTATTGAGAGAAATAGAATTGGACGCAAAAGATAAAATTCACTCATGTAATTAATGAAATTTTATTGTTTTATTATAAATATTGACAACTCTATTTTGCGTGTCATGATAGAACAAAAATATAAATTTGAAAAATTGCTAGTTCTTAGCTTAAAAAAGTGAATTTATCACATAAAAAAAGGATATTTGTCTATTGGCGATATGGTTTTAAGTAAAGTCTTTTTGAAAAGCAGAACAATATAGAGCAAAGAGAATTTATGAAAAAGTACCTCAAATACCTATTGGCAGATATAGAATCTGCTAAGAGAAATAGACCGCCAGCATCCAAGCATAAAGAGGATGTCTCGGAAATATTTAGAGGACCAGAGGAATATATGAACTCGCCTCTACAGAATATGTGCGAATGGTTTGGATTAGATGCGCGTGCATTTCCTCCTGCAGAGCGGTGGAATGACGCAGAGATGTTGGTTATCACAGATGCGATGACTGAGTTATGGAGTGTCTATAATTACGAAGCGGTCTTTCCTGAAGGAGTAGGAACGCAATTAAAATATGAGCTATTTGTAAAAGTCTTGACCGAGCCCGTTCCCTGGGTAAATTTTGGTCTTATTACCATTGATTTTTGTGATTCAGATGTGAGTTCTTGTGCTCTTGGCGAATTTTGTGTTTGCCGTGAGGTTGTAGAGATGATGGATGAATTGCCACATAAAGATGAAATCGTCATCGCAGAACCTACTCGGAAAGTGGAACTCAGTGCTAGTATGCGGCGCTATTATGAGCAACTTTTAAGTGACTTAAATGAAGCCCTCCAAAATCTACCAGACCATGACGATTTTGATTTTGAGGATGACTTTGAGGAGGAGGACGAAGACGATGAGGAACAATACGCCCGTTTCGAGGAAAAAATGTTTGGCGATAGTGATAAAGAAGAAGAAAGTAAACCATTATCCGAATGGCTAAATGTGCCACAAGCTCTTTTTCCAAAATTAGAGCAATTATCAGTTGAAATGGTGATTGAAGTCGTTCGTGCCATTGAAAAATTATGGTGGCATGCTGGTTATGTACCTTTCTTTCCTGACGGACTGAATATTGAGATGAAGTACAAGTTATTTCGGGAGCAGTGGGATAGGGTAGTGCCTTGGCCTTCTGATGAAAGTGTTTATTTAGGCTTTTGTGACGATGATGAAGACAACTGTATTTATGGTGCAGAAATGTGCACTTGCGCCATTTATAAATTATCTTTTGGGGATGATGATGATGTAGAAGAAATGAATAGTTTTGAAAACTCTTTCGACGACAAAGAGTCGAAGGATGATTTAAATCTTGATGAACTCATGGGAGGAATGGGCTTTGATGACGGAGAAGAAGATGAGGAAGATGGTTCCCTACCGTTTTAATTCTAATTAAAAAATCCAGTAACTTTCCTTCTGTTTTGCTTATCAATCCTGCGGCTACCTCAGCTGTACTTTCCGTCGTAAAAATTATAGTAGAAAGAATACGATTATCTTCAAACGAACTTAAAACACGGGAGAGGTTTCCTCCTATTTCAAAGCTATTCTTGTTTAATTTTATTTAATCTGAAATTTATTTGTTTCTTTGCTTATCACTTTTGTGTTTTTTAAGATATTTGGCTAAAAACTTATACCTAACATTACTATGAAAAAACTCTTACTTTTCTTCCTCCTATTTATAGGAGTACAACTTTTTGCCCAAGAAGTTGATAATCGAAACTTTGTAGATAAACCACCTGCTTACCTGATTAAAAAGACTACCGAAAAAATTATTCCTGATGGTATTTTAACCGAAAAAATATGGTCAGAGTCAGAAATCATGGAAAATTTTTCACAAAAATTTCCAAGTGATTCTGTTGCAGCATTAGCCCCTACGCAAATGATGATGGCTTATGATGACAACAATTTATATGTTGTCACAAAATGCTATAGTAAAGGCGGAGATTGGATTGTTCCTTCATTACGTCGAGATTATGGCTTTATTGCCACAGATAACATTACTTTGCTGTTTGATACTTTTAAAGACAAAACAAACGCTTTTGTATTTGGAATGAATGCAAAAGGTGTACGTCGAGAAGCATTGGTGTATAATGGAGGTCGCTATAATAGCGATTTTAGTGATAGTTGGGACAATAAATGGAGAGGAAATGCCACAGCTCACGGAGACCATTGGATTGCTGAGTTTGTTATTCCTTTCAATACGATTCGCTTTGAAGAGGGGGCGACGAGTTGGCGTTTTTCAGCCTATCGTTATGATACGCAGCACAATGAGATTTCGGTTTTTATGCAAATTCCGATAAATTTCACGCTCACGGATTTGAATTATATGGCAGAAATGAACTTTGAAGAGCCGCTGAAAAAAACGGGATTGAACGTCTCTGTTATTCCTTTTTTAGCAGGGAGCGTTAGTCGAGACTTTGAAGACGAAACACAAACAAAGGCAGTTGGAAATTTTAGTGCAGGCGGCGACGTGAAAATTGGAATCACCTCCGGATTAAATCTAGATTTAACGGTAAATCCCGACTTTTCGCAAGTAGAAGTAGACCGACAAGTTACAAATCTGAATCGTTTTGAGCTGTTTTTTCCCGAAAGACGGCAATTTTTTCAAGAAAATGCAGATTTATTTAGTGGTTTTGGAACAGGGCGGAGTCAACCTTTCTTTTCACGACGGATAGGTATCACACAAGATACCGCGACTGATGAGTCCATTCAAAATACTATTTTGTACGGTGCCAGATTAAGTGGAAAAATCAATGACCGAACACGGATTGGACTTTTGAACACACAGACAGCGGCACAGCTAGATAATGATTTACCGAGTTTTAATTATACCGTCGGAGTATTGCAACGTAATATTGGGGCACGTTCTAATATCGCATTTATTGGTATCAATAAACAAGCAATAAACGCTAAAGACTTTACGGGTAGTTTTAGTAATTACAACCGTGTATTTGGAGGAGATTACAATTTTTCGACAAAGGATAATCATTGGAATGGGAAATTCTCTCAGCAATTTGCTATTACAGAGTCTAGTCTTAAAGACAAATTCTCAAATCATTGGTTTGTAGAATACAGTACAAGAAAATTTAGAGCAGAGGTCTTTAGTCTCTACATCGGTGCAGGTTATGATGCCGAAGTAGGTTTTGTGCCACGAACAGATATCTATTTAGTGAGTCCCGAAGGAAGCCTATTTTTCTATCCAGAAAATAGTAATATCTCAAAGCATACCTTGTTTTTTGATACTCGATTTATTTATAAAATAGGCAACGACCCATTAGAAGGAATAGACCCTTGGACCTTATCTGATATTAGTTTGACTGCTGAGTGGACTATGCAATTTCGAAATTTTTCGACCTTCTCTGTTGAAGGTAATTGGTCGCGAATTCTACTTTTTGATGATTTTGACCCGACACAAATACAAGAGGATGGACAAGTGTTGGCAGGAAATGAGAATTATTCATTTGGTAGAGTTTTTTCGAGTTTCCGTTCCGACCGTACAAAGAAAATTGCATATAGAGTAAGAGCAAATTATGGACAGTTTTTTAATGGAACTAGATTAGCACTTGGGGCTGATGTTCGGTTTAGATTTCAGCCTTTTGCATCTATTTCGATTGACTATAGTTACAATCATATTCGACTAGCAGAACCTTTTATCCCCGTTAATTTACATCTATTTCGACCAAGATTTGACCTTACTTTTTCAAAAAAACTCTTCTTAACTGCATTTATTCAATATAATAGGCAGCAAGAAAACTTGAATGTTAATGGGCGTTTGCAATGGCGTTTTCAGCCCGCTTCTGACTTCTTTTTGGTTTATGGGGACAATTATTTATCGGAAGACTTTTCTAACTTAGGAGTTAGAAATCGAGCTATCACGGCGAAATTTACTTATTGGTTAAATTTGTAAGAATAGCTGTAGAAAATAATTGAAGGAAAAGAAAACTAAACCTTTCACCTGAAAACTAAGAAAGCCTGATTGTCTTATGACAATCAGGCTTTCTTTATAAAATATAGACAAAGTCACGCACCGTCCACCGTCAAGCGAAGCGACCGTAAATCGTCTACCGTATGATTACTTCTTAGTCAAAATCTCCGTAGCACGGTAAGCACTTTTAGTTACTTGCTTTTTCACAACCTCCAAAGTATCAAAGATAAGTTCTTGGTTTTTCTCACCAAATTTCAAACCGCCTTTGATAGCTTTTTTCATAAGCTTATTCCAAGTTACACTTCCTTTTTCTGTCGCTTCGATGATTTCTTCAGCAGTCTCCAAAGAGTAAGCATTTACTTTTTTAGCAATTTTACCTACCTTAGTTAAACCAGCTTGTACATCAATATTTTCGACAGCAGCTTTAACTTGGTCAGTAGCTGTTTTCGTCAATTTCTTACCTGTTTTAACCATTGCATCTGTTACTTCAACCGTAGTATCCGTTACTTCTGCATTGATTTTAGTAGCAGTAGATTTGATTTTTTTCATGCTATCAGACAAAGTAATTTTTTCTGCTGCTTGTACTGCTGTATCGCGGACTGCTTGACCATTTTCCATGATGTCGTTAGCTACGTACTGAGCTGCTTCTTGCACTTGTGCATTCACTTTCTTCGCTGTTTTAGCGATTTTAGCGATATTATTTTCTGTAGTTTTAACTACTTTCTTAGCTGATTTTTTTACTACTTTCTTAGCCATGATTTTTAGTTTTTTTGAAAAAATCTTGTCATGAATAACGAGATTTTTCAAAGATATATTTTGAAACCCAAATAGGGTTGAACTTTTAATGAAATGATTATGAGAAGGTAGTTTGAGCTATAGATGCCTTTCAACTACCAACGAACACTTTCCAACTAATTACTTAGTTATCAATGTTTTAGCTTCTGCAATCCACTCTTTTGGTTCGTACATTGCGTAGCGTGGGTTTTCAGCTAACAAGATGTTTTTCAAACCTGCTTCGTTAAATGCTGCCAAATCTGAGTAAGTCATAATGCCTGCTGCATTTAAAACTTTCTCCATTTTTGGTCCGATACCGTTAATGACTTTCAAATCAATTTTTGTTGCTTTTTTTGCAACTGGCTTAACTGTAGCTTTAGCTGGAGTTACTTTTTTAGTTGTAGCTGCCTTAGGTGCTGCTTTTTTTGCAGTAGTAGCTAACACTTTCTTTGTTTTAGCTGCTGTTGGTTTAGCTGTCTTTACTGCTTTTTTTGCAGTTGAAGCTAGTACTTTTTTAGCTTTCTTTTCTACTGTTGCAACTTCTTTCTCTACTTTCTTAGCAGTAGAAGATAAAACTTTTTTTGCTTTCTTTTCTACAGTTGCTACTTTAGCTTCTACTGTTTCTATGATTTCTGGAGTTTGGAAACCAAACAATTTTCTTAGACGCACATTACCTGTAGCGTATTGTTTTTTCATGCCTTCCAATGCCATAAGTCCCAACTCTTGTTGTTGACCTAAGATGTGCGTACCAGTTTTCAATGCTTTTTCGAAAACTTTATTCCATTCCTCGCCTGCTGCGATTGTTTCTTCGACAACTACTTCAGAAGTTTTCAAAACTTCTTTGTTTACTTTCTGTGCCGTTGACTTCAGTGTATTTGCTGTTTCTTTGATGTTAAACATTCTGTATTTTATTTTTTAATCAAGAAATTAAATTCTCGAGGTTCTTTTTTAATTACGATACAAAGATAAAGGAGGGTAGTTACAGATGAGTTACAAATGAGTTATGAGAGCGAACAAAAGAAAAACACTTTCGTTTTAGGATTGCATTTCTAACAAAAAAATAGGTTCTTTGACAAATCCCCCCGCAACGTGGGAGGATTTGTCAAAGAACGAAAAAATATTTTAAAATGGCAAAATTTAAAGAAGGGGACTCTGTTCAATGGAATTGGGGCAATGGCACAGGGGAGGGGAAGATACAATCCTCATTTGAAGAAAAGACGACCCGAAAGATAAAAGGAAATGAAGTCACACGAAAAGGTACGAAAGATAATCCTGCTTACTATATAAAGCAGAATGATGGAGATGCGGTCTTAAAGTTGGAGAGTGAGTTGGATGCTGTTTAAAAGTTGAAAAAGAAGCTATGCTTCCAATTTGTAGCTTCTTTTATTTACCCTTAATAACTTGAAATAGCTTTTGTGTCTCAGGCAAAGGCTCAATTCCAAATTCTTCCTCCAAGACTTTTACACAACTTCGATAAGTCTTAATAGCCATTGGACGATTTCCCTTATTTAAATATGCCTGCATTTGCACGCGATAAGCATCTTCCCAAGCAGCATCAATCTGGATGGCTTGAGAGGCTAAACGTACACTTTCCATTGGATTTTGGTCAAGTTCCAATTCTGCCAAAGTAATAATAGCCCCAAGAGCAAGAACTTGCAGACGTTCCCGTTCTTCACTCGACCAATCTTCGTACAAACGATTAGGAAGGTAAATACCATGATGCAAATTTATGGCTTCTCGATAGGCTTCTTCTGCTAATTTGTCATCATCTCCGAGTGCTTGATTTCCAATTTCGATACAGTGGTCAATCGCCTCTGCATCTATCCAAATATCTGAAATATTGAGTTGGTAAGTAACACCTTGCCGTAAGATAAATTTTGGTTCGGTTCGACTTGGGCGATTGGGTTCGAGCGCCTTATTAATGCCATGCATGGATACTTTAAAATTCTGCTCACCAGCTTTCGCATCATATTCTTCCCAAATCCGGTCAATAATCTGCTCCTTATGCAAACCGCGTCTCTCCCGCGCCGTCACCAAATATTGGAATAATTGAATTGCCTTATCTCGCCCCCAATCTTTTGCATTAACTTCCACACCTTCCCGCACTACGCGAAAGCTACCGAGTGTAAACACCTGAATAGCAGTGTTTTCTCGTTTATTTTGTATGTTTAAGAGTTGTTTTTGAAGCGATTCCATGAAAGAGAAAGGATGTTTTGAAAAGGCAAAGTTATCACATCTCTAAAGCAGTAATAACCAATAACGCAATAACCAATAACTATTTCTTAGAAAGTCGCTTCACCTCTTTACTCAACTTTTCCATTTGCACAGACATCTCCTCCAATTTGCTCATAATTGCAGAATGCTCCTCCTTACTATGCCCCATGATATCTGGCAATTCGGGTAAACTATCCTTCGCATCTTCAATAGTTGCTCCGATAAACTCACCCGCTTGGCTAATCTGTGTTTGAATCTGCGCAATTCCCTTTTTAGGGTCTTTGATAGTTTCAGCAACCAGTTTTGGAGTCTCTAAAGCCATTCTCTTCCACAAATCAAAGCTTTTTGCTAAGATACCTTTTTGTTCTTCTGGCGACTTATCTTCCATGGCAGTCACCGTCAAATCTGCCAATTTTTCTTGTATAAATTGAGTAACATTTTCAAATTTAGAAAAACGCTTTTCGTCCCCGGTTTGGACATGGCGAATATTGCCGCGCCATTGCACCTGCGCTTCTCCTTCCTCCGATTGAAAGATTTTTTGCGTAAATCTTAATACAAAAGAAGCTGTTTCATCTTTTTTAGCAGCCATTTTTTATAACTATGAACTTATGAACGATTTAACCATGAACTGTTAATCATGATATTTTTCGTGAAGTTAAGAAAGAGTAGGGGAGTAGAGATAATTTTGAACGAGAATTTTTAAATTTTTTAACTCATTGGTTGTCAGACCTTTTCAAAACATCTCAATAAAATATCTTAGAGTAAAATCTGTGATTTTCTTTTGACAGAAAGGAGAGGGTGGATAAACAGAAATAAATTATCTTTGTCCAAAATTAGTAGAATTAGGGAGTTTGTAGAGAATAATCTACCAATTCGAACAGTGAGAATTTTTCGCCCAAGAAATTTAAAAAATCGTTGTATGGTCTGCATCACAGCCTGTCCCGCACTGACAAGTCGGGAGAACTATTTTTTATGTTTTTTAGGCGGACAAGTATCCTGTCAAATCGGTAGGTTATTTTTTACAAACTCCCTTACCACCACAAAGAAGAGTAGCATTGCAATTTTGAATAAGCTTGACAGACAGTAGCTTGTCATTCAAAATTCAAAATTCTTCATTCAAAATTAAATTATGTATTCATCCATAGAAATGCCACGGGCAATTTACGATACA
>CALDUB010000228.1 GCA_937923465.1 uncultured Saprospiraceae bacterium
TATTTTCCTCTTAAAAATAGTTCCGTAGTGCAGACTTCCGAGCAGAGCATCGGAACACGGTATGCAACGATTTTTAAAAGAAAACTATCGAAAAAATCTTGCCTTCAAATTTTATCCAAATAAATAACGTCACTTACTTATATATAGATAGATAACGACGAGAATTGGTTGCTTTTTATGAAAGGACAAGCTTGTATTTTGAGTAAGTTATCTTAAATATATAGTTTACTAGAAGCTGTTTTGAGGCGGAAGTATTTATCTATATCTCTTGACAAAGACATCCTTATTCAAAAAAGCATAAAGAATTCCCGCAATCAAAAACGAGTCAATAAAATGAGCATGTGTGAGTTGGAATATTTCAAAATAAGTAAGTAAAGCAATAACAGAAGCAATTGCCCAACTGATTATTCCTTTTGTATTCCATGAATTGATTTCCGATAAATCGTATTTTTGATTTCTAACCCAAAAGAAATCAATGATATAAATAGCGGAAATAGAAGGCGCAAAAACGCCGAGAATGTCTAAAAAAGCAAAAAGATATTCAGAAAATTGAAATAAGGCGAGCAGTGTTCCTAACAAACCGGTAATCAAACTCATTAGTTTGAAATTCCAATTGGTTTGAATAGTAGAGAAGGTAAGAACGGTAGAATATAAATTAGTAGCATTAGTTACCCAAGTCGAAACAAACAACAAAATAAAAGCGGGTAAAACCAAACCCAACGACTTCATGATTTGAATTATGTCTGCTTGCCCGGATTTGATTGCCATAACAGCGCTGATAAACAAAACGAGCGGAGTACCTATCACTATTCCCAAAACAGCAATATAACTCTGTTTATCATTATAAATAAAGCGAGAAAAATCCGCCATTAAAACGGGCACCAAAACGGATGAACCTATCAGTACAGATGTGGCGTCAAAGAGCGACATATTGCGTTCTAGCGGTTGGTACGCCCAAATATCCGGATAGCCTGCGGACTGATATAATGCGACGTATACGGCGTAAAATAAAAATACAGAAAGTATAGGAACGGCAATATTCGCCAATCGTTCAATGCTTCTGATGCCATAGATAGTTGTTACAGTAATGAAAACACTCGCGACACACACAATAATCCAAAGAGGAAAGGTGATGCCGAGAATTTCGGTTCCCGTTTCTTGAATAGCCTGTGCTAACAACTCTAAGGCAACGGAAAACCAACCCAACAAACTCAAACCAATGATAAAATTAATAATTTTTGCTCCTTGTTCTCCAAAAGAAAAACGTAAAATCATGTAGGTAGAAAGGCGCGAGCGGGTCCCAATTATGGTAGTCACCAAGCATAGTATTGTCAATACTAAAGTGGAAACTCCGTAAGCAATTAAGGCATCTTTCAGACCAATACCCAAAGCAATTTCGGAGCCTAAAAAAAGAATGGGTAAACTGAATCCCATACCCGCAAGTATCAAAGCAACGGTCCAGCCGGATGTAAAATCTTCTGATGTTACTTTTGAAGTTGCGTATTGGTTATTTTCTGCCATGCTGAGAATATTCTGAATTAGACGTTAGATGTGTTGACAAACAAACTTGCAGTACAAAAAATTGAACGCGGAGACGCCAAGTCGCAGAGTTTTTTAAGCGTGATTTGCATAGAATACGTGTTCGAGAGAGGGCAAAGAGAAAAATCTTACGATTTTTGAGAGCTTCAAATTTAGAGTACAAGTTTATATGCCAATACATTTAAGGTCTAAAATCTAATATCTTTTGTCTAAAGTCCAATTCTAAAGCGCATATTGATTTAAAACGTCATTCGCCAAATCTACTAAATCAGGATGACAAACTTCTCCGTTATCTACAATCTTTTGGTCGTCTAAGTAAATGCTTACTTTAGCGACAACGCCGTCAAAATGCGACTTTGCGACCTGCCCGTCAGGGGGCATATCTATCGGACTCGTATGTCCAAATCCAAAATCTACCCCTCCCCAAATCCGCTCATCTTCTACCAGGTCACCGCTTAATTTTCGGATACCGGGATTTAAACCAAACATATTGTGAGAGATTTTGTACATATTTGAGTCGTCAAAGGATGCCAGAAAATTACTGAATTTCTCTGCTTCCGCTCCGCCGATTATTTTCGAGATACTGCCGTTTTTCATTTCAAATTCAACGCTTCCTTTATTAACGTCAGCTTCCATTAATACGTCAAAAACAATCTTACCGTTCATACTCCCGATTTTGGGAACAATGTTGACGTAACCGGGTGCAGTACAAAATTTTGGTTTTGAAAAATCACCGTCATCATAATCAAAAGCATAATTCGGATTTGTTTCATAAGAAACATCCGTTCCGTTTTCGCTCGTGATGCGTACTTTTTTTGCAACTTTTGACATCTCTGTCACTTTGCTGAGTAACTTCCCCAAGGTCTTAATATCATAACCCGCAAAGGTTCTGACAAGGGAGTCAATTTTAGTATCACCAATAATTAGATAGCGTAGTTTTTTATTTTCCGCCATTGCGGTTTCCCAAATATCCGAATACAAAATAATTATCGACTGCGCCTCGACCCATACATCAACTTTACACAACGCAGCAGTCAATGCTTCTGCCGGCCAATATTTCATTCCCGCTTGACCGTCATTCTCTGCCCTCGGTATCCACATGACCAAAGGTAATCCACCAGCGAGAGCAGCAGCATCTGCCAATGCTTCAATAATCTTCTTATCCGAACCCGAGTCTGCTGTAATGGCAACGGTTTCTCCAGGCTTTACCTGAAACATGTCTTCCATGATTATTTTGGAAACACGTTCGTGGGCTGATTTATATTTTTCACTCATAGAAAATAATTGGATTTTGGTTAGGAAAATAAATAAACATCCGTAAATAAAAGAGAGAGGTAAATCTTATATTCACCTCTCTCTCTTTACGACTTTTTTTCCTAAAAATCAATCGCAAACGTAGCTCCTACAGTGGTAGGGACGCCTCTCCAACCAAATCCAAAGGCATCATACTCCAAGTAATATTGGGTATCCAATAAATTTCTGCCCCAAAGCGTAAACTTCATTTTTTTCACAGAAAGACTTACCCGTGCATCCAAGAGTTCATATCCGTCAGAAGTTGTGTCCTCTGAATTCAAGTCCGTCCAATAGATTTCACCCGTACCGTTTAGATTAACGCCGATGTTCATTTTCATGTTGTCATTTAAATCAAATCCAGACTCTAAACCGATATTAAAATTACTGCGTGGTACAAATGAAGTAATATTGCCGTTAAATTCACTCAAGTCAGTCACCGTTCCGCTTTCGCCGCCGACAGCTCCGCCTTCTTTAATTTTAGAATCTACAAAACCGTAACTGACTAATAAATCTAAGTATTTGGAAATTCTCGTTTTAGAGTCAATCTCGAAACCGAGGATTTCACTTTGTGCATAATTGTAATTTCCTGGAATGAAGAAATCCGTTGCATAAGTAAATTGCTGTCTGTCCGAAAAGTCAGAATAGAAGACGGAACCGTTGAAAATAAATCGGTTGCCCCAAGAAGAGGTCTTAAATCCGAGTTCATAATTATCAGAAATTTCTTTGCGATAGTCTTGATTGTATAAGTCAGTCGTTAGCGGATTAAATCCTCCCGCGCGGTAGCCACGACCATAATTAGCGTAAATCAATGCGCTCTCAGTTGCCTGATAACTCAAAGAAACTTTCGGTTGCAAAACATTGTCGTCGCGTTCATTGACAACTCCGCCCAATCTGTCGTCCTGCTCATAATTATCAATATCATAGCGCAAACCGAGTGATGCCGTTAATTTATCTGTCAATTTATAATCGGCAAAACCAAAAAGCGCAATGGTATTAAAGCTGACTGTATAATCTGTCACTGCAAAATCATCTGTTAGGAAATAATCACTTTGGAAAAAATCTCTCTCTACCTGTTGCACAAAACCACCCAAACTCCAATTGAATTTTGCATTCGTATCGGTGTTGCGCAAACGCAGTTCTTGATTAAAAGAAGTTGTATTGTTAAATTCTCCTTGGTCCAAAATAAACTGCGGCGTAAAATCCAAATCACCGACCGTATTCCTTTCTACGTCATTTAAAGAAGTAATACTTTGAAGTTTTGCTTTTCCGAAATTATACTCCAAATTCAAACTCGTAAACAAGTTTTTCATGTCCGAATCTCCGTAAGTATCCTGAGAAATAACATTGTTGTCGTCAGTAGGATTTGGGTCTAAATAATCCAAAAACTCTGCATCCAAACCTGTCGGATTCACTGCGTAATAAGTTGCTCCTGCTTTTGTATCGATGTATTGAGCCGTAAGATTTGCTTTGAAATTATCACTTAGATTGGCGATAATTTGACCTCTGAGCGTCAAATCTTTGCTGTAATCTACTTTTCTATCTAAAAATTCATTGGTGAATAAACCGTCGAAATTTTGGTACTGACCCGAGAAACGATAAAATACTTTATCCTCTTTGATTGCCCCCGAAGAGACGAATTGACCTAAGTAAGAATTACCGTTACCGTAACCGACTTTGAGGCTGTTTTTGCGCGTATTCGTTGGTTCTTTTGAATAAATATTAATCGCTCCACCAATTGCGTTCTTACCGTAAAGTGCCCCTTGAGGACCTTTTACTGCTTCAATCAATGCCAAATCAAACAGCTCTTGATTCAACAAACTCGGGTCTGGAATAGTCACTCCATCAATAACGAATGCGATTGGCGCATCTGCATTTCTGATTTGAGGTATCCCTCGGATAATTAAAAAATTAACCCCTACTGCCTGTGATTCGCTTAATTTTAAATTAGGAACCAATTGAGCAAAATCAGTAATATTGTCAATCCCTGCATTTTCTATCCCTTCACTGTTTAAGGCTGTGACAGATTCTGGTATTCTTTGAATAGATTCTGTTCTTTTTCTTGCTTTACCGACTACTCCCGAAAAGCCTTTCACGACAACTTCTCCCAATTCCTGTGCACTTTCTTCAAGTGTTATGTTCATCAATTTTTTGCCTGCCAAAGGAATTTCCTGAGTAGCATATCCGGTATAAGACACCTTTAAAGATGCGTCGGAAGAGGAAACGGTGATTTCAAAATTACCGTTAAAATCAGTCACGACGCCGTTCGTTGTGCCTGACTCGACAACTGTTGCTCCGATTAATTCTTCTCCGGCATTATCAGTTATGTTTCCGGAAACAGTTACCGATTGTGCCGTTGCAAAACCGGAAATCAGAAGAAATACTAAGTAAAGATACTTTTTCATCATGTTTTGTTTTATAAAAAAAGTGAGATAAAGAGTCGATTTACGGACTAATTTCGAATTTTAAAGAAGACAAATATTATGTATAACTATTTGATTTTCATAAACTTAAAACACATCATATATTATTCGTAACCCTTCTGTGAAAAAACAAAAATAGTATGAGCATAAGTTTATTTTTTTTATTTCTAAATAATTATACTTTATTTTGTAATTCATATTAAAAAATCGGAACAGAATGGAAAATGGAAAATTTAAAGAAACGAACACGCTATTTATCACGGTACATTGTTTTAAAGTTTTGTTGGATTTAATGTTGACTCAGTTTCAAGACAAACACAAAGTTCCCGCCCTCGGAAAAATGACGCAGCTTTACGGCTTTGGCAATTACAATCCGAATTTACCCAAT
>CALDUB010000229.1 GCA_937923465.1 uncultured Saprospiraceae bacterium
TCTCACAATCAATTTGGTTGGACAGTCACACCGCGTAGTTTAATCAAATACGACCTCAGCGACCGCGCAACTGTACGTGCAAACATCGGTACAGGCTGGCGTACAACTAACTTGTTTTCAGAAAACATTAATCTTTTAGTCAGTTCTCGCGACATCATTTTCGCAGAAGAATTGCAGCCAGAACGCGCAACGAATTACGGTATTAATTTTACTCAAAAATTCGACGCTGATAATATAACTGGCTTTTTCACAACCGACTATTATCGTACAGATTTCCAAAATCAAATCTTCCCAGATTACGATACAGACCCAACATTAGCTACTGTGAAAAACTTCACAGGCGAAAGCATTAGTAATGGTTTTCAAGCAGAAGTCTTCATCAAAATTAAGAAGAGATTAGAAATCAAAACAGGCTATAATTTCTTAGACGTTTACCGCATGACAGACGGCGAAAAGCAATTATTGCCCTTTAATTCTCGTCATAAGGTCGTCGCGGTTTTGGGCTACACTCCCCTATCTGAGCGCTGGCGTTTTGATATGAATGCACACTGGTATGGCGTACAACGTCTACCGTCAACGGCTTCTAATCCGGCAGAATTTCAACGCGAAGACTTTTCTAAACCTTACACTTTATTCAATGCACAGTTTAGCTATGATGTAAAGAAATTTGAATTATACGCAGGTTGCGAAAATGTATTTAACTTCAGACAGAATCGTCCCATTTTGAACTGGGAGAACCCATTTGGGCAGTATTTTGATACTTCTTCGGTTTGGGGACCGACGCGTGGGCGGGAGATATATGTTGGGGTGAGGTATCGGATTGAGGAGTAGTTACTGGTTATTAATTATTGGTTATTCCCGCGCGCAATAACCAATAACATAATAACTAATAACTAACGCAGTTCAATATGCGAATCATCGCAAAAAGGTCCAGTCTTAGTCGCTTTACAATTACACAACCTCACTTTCCCCGTTCGCTTAGCCTCAAATAAAACAGGCTTAAACTTCGTCCCATGATGCGAACTATCGCAAAAAGGCTGATTTTTACTATTCCCACATGCACAATATAAATATTGCTTTCCTTTTTCTAATGTCACCTCTGCGGGTTCAAAAGTCCGCGTATCTGGCTTCTTATAATTTTTCGACATCTCATTCTCAGGGTCTTTTGCCTTTACAAAAGGATAAAAATAAGAAACAGTCCAATTTTCTTTTGGGTCATTTTCTAAACCGTAATCTGTTGGAAAAGCATGATTAAATTGTGCTGTACCGAAGATTTGGTCCCAGATGGAAAACATGTTTCCGAAGTTACCATTTGGGTCGCTGATGCCGTCCAGTTTTGTCTTTCCATGATGTGCATGGTGAAAAGCAGGTGTGATAAAAATCCGCTCTAAGACATTGATAACTGGCGTTAAGAATTTATATTTATAGAAAACCTTATCCCAAGATAAGGTACTATGAGAGCCGATGATAATGATTTGTTTCAGTATCAAACCAATCGCGACAGGCAATGCACCACCTAAAAAAGTAAAAAGCGCCACCCACCAGATGTTTGGCATTAGAATGTAATATAATCCCGCATTTCGGTAAGAAATAAAGAAACCCATCTCTTCTGCCTGATGATGCGAACGATGCAATTTCCAAAGAAACTCATACTCGTGCGCAGACCTATGATACCAATATTGCATTAAATCATCAATCAAAATGTAAGTGATGAATAATAACCAGAAATTTTGTCCACTTAAAATATATTGATAATCTGCAAAGAAAGTCGTTCCTAAAGTATAAACTGTAAAAACCAACAACGGCTTGATAAGTAAAGATAATGCAAAGAATCCACCCGCCTCTTGCATCCAATCCCCAAAATTGCGATTGGTACTTTCAAAATAGCCATTGCCTATCTCTAAACATCCGTAAAAAATCAAAATTCCTATGATTACAAAAACATCCATACTATATATTTTTTTGATTAGACATGACAAAATTAACTATTAGTTATCAGAAAAAAATATACATAAGTTAAGTTTTTGGGGAATTCTCGTTTTAGTTTAATGTAATATTGCAGTATTACATTAGACTACATAAAACCTTATTCTTCCTGTACGAAAACAATGAATTTCAGAAATTACTCTCCCCTCTTTATTCGCTTAATAATTCGCGAGAGAGAGTTAGGAGTAATACCCAAATAATTGGCAATATGCTTATTGTATGCTTTTTGAAAAAATTGTGGGTGTTGTTCCAATAAAGCTAGATAGCGTTCTTCAGGCATTTTTCCAACAAGAGTTTCTACTCGAAAAACCAAGGTCAGAGTTGTTTCTTTCAAACCTGCAATAAATAATTGAGCGATACCCAAATCGGTCTTTGTAAATTCTTCAAAAGCAGTAAATGGAAAACAAATCATTTCAGTACTTCCAACAGCTTCGTATGTGTATTTGGATTTTTTTTGACCGTCAATAGTCTCTGGTGGCGCGAAAAAGGTGCGTGTTGGACGCAAAAAGACAGTTTTCTCTTCTCCATTTTCATCAATATAAAAACCTCTAACCATACCATCTAAAACAAAGGAAATCGTATCTGTTTTTTGGTCAAAACGAATAATTGTCTCTTTGTTTTTATAATCTTTAAGCTTACCAATAGACATCAAAAGGTCTATGCTACTCTCCAACAAGAAAGGAAACTGCTCTTTAAATATATTCTTGATGTCTTTAGAATCTATCATTTGGTTTGCTTAGGACGTG
>CALDUB010000230.1 GCA_937923465.1 uncultured Saprospiraceae bacterium
AGAAGCCATCACTTCTTATCCATTCGCTATTTTTGGAAAAGATTGGTCAAATGCAATGGACGGAAAAAACTATCCAACTAAAGGAAATACGGTCGTCGGTAATGACGTATGGATTGGATATGGCGCGACGATAATGCCAGGTGTGAAAATTGGACACGGTTCAATTATCGCTACCAAATCAGTTGTCACAAAAGATATAGAGCCTTATTCGATAGTCGGAGGAAATCCTGCGAAACTAATACGAAAACGCTTTTCTGAAGAGAAGATTGAGCAGTTATTAGAAATGTCTTGGTGGGATTGGTCATTAGAGAAGATAACGGAGAATGTGCAAAAATTAACAGATGTTGAGATTGATATAGTGAGTTCTAAAATTGGGAATGAAAAAGAAGAAAAGAGAAATAGAACTGTAGGATTTTACCCTGAAAGAACTGATACTATGGAAGACTCTCATTTAGAGAGATTATCATTAGCTTTACCTTATCCTGATGATGAAAAATTTACTTTTTTTTGGTCATCAAAATCTTGTTTTTCACAATGGTATCCTGCAATATTTAAAGGAGAAGGAATAATATGGGGAAATGTAGATATTTTGGATGATTTACCTATCAAGAATACATTCAATTGTACGGAGCAATATATGATGTATCACAAAGCTATCTTGTTTGGAGATATTGAAGCTGCAAAGGCAATAATGAAAGCTCAAACTCCCAAAAAGCAAAAAGAATTAGGTCGAAAAGTTTCGAACTTTGATGAAAGGAAATGGAAATATTATCGAGGAGAAATAGTTTATCGCGCAAACAAGCACAAGTTTACTCAAAATCAAAAGCTTATGACGAAATTTCTTTCTACTGCTGGTACAACCCTTGTCGAAGCCTCTCCTTATGATAAGATATGGGGAATAGGACTAAAAGAGGATGACCCAAGAGCTGAAAATAGAAAAACTTGGAAGGGAGAGAATTTGTTGGGGGAGTTGTTGACTGCTTTACGAGTAGATTTGAATTACGATATTTATTAAAAACTAAAATATGAGCCAAATCAAAAAAATCACCAAACAATTCCGAGAATCACAACTCAACGGAACATGGATATCCACCAACCTAAAAGCCGAAATATCAGACTTAACATGGCAAGAAGCTACCACCAAAATCGGCTCATTAAACACCATAGCCGACTTGACTTTTCATTTGAATTATTATGTTGCAGGCTTGATTCAAGTTTTTGAAGGCGGGACATTGGACATACGTGACAAATACAGTTTTGATTGCCCTCCAATCACGTCTCAAGCCGACTGGGAAAAACTAAGAGACAAATCTTTTGCAGATGCAGAGAGGTTTGCCGAACTAGTGGAACAAATGCCTGAAACACAACTGCCAGAAGGCTTTGTTGACATTAAATATGGTAATTATAGCCGCAATATTCACGGGGTTATTGAGCATACTTATTATCACTTGGGGCAGATTGTTTTGATAAAGAAATTATTGGTAGAGGGTTTTTGATTTTGCGATTATATTGTTACATTTGGGTTGTTTGAGCATTACACCAACTATAAAACTATGAGAAGCAAATCCGAAAAAGAGATTTTCGGTAAGGGCGAGGGAAATTATATTGACAAAATCATAAAAGAAAATTGTCAAAAAATGATTCCTTTCATTTTCGAAAAACTCTGTGGCTTACAATGGACAAAACGAGAGCCTTTACCTGATACAAAACAACAAATTACGCGAGAGCGTGAACCCGACTTTTTGCATATTATTTACAATAATGATTATCCAAAAGGAGCGGTGATACATATTGAGTTTGAGACTTCAGACAGTCCTAAAATGTCTCGTCGAATGTTAGAATATGTTGCTATTCTACACTTGAAAACCAATAAACCCGTGCTACAATACGTTGTCTATCTGGGAGAAGGTAAGGCAAAAATGAAGCGTCGCATTAAATGGGAAAGGCTTGATTACTTTTTTGAAGTGATTAATATTGAGGACTATTCTTATAGAGAATTTTTGGACTCAGATTATCCCGAAGGGGTTATATTTAGTCTGATTGCCAATCATGATGATATTAGCGTTAGTGACCTAACGGAACTAATTATCGGACGAATTGTTAAGAATAAAGAGGATAAGAATGCGAATACAAAATTTATTAATCAGTTGATAATGTTTGCGAGATTTCGTAGATTGCACAACGAAGTTAATTCAAAAATTATTTCTATGAAAGAGACGAGTTATTTTGACGTGAATACGGACCTTTTTTATCTGCGAGGCGTGGAGCAAGGAATAGAACAAGGAGTGGAGCGAGGTAAAATAATAAAAGATATACAAAATATCGAAACTTGTATTGCATTGAAGTTTGAAAATGCAATGATTGCTAAAGCTATGAATATAGACCTTTCATTTGTGAAACAAATCAAGAAAGAACTACTCAAAAAAGATAGAATTGCCGTTGAATTAAAGAAACGAGACGCCAATGTCGAAGTAATAGCGAAAAAACTGAAAGTACATCCGCTTTTAGTTGAAGTCATACAGGATGAATTGAAGAAAAAAAGCCAAAATTGATGTGAAAACATCACATGAAAAGTCGCATCAGTTTACTTGATGCGGCTTTTCTATTTTAGCCCAATTCTCCCCGCAACCAAGCCGCATTAAAAACAGGATTTAAAGCCTCCAACTCATTAGACAGCTTACCTTGTTCCAAACCAAAGTCCACCTTCTTAACAAAATCTCGCGACCCATGCCAAGCAAAAACTTTCCGACTCATTCTAATCATATTTTGATATCCTGTCCGCTGAAAATCAGTCAAATCCTTATTACGCAACAACAGCTGATTAAAAGCATCACATAGAGCGTAAAAAGCCTCCGTTTCTTCCAAGTGGTAGTAAGTACGCAGTAATAAAGCCCTCGCATCCAATTTATAACGTATGTCAGAATATTCAACTTGTATCAATAACGGCAAAACATCCCGATACTTTTCCGTTGCAAAAAAGTAGCTAGCAAGATTAAAAGAATAAGCATTTTCGGCAACAGAAGGGGAGAGGCGTGCTTTGTAATCTTCAATAAAATTGCGGACCCAGTCATAAGCATTCGAACGCAAACCCGCTGTCACAATATTCTTATAGTTCCACTCTGCCAAAGTCCCTTTTTTATCAAAAATTAATTCTCGTTCCAACTGAGACTGATAGATGATAAATATCTCATTCAAAAAGGTAGTTTCTCCTTTATTTATCTGCTGAATGCAGAAATTTTGCAAGTAATTATAAAAATTCTGTAGCTCTGATTTAGAAAAATAAGCTGCTTCTTTTTCCACTTTTTCTTTCAAAACAAAGTAATCTGCCTGCGCTTCATTTGACAATAATTCATAAACCAAATAATAAATGAAAACCGCAGGAGTATTCTGATAATCAGTAGTTTGTGATTTTATTTTAGCCAATATTTCTGACAACAAACCCGCCTCATATTCCTTTCCAAAGTACCGCTGCCGCATTTTCATTTCACAAGCATCGCGCAACTTCATTGCCATAAACCAAAGGTCGAGGGAGTCTTGCTTTTCTTGCAAACCATCATCTTCTAGTTTTTGCGTAATTTTTAAATATTTTTGGTCGCGCTCATTTGCAAAAAGATATTTTTGATAGTAATAGTCTGCATCTCGAAATTCTGCCTTGTTCAATTGCTTTTCAATCGTTTTCTGAGTTTTTTCGTACTGTTTTAAAAGGCGCCTTTCTCGCAAATATTCAGCCGTTAAAAACTGCGCATCAGTATCATGTGCTTCCAATTTTTCGATAGCAAAAAAACGCTCTAACAAGCGCAGCGAATAAGTAAATAATAAAGCCAAATGCGGGTAGTTATATTCCTCTTTCGGGAATATTTTTTTCCAAATCATTTCACGCGCACAGACTTTCGCCGAAAAATCAGGATATTTGTCGGACAAGTAGCCTATCAAAGCCTGCACGCCCGCATGTTTATTGAAGTATGGCGATAGCGAAACTTCCCGAAAACGTGTCATTTCTTTACGAGATAGTTTTTTTAACGCAAAAATTAGAGAATTATCTTGCAATTTTTCCAAATTTAATTAAGTCGTAAATAATTGAAAATCAATATTTTAAACTAAATTTAATCATACAAAGTAATGGTTTTTTTCCAAAAAAAGCAAGCATAAATAATTTTAATTGTTCGTTGGATAGTTCACCTTTGTAGTGTTGGGTGAGGAAAATCAAGCTGAATTGTATTTTTTGCATTCAAAATTTAATCCCGATTATTTGTCAGGACAAAACTAAAGAGTGTGCGGACTCTCTTTTTATCGTCACTAAAAATAAAGCATTTGATTATGACATTCTTACAGAAAACATCTAGAAATACGGTTTTGCTATTAACAAGTCTATTCCTTTTGGCATTTGCGCCGAATGTAAAGGCACAATGCAATTTAGACATCACGTCAGTCACCTCAACAGAATGTACGACAGGAGAATTTTATGTAGATGTTGCCATTAACTCTGAAAGTAGCAACGCAGGTACTTTTAATTTACTCATCGGAGTAGATGTATTTACAGGACAAATTTATGGGCAAGGGACACATACCGTCGGACCTATTTCGGAAAATAACTCAGGGTCTTACATCGCATCAGTTTATGACCCCGCTGATGATAGTTGCAATGACTTCTTTACGTTTGATGTAGAATGTACACCTATCTGTAGTTTGACGCCTTCCAATTTTGCACCCATAAACTGTGAAACTAATGAGGTTTATTTTATAGCAAGTATTGAGTCAGAAGATACTGGAAGCCAGGGTCTTACGGTCATGCTGAACGGAGAGAATTATGGGACTTATGACTATGAAGTTATCAACTACGAGTTTGGTCCATTCCCATATTTTGCTGGAGAGGATTATAATTTTGAATTTATTGATAATGAAATTGGTGCATCTTGTGTAGGAACATACACTTACCCTGCATTTGAATTAGAAAACTGTGAAGATTATTGTTTTGTCAATCTTGATGCATTAGAGATTTCAGACTGTACTGAGGACGGAGAATTTTTCTTGAATTTTCAAGTTTCAACTACTCTCAATTCGCCTTCTACTAGTTTTACCGCATTTTTAGGAAGTACAGAAGAAGAGTTTGGTCCCTTTAATTACGGGCAAGATGTTTATACTATTGGACCTTTTTCGGCTGATGGTACAGTTGATGATTATTTGATAGTTCGTGATGCCTCGGGAGTCGAATTTTGTGGCGCACACGAATTGCTATTCTCCGACCCTGATTGTGGACTGAATATAGACTGTGTGATAGGAATTACTTCTTTAGAAGTGGGAGAATGTGATGAGAATGGAGAGTTTATGGTTGATTTTCAGGTCAGTTCCGAAAATCCTGCCTCTGCTTCTTTTCGAGTTTATATTAATGATGATAGTTGGTCTTATCAATTCACTTATGCTGGTGCCGAGACTTACTCTATCGGACCCTTTGATGCGACCGACGGTGTCACCAACCTTATGATTCATGATACCTCAGACGAAGAATGTGCAGATAATACTTCCTTTATATCGCCAGATTGTAGTTCCGAAGATTGCGGATTTAATGACCTTACTTTAGACTATCAAGGCTGTAACGAAGAAGTCGGGACGATGTTTCTTGTCAATTTTAATGCTGTAGGAACAGGCGATTTAGGTTTTGATGTCTTCGCAAATGGCGATTTTCTATCTTCTTACCTTTACGCAGATATGCCTGTGACAATCAATATTCCTGCACAACCAGGCAATTTTGCCGTCCTTAATTTCTGTGATAATGACAATCCTGGTTGTTGCACACAAGCCTTTGCCGATGTTGTCAATTGTGATGAGACAGGACAATGTGGTTTGTATATGAATGGCGCGCAATTTACTGATTGTGAGGACGGTAGCTTTAATATTTTCGTTCCGACTATCAGTACAGACGGCGTATTAAGCGAGACATTTAATGCTTATATCAATGACGAATTTGTAGGTAATTTTCCTTATGACCAAGAGGACTGGTTATTCGGACCTGTGACTTTAGATGGAGAAACTCCGCTAGTATTGTCTATTCTTGATAGTGAAAATGAAACTTGTCCTGCCAGTTTAAATTTTGGAACGCCCAATCCTTGTGAGAATACACCCGACTGTCAAATCAATATCCCTTTTGTAGAAGTAGGAGCTTGTGATGCGGACGGACAGTTTTTTGTCGGTTTTGAAATGCTGCCAATCGAGGGCGAAGGAACGGTTGAAATCACAGGAAACGGACAAAACTATGGAACTTACGCATACAATTTACCTTTTTATAATGTAGGACCTTTCGACGGAACAGAGACGGCTACTTATGAACTGATAGTGACCGACACGGATAACCCAGATTGTGTTCAAATACTAACTTTTGCATCTGCCAATTGTAACGCGGAAGAGTGCAACATGAGTTTGACTTTTGACGAATATGCCAATTGTTTTGGTGATAATCTGTTCTATGTTATTGTCAGTGTGACCAATGCAAATGTGGAGGAAGGTTCTTTTACTTTCATTGGAAATGGAGAAGTTTATGGCTCAGAAGAGTACGGTGCAGGCAGCTATGCGGTCGGTCCATTTTTAGGAAATGGTGATGTTACTTATGAATTGATTGCTGTTGATAATATGGATGAAACTTGTTCGGTAGAATTGACTTTTTTAGGTCAAGACTGCTTTGATGAGCCAGAATGTGATTTGGAAATAAGCTTTGTTGAAATTTACGAATGTAATGAAGCCGCAGAGTTTGACTTCGATTTTGGCGTCACAGGCTTGGAAGTAGGCGACCAATTTTATGCACAGATTACAGGACAATCCGAAGTGCTATTTACCTTCGCAGAAGGTACTTTTACGCATGGTTCTGTACTTGGTGACGGCTCTAATTATGGCTTGACGGTGTATCCTGCGGGGCAAGCAGAGTGCAGTGTTTCTGTTGAAATTGAAGCACAAAATTGTTTAGATAATTTCCCTTGTGGATTTGAAAATATTTCAACAGAATACAATGGCTGTTCAGATGACGGCGCATATTTTTATACGCTTGATTTTACTCCAATCAATACAACGAACGATTTTTTTGACCTCATTATTAATGGCGAAACGTCTTTTTATACTTACGCTGATTTGCCGATAGAAATCGTGTTCCCACCGTCAGAAGAAGGCACGGCAGGTTTCACTATTTGTGATAATGACAGTCCTGATTGCTGTCAAGAAATTTTCATTGATTTGCCTGAATGTGAGCCAGGAACGTGTAATTTAAACGTGACAGAATACACCTTAACAGACTGCGATGAAATTGGAAATTTCTATGTCAACTTCTCTTTAGAATCAGAGAATACCGATAGCGAAGTCTTTTATGCCTTCTACAATGGGACAAGTTATGGACCATTTGAATTTGGACAAAGCACCTATCAAATCGGACCATTAGACGGCTTCGAAACCGCAGTTTTTGAGATTGATATTTTAGTAGAAAGTAACGCAGACTGTTTTGCTCAAATCGTTTTTGACTCAGCCAACTGTGGTGATATTGAAGATTGTTCCTTAGATATTCCTGAATTTAGTTTAATCGATTGTGATGAGGACAACCAATTCTATGCTTTTTTTACAGTAGCAGCTATTAATTCTGATGCAGCAACTTACGAAGTAACAGGAAATGGTGAAAATTACGGCATCTTCAATTATGAAGAAGGATTTATTACGATAGGACCATTTGACGGTAATCTTGACCCCGTTTGGGAACTCATCGTTACAGATACCGAAAATGGGGATTGTAGTACTTCTATCAGTTTCGTTTCGCCAGGATGTGATGATGTAGAGTGTAATTTAGACAACATTGGCGCCATAGAGTTAGGACCATGTAATGAAGAAGGACAATTTTATGTAGACATCCTGATGCTAGCTGGTAGTGGCGGTACAGGTAGTTTTAGTGTATTTGGTAATGGCGAAACTTATGGTACTTTTGAATATGGAGACGATTTCTATACCGTTGGACCATTTGATGGTGACGGAGTGAGTGGATATGAGTTGATTGCTGTTGATGATGAATTTGAAAGTTGTACTTATACGACAGAATTCACAGCCCAAGATTGTGGCATTATACCTTCTTGTGATTTTAGTGGTTTAGAGTATGAATTAGACTGTGTAGATGAAGAGTTTTATGTCAATTTATTTTTCAATCACACGGGTGAAATCAGTGAAAGTTTCAATGTACTTGGTAATGGCATTAACTATGGCACATTTTCTTACGAAAACGAAAACGGAACAGAGCAGTTCACAATCGGACCTTTACTTGCGAACGAAACTCAGTACGAATTCATCGTCTACGATGGCGAAAATGAAGAATGTACTACAGGATATTTAGAACTTGGGCAAGTTAACACAGTAGATTGTACTGCTGAAAATGGAGAGGTTTGTAACTTAGAAGTTTCAGATTACTTTACAACAGAATGTAATGATGAAGGGCAATATTTTGTTAATATTTTCCTTACTGAAACCAGTTTTGGTAGCACATTTCAAGTCTTTAGCGAGATTGCAACCTACGGACCATTTGAGTATGGACTAGAAGGATATATCGTTGGACCATTTAATTCAGGCGGTGGTGATTTCAACTTAGAATTATACGATACGGGGTTTGACCAGTGCTTTGATAATATTTCAATTGACGCTGTTGACTGTCCTATATCTGATTGTTTTATTGACAACTTAGAAGTAGCAACGGGAGAGTGCAATGATGCAAATACTTACGCTGTCACTATTGATTTTGTTTACAATGACGTTGGCGGCGAGTTTTTTAACTTGATTTATGGGGGAGAAATAATAGGTACTTACGAGACCGCAAACCTGCCTGTCACCATTGAAAATTTTGCTGGAAATGCGGAAGTTGAGACTCTGACGGTATGTATGGATGATTTGGAAGATTGCTGTATGAGCATTGACTTTTTGACACCACAATGTGAAGGTTTGATAATATGGCCAGGAGACGGAAATTTTGACGGCATTACCAATAACATGGACATCTTAAACATGGGTATCGCCTATGGTTTTACAGGACCAGAGCGCATAACAGATAATGTAAGTTGGGATGCACAAGTAGCTCTTTCATGGCAAGAAAATTTCGCATCTGGTCTTAATTATGTGCACGCAGATGCGGACGGAGACGGAGAAGTAACTATGGCAGACCGAGATGTAGTATCTGTCAATTATGACTTGACACACGACGAAGTCACGCCATTTGTAGAGTTAGAACCCAACGATAATTCGCCAGCATTGTTTGTCGATATACCAGATGCTTTTGAGTTGCAGCAGGGTATGGAATTTAACGCGCCGATTATTTTCGGATTAGAAAGTTTACCCGTTGATAATGTTTACGGAGTGGCTTTTACTTTACGATATGACCCCGAAATTATTGACCCAGCGAGTATTATGTTAGAGTATCCTATTAGCTGGTTAGGCTTTCCTGAGACGAATTTGATGACCTTTGAATACCATGACATTGATGCGGGAGAGATAGACGTAGCAATCACCAAAATCGACCAAAATAACGTTGCTGGTTGGGGTGAAATCTTTAATTTTATCGGTATTATAGACAATATTGCAGGCAAGACAGAAATCTACATTGAAATTGATAATGTCAGTGCTATCTTGAGTAACGAAGAACGATTTGCAGTGAACACGCCGACAGAGATTACAACGATTACTTCTACTAACAATGTCAATGAATTACAAGGTTTCGAACTCTTTCCGAATCCTACAAATGACATTGTTCGAATTAAAAACGAAACAGGTTTGATTTTAGAAGATATTCAGATTTCTGACTTGAATGGTTCGGTGTTGAGGACTGTGCACGGAGAGGATTCGTTTGATTTATCTGACTTGCCGAGTGGGGTTTATATGGCGAAGATTGTGTTTGAAGGTAAAACGATTTATCGGAGAGTTGTGCGGATGTAAAGGCATTGATTTTTGAAGATATTAAAAGCTGCATCAGGGGACTGGTGTGGCTTTTTTTGTTAGATTTGTTGTGGGGAAATGATTGAGGAAAGACTTGGGTTGTTTTGTGTGGTTAGATTGTATGATGCGGTTATTAATTGGTGTACGAGTGTTGACCCTTTGGCGGACCAATTTGCAAGTCATTCTCCTTATAATTATGTGTTTAATAATCCTTTGAGTTTTATCGACCCTGACGGGAGAGCTCCGTGGCCTCCTTCTTCTTATAGACCTCCTTCTTGGGTGGTTAAGGGATTCCAGTGGGTACAAGAACACATAACTGTAAAAGCAAATATATCTATAATGGTAGGACCTCAAGTAGGGTTTGAATCACATGGGACAGAAGCTAAAATAAAATCAGTAGCAGAAGTAGCAGAATTATCAATTTCTAATCAAGATGGAATTAAGTTAGATTGGATACAAAAAGATAATGAAGTAGAATTAGAAACATCTGCTGGTTTAACTGTAAACTTTGGTTTATCATCAGAAGGAAAATCTGCAGGAAAACTTGGAGTAACCTATAAAAATTCTGAGACTCAAAAAGTGGTAGATGGCTGCCCACGATGTGCCGAAACTATATCATCAAGTGAATCATTTAAAATTCAATTACCAATTGGAGAAGCACCTGTCGATGTTCAAATAAGTGGACAGAACTTAGATGAAAAAGCTGATGCGCTTAAAATTGAAACAGGTCAGGAAAGAAATCTTATTATTATTGGAGCAAAAGTTAAAGCCTCTATTGAATATAAGGAATAACAATTAGCTACGCACTAAATCATTCATAAAACTACAATATGTTTCAAAATATGAATTTCATTTATTTGTTTATAGTATTTTTGTCTTTCTCATGTAAGCAGAAAATTGATTTTCTTAAAAAAACGGATGGGTACTCAGTAGAAGAAAAAGGGTTAGATAGTTTATCTGTTTTTTACACGGAGAATGGTTTAAAGAAAAACGTAGATTTATTAAAGATAAATTCTGATAAGTTTAAAACTTATGTTCCTATTTTATGGGAACTTAAAATAGTATCTGACACTTTGTTGGTTGTTGTGGACACTTTAGATAATAAAGGAGATAACATTGTAATAAATATAAGAGGGAGTAGTAGCTGTAATATTGAGAACGTAAGTCGTTTAAGAGAGTATGAATTTATTGACAATAATTATAAAATTTTATCTTCGGAATCCATATTTACTAACTTAAAT
>CALDUB010000231.1 GCA_937923465.1 uncultured Saprospiraceae bacterium
AAAGAAGAATTTAGAGGTGTCTGGATTGCCTCGGTCGCTAATATCGATTATCCGCAGGCTCCGACATCTAATGGAGAGTTTCTAAAGGAAGAATGGCTCTTTCTTTTAGACGAACTTAAAGCACTGAATTTCAATGCTTTAGTTGTACAAATTCGTCCAGCAGGTGATGCCCTCTACCCTACGGAATTAGCTCCTTGGTCTGCTTACTTGACAGGTAAACAAGGGCTCGCTCCTGAACCTTATTTTGACCCTTTAGAGTTTATGGTTCGTACGGCGCATGAGCGTAATATGGAGTTTCATGCTTGGCTTAATCCCTACCGCGCCACTATGAATCTCAAAACGGAATTGCTCGACCCTGGACATCAATTATTTAAAAATCCACAGTGGTTTGAAAAATATGGTGGTAAATATTATTACAATCCTGCCCTGCCCGAAGTTCAACAGCATGTCACCGATGTAGTAGAAGAAATCGTCACGAAATACGACGTGGATGCCATCCATTTCGATGATTATTTTTATCCTTATAAAAGTGGCGACCAAGAGTTTCCAGACTATACTGAGTATCAAAAATATGGCAGTAGCTTTCCAAATCAAGCGGCATTTCGGGAATATTCCGTTACGCGTATGATTGATATGGTTGCCTCAAAAATAAAAGAAATCAAGCCTTATGTACAATTTGGGATTAGTCCTTTTGGTGTCTGGCGAAATGGGATAGATGACGTTCGTGGCTCAGACTCGCGCGCTGGTGTAAGAGCTTATGACGACCTCCATGCTCACATTTTAAAGTGGCTGCGAGAAGGTACTATAGATTATGTAGCTCCTCAGTTGTATTGGAGTATCGGTTACTCGCCTGCTGACTATGAAAAACTATTAAATTGGTGGACAGATTGGAACTTTGGTAAAAATCTCTACATCGGTCACGCTATCTATAAAATCGACAATAATGCAGACCCTGCCTGGGCGGATGCCACAGAAATTCCGCGCCAAATCTTCTTAAATAGAGATACAAAACCCGTTGACGGAAGTATCCACTTTTCTGCTTCCAAATTACGCTTAAACCCGCTAGATATCATACAAAGTCTCAAGGTGCTTTATGAGTCTGATACTAAGTTACCAGAAATGGTATGGTTAGATGTAGCGCCTGCTGTCGCACCACATATTTTAAAACCTGTTGGAGATAAAAAGAATGTTTATCTAAGTTGGGAGAAGTATGCTGACGTTGCAGAAGACCCTTATTATTATCACATTTATCGTTTTGAAGGTAAGGAAACGGGTGATTTTTCTGACCCGCGAAACATTATTCACATCACACCTTTTGGTAAAAAAGTAGAAAGGTATATTGATAAAAATGTTTTCAAGGGAGATGTTTACACTTATGCTGTAGTGGCAATCAATCGCGCACATAGTGCGTCTAATCCTTCATTAAAAGCGTCCATTCTAAAGAAAAAGAAAAAAGTAAAAGTTTACAAATAGTAGCCTTGAGTTCTTTATCATATTCGTTGATAAATCTCATCGCTCATACTCATCAGGTGACTTGAAGTCACCTGATGAGTATAGAAGCATAACCACGACCAAAGTCAATCTAAATAGTAAAGCCACACAAAATACCTTCTTCATTCCCTACCTAGTTTCAGGTATTTATATCCAACAAATTCTCATAAACAATCAAATAAAAGATTGTCGCACTGTTTTTGCAGCGTTTTGCTTGTAAAAAGGGTCTGATATTTGAATACTTACCTCTGAAGATTCATTAGGAAGTTCTATCAACTTTTTAGGAAAATCTTCTAACGAGAAGCCCCCTTTTATTCTCGTTTCACCTCCTTTACCTCCTTGTTTGAATATTAACAATTAGATATTTTCACCATGTGTAAATATTTGATATTGAGCCATTTTTCGCAATGAAATAGCTCAATCTATTAGTGTTCGATATTATTCTTCTTATTAAAATCATATTGTTCTCATAGACTGATTGCAGGCAAAAATAGGAAAAACTCATGTTATACGCTGAAATTAAACAATTCGTAACAAGCTAAATACTAGCAAATTACATATTTAATACACCGTAATACAACTGACCACATTCCTCCTTTTGAATACTAAATTCGCACAAAAGACACTATAAGTATGCCGACGCCATGCAAACGCAAAAAAAATAATTTCATGTTGTTACAGAAACACGCACTGGTTCTATTCTTTATTCTATTTGTTCAAATCTTTAGTTTTGCACAAATGGAAGTCACCTCTGGTTCACTACCACCTTACGACCCTCAAACCCTCATTGAAGACGTATTGCTTGGAGAGGGTGTTGAAATTTTAAGTATCCAATATGACGGTCCAGATAGAGCCGTTGGGTATTTTAACAGCGCAACGTCTGATATTGGATTAGAAGAAGGTATTGTTTTGACGACAGGTGTTGCGGCATCTGAAGGCGCAAATGTTGGTATCGTAGAGCCTGGTAGTATGGAAGCTTCGGCTAACAACCTAAGTACGGCAACTGACCCTGATATTGAATTATTAGCTGAGGGAGAAGACATTTTCAACCTCACGAAATATACGATTACCTTCGTTCCAAGTTCGGATAGACTTTCATTTCGCTATGTTTTTGCATCAGAGGAATATCCAGAGTTTGGATGTACACCTTATAATGACTTTTTTGGTTTCTTTATTAGTGGTCCTGGTTTTTCGGGAGTTTACGAAAATGGTGGCGAAAATATCGCTCTCATCCCTGGTACCAATCAAGCCGTATCTATCAACAATATTCACCCACAAAATCCTGTAAATCCAAGTTGTACACCTGTGTTTACAGAATTTTTTAACGATAATAATGGTTCAGGTGATTTTCCTGTCTATGACGGATACTTAGATATCTTTACTGCTGAGGCAATAGTCGTTCCTTGTGAAACCTATACAATCAAACTCGTCATTGCAGATATTAGTGATGCACAGCGTGATAGTGGGGTATTTTTTGAAGCAAAGAGTTTCAATTCAAAAGGTTTTCAAGTATCTGCCAACTCTCAAGCCTTAGACGGTACTTTGATAGAAGGATGTACAGAAGGTGAATTCAATATTACGATAGCAGAAGCAGAAACTACAGATTTAACGATTGATTATCAAATGGTTGGCGATGCGACTAATGGCGTTGATTATGAGACAATTAGCGGAACTATTTCTATTCCTGCGGGTCAAACCTCGGTTTCTATTCCTGTTGTTCCAATCGGAGATGCCAATATTGAAAATGTCGAAAGCATTGGTTTAGATATTTTAATTAACGATTGTACGCGCGATACTTTCTTTCTTTATCTGCGCGACCCTGAGTTGGAAACGCCTGATTTGGGTGATGATGTGAGTGTCTGTAGTGGCGCATCGGTTGACTTAGATGGTACGATTACAGCATCGAGCGTAAGCGGTGCGAGTTTCAATTCAACATCTGCACCACTTCTTGTTTTTGGTCCGATGGGCAGCAATCCACCCGTGCCAGCTTATATGGATATTGAGGTTTCGGGTTTTAATCCTCCTCAACTGCGTGAAGGTCTTATTAGTCAAGTTTGTATCAATCTTGGGCACTCTGCTCCAGAAGATTTCGATATTTATCTATATGCTCCAGGCGGACAGTTCATGCTTTTGTCAAGTGACAATGGCGCAGGTGGTTCGAACTATACCGATGCTTGTTTTTCTCCTACAGCAACGAATAGCATCGTTAATGGCTCGGCACCTTTTACAGGTACTTTTGCAGCAGAAGGAAACTGGGAAACACTCTGGTTTGGCGATAGTCCTGTCAATGGAACATGGCGATTAATGGCTATTGATGATGAAACTGGTTTTACAGGAACTATTCAAAATTGGTCAATCGAGTTCAACTCTACTTTTGAGGTAAATTATTCTTGGTCTCCAACTACAGACTTGACTTGTAGTGATTGTCCAACTCCAACCGCTTCTCCTTCTACCACAACAGAATATACTTTGACTGTTTCTGATAGCTACGGCTGTGAAACTTCTGACGACGTAACTATCACTGTAATAGATAGTTACGCAGCACCAGTAGTTAACTGTACAGATGTATCTACTAGTTCTGTGACTTTTACATGGGATGTTATTCCAAATGCAGAAGACTATGAAGTCAATGTCAATAATGACGGTTGGTTTCCTTTAAATAATCCGCCTTTATCGCATACAGTTGACGGATTGTCAACTGGAGAAATGGTCTCTATTGAAGTCCGTGCGACAGGTCCTTGTCCTGCAAATGGCGGTACACAAACTTGTCAAACGATAGATTGTAGCGGCTTTTCAGTCATGCAAGATAGCGAAGCAACTTCTTGTAATGGAGAAGACGACGGCACAATAACTTTGTCAGCAATGAGCGCCAATAGTGGCATTACTTATACGCTTGGCGGAGATGAAAATACAACAGGAACATTCTCGGGATTAACTGCTGGAATGTATACAATATTAGTTTCAGACGATGCAGGTTGTTCAGAAAGTGTTATGGTTGAAGTAACAGAACCCGATGCGCTTACTTCTAACATTCTTCTCAATAATAATATTGATTGTAATGATGAAACTGGCTCTGCAACAGCAACAGGTGGCGGCGGTGACAATAGCTTTACTTATACTTGGAGCAACGGAGATATGGGCGCAACGCTTACAGCCTTGACCGCTGATGAATACTTTGTGACGATTATCGACGGTAATATGTGTCAAACTATTGATTCGGTAGATATCATCTCTGAAGGTAGCTTAGAGGCAACAATCGCTTCCAATGTTATTTGTGCAGGTACGACAGACGGAGAAGCAACAGTAAGTGTGACGGTAGGTACAGAACCTATTGAATATCAATGGGATAGCAATGCTGCTAACCAAATGACAGATACTGCAACTGGTTTGATGCCTGGCGAATATTTCGTAACGGTGACTTCTGCTGACAATTGCGAATTGGTTCTTTCAACAACGATTACAACTCATCCAGAAATGACGCTTGTTTCTTCTTCTACTGACGCAAACTGTGGCAGTGATGACGGGACAGCATCGGTTATGGTTATGGGCGGAACGGCTGATTTCGCTTACTTGTGGAGTGATGCATTGGGACAAACAACGGATGTGGCAACTGGTTTGGCTGCTGGTGAATATTTCGTAACGGTAACAGATGCAAACATGTGTACTGCAGTAAGCAGCGCGATTGTAAATACACCAAGTGGAATGACACTCGTTTCTGTAGATGTAACAGATGTATCTTGTTTTGGAGGCACTGACGGGACTGTAATGCTTGAAGCAACAGGCGGAACAGCGCCTTTGACTTATACTTTCAATGGCTCGACACCACAGAGTACAGGTGATTTTGATGCAATTCCAGCAGGGGAATATACTATTCAAGTTATTGACGATATGGGTTGCTCTACAAGTTTCCCATTCACTGTTAATCAGCCTGTCGAAATGGAAACAACTCCAATTAGCATTTCAGAAATAGAATGTGATACTCCAAATGGGACTGCAACAGTAAGTATTTTGGGAGGAGACGGACCTTACTCTTTTGCTTGGAGTGATATGAGTACGGATAGTATTTTGATAGCAAATGCTGCTGGTGAATATTATGTGACAGTAACAGATATAAATAATTGTATGACTTCAGATACCGTCATAATTACAACTGGTGAATTTTTGACTGTTTCGACAGGAAGTACAATGAGTTGTGCGGATGATGCAAACGGAATGGCTTTCGTTGAGATTTTAACAGGTACTAGTCCTTTTACTTTTGCCTGGGAAGGTGGTTCTGACAATGATACACTTTACAATGTAATACCTGGTGATTATATGGTGACAGTTTCTGATGCAAACAATTGCGAAGTTATAGAAACAGTTACAATCGGTGCTTTTCCTGAAATGACGCTTAGTACAAGTACGACAGAAGCAGGTTGTGGAGGCGTTGCCGACGGTACTGCGACGGTAATGATTATGGGCGGAACAGCTGATTTCTCTTACTTGTGGAGTGATGCATCGGGACAAACGACGGATGTAGCAACGGGTTTATCTGCTGGTGAATATTTTGTGACGGTAACAGATGCAAGTCTTTGTACTTCTGTCATCAGCGCAGTAGTCACAACACCAAGTAGCATCAATCTACTTTCTTTGGTTGCAACTGATGCGTCTTGTTTTGGAGAAGAAAACGGAACTTTAATGGCAACAGCAGACGGCGGTACGGCTCCTTTGAGTTATACGGTTGGTATGTTGACCCCACAGGCTACAGGTAATTTTAATGACCTGGCAGCAGGTGATTATAATTTAGTAGTAGAAGATGCAATGGGTTGCTCTAGTAGTTTCCCATTCACGATTGAAGCACCAGAAGAGATTGCAACAACTCCGATAAATATTCAGACTATCGATTGTCAAAATCCAATGGGTTCTGCAACGGTAAGCGTTACAGGAGGTAACCTGCCCTACTCTTTTGCTTGGAGCGATATGAGTATGAGTACGGATAGTATCTTGATGACGAATATGGCTGGCGAATACTACGTGACAGTAACGGACGGATTGAATTGTACGACATTAGATACTGTACAAATCAACGAAGCGGATGTCTTATCTATGGACTCCGGTTCTACATCAACTTGTAATGGAGAAACCACTGGCTTTGCATTTGTAGAAATTCTGACAGGAACGGCTCCTTTTGTTTATCAATGGGATACAAATGCAGGAGATGCAGTAACAGATACTGTATTTAATCTTGCTCCAGGAATGTATACGGTGACGGTAACTGATGCTGGAAATTGTGAATTAATCGAAACGATTACTGTAGGTGAATATCCTGCAATGGTGCTCAATACAAGCACAACGGACGCTGATTGTAATGGTGCACCTGACGGTACAGCAACAGTAACGGTCATGGGCGGAACGGCTGATTTCACTTACTTATGGAGTGATGCAACAGGACAAACAACGACAACAGCAACAGACCTTTCAGCAGGTTTATACACGGTCACAGTTACAGACGCAAACGGCTGTACAATGACAGCAGATGCGAATGTTTCTACACCTTCGATGCTTTCAATTGGAGATATTTCGGCAACGAATGTTTCTTGTTTTGACGGTATAGACGGTACAGCAACAGTGACGGCAACTGGCGGTACAGGAGGTTTTACTTTTGCTTGGAGTGATGCAACGATGCAAAGCACAGCAACAGCAACAAATCTAAGTCCAGCAGAATATACTGTAACAGTTTCGGATGAAATGGGTTGTTTGGTAACTGCGAGTATCGAAGTTGAGAATGCAGAAGAAATTATTTTGGATTTTGCAACGGTTGACGTGTTATGTGCAAGTGATATTGACGGGAGTATTGACTTAACCATTGCTAGTGGCGGCACACCTGCTTTCACTTATGCATGGAGCAATATGGAAACAACAGAAGATTTGAATAATCTATCCGCAGGAATTTACATGGTGACAGTAACGGACGCAAACATGTGTACGGCGACTGGCGAAGCAACTATCAATACAACTGCTCCGATTGCAGTTGTACCGACGACAGCAGATGCGACTTGTTACAACTATGAAGACGGTTCTGTTTCGATTGAAGTAGCAGGTGGTGTTGAACCATATACTTACGCTTGGTCGACAGGAGAAATGACAGATAGTTTGTCTGACATTGCTGCAGGAACTTATGAATTAACTGTAACAGATGCGAATAACTGTGGTGTCTTTTCAACGATTGAAATCGGACAACCTGATGTATTCTCTGCAACAGTTGAAACAGAAGAGCCTTTATGTGCAGGTGACGAAACGGGTGTAATAACTATCACTCCTATCGGTGGAGCGCCCGATTTCTTATACAGCTTAGAAGGCGTTATTTATACTGACAATCCAATTTTCGAGAATCTTCCTGCGCAAACTTATCACTTATTTGTGCAAGACGGAAATGGCTGTTTATTTGACTCTACAGATGTTGTATTAACTGCCCCGTCAGCATTGAGAGTAGATGCAGGCGAAGATGTTAGTGCAGAGATTGGAGAGCGTGCCTTCCTTGAGGCACTCGTTTCGGGAGGTACAGGAGCTGTTGATTTTTCTTGGGAAACACCTGAAGATATTTCATTGAGTTGTGAAGATTGCTTTGCACCTTTTGCTATCGCTAATGAGTCTGGAAATCTAATCGTAACGGCTATTGATGAGAACGATTGTATCGCAACGGATGATATCTTTATTACTGCATTGAAGAATTACAATCTGTTTATTCCAAATGTTTTCTCTCCAGACTTAGACGGAATTAACGATATTTTCATGCCTTATGGTAAAGCAAATACGCTTATCAAATCTATGCAAATTTTTGACCGTTGGGGTAACGTAGTTTACGACGCTGGTGATTTCTTTGCTAGTGAAGAAATAGGCTGGGACGGTAAAGTAAATGGAGATTTTGCAGAAACGGGCGTTTACGTTTATTCTGTTGAAGCCATTTTCGTAGACGGTGAAAGTGTTTTATTCAAGGGAGATGTTACTGTCTTGAGATAAATGAAAATTGAAGATTGCGCGTCATAAATTGCGTACATATTTAAAAGAGGATAAAAATTACACTATGTAATCTTTATCCTCTTTTTTTTATTCCATAACTTATTTAACTGAAAAATTTGGAAATAAGAAATATTATTCGTTAATTAGAGGGTAACTAAAGTAGATAGTTCGTATCTATTGTTACAAAAATTCCACGCTTAACCACTAAATTTTTAAGATTATGTCTAAACGCAAACAACGTCAAGCGGTCAAAGACCAACAAGAAGCAAGAAAAATATTCCGCGTTGTAGCAATATCTACAGCCATTTTATTAGTATTGCTCTTCGTCATGTATCAGGTGACTTCTTAGTTTGAAAATTGTACATCTATTTTCAGATTAACTCTTTTAGAGTTTAAAGAATAGAACATACATTATTTTTTCATCCTATTTTGAATAGATAGAAAACGTACTCAATTTCCTTACTTCTTTACTTTTAAAATTTTTCTATCTTCTTCAAATCAAAAGTCGAAACCCTGTATTACCAACCCGGAAAGCGGCGAATTACTCCTAATCATACCTCCGATTTGTCGCTTTCCATTTTTTCATCTTACTCGTTGTTTCCTATTCGAGTAGTCATGTTTACAAAAAACTTAAAGACAAAAAAGTCACAAGATAGTTCCCTTTTTACTTACTGACAACCAGCCATTTAAGCTCTTCTCCTAATCCTTTTCTTCCCACTATCGTATCTATTTTAGTATCTTTAGACAGTCTAAATGCTGCAGGAATTTCATTCTTATAAACCATAGCATCTTTAACTGTAGGACGGACAGATTGCATGTCTTTTAAACCAATTGTCATCACCGATTGGAAATTTTTCATTCCTTCTACTTTGTAATTTTTGGGGACTTCTTCCTCAGACAAAAAGTACAATACTTCTGATTTGCCAGTCGCTGCTGCAGCAGAACTCACTTGCGCTGGCATTCCTCTAAAACTCTCCATAACTGGACCTATACGCGCCCAAAAGAAGAAAGTTAAAAGTAATCCACTCGCTGCCATTCCGCCGAGCATTAAGTTGTGTCTTTTGCCCATAAGTCCGACTACACCAATAAATCCAAGTATCCAATAAACTGCTCCCACAGACATGCCTAGTCGAAAACCTTCCATTTCTAATAGATAAAATCCATTGACCATTAAAACCATGCCTCCAACAAATGCACCGATGATATTGAGAACTCCAAAGGTTTTCACCCAATTGGTGTAAGGATAATTTGGATGAAAAAATGCCTGAATTTGCTTCGCAATAAGAAAGGCAAAAGCAGCTTGTAAACTGATAGAAAAAGACAAAAGCCCCGCTAAAAGCCAACCCGAAGTGATGATTGACATCTCTTCATTTTTTTTCATTTTGCCAATCATATCTCTTATTGCCGCAGGTAAAAAAGCAATCCAAGGCAACATTCCCAATAAAGAAACGCCTAAATATTTAGGGATGGAAAGTTCAAATGGCGCTAAATAACTGCCCGCAACTGCCCCTTTTTGATACAGAAAAGTATAGGCGCCAAAGAGAATAATGGCAGGAAGATGAATCAATAAAGCTATCTTTTTTCCTTGCGGATGACGCAAAAACCAGTAAGCGAGCAAAGGAAGCAAGAACAAAGCAGTCGCGTAAAAATTCGTTCCTAAACCGAGAATTGCAAATAAAACAGACGCAATCAAGGTACCGCGCGTGGGACGTTTGATGTATAAAATCAAGGTAACTGCGGTCAATAAATGACTAGCGAAAAGCCAGGCGTCTCCCGTTGCCCATTTGGATAAGTTGGGGACTAAAAAGGAAGACATCAAAACCAATATAGTGAACAAAGTCGTTTTATCTCCAAAGACTTTTCGTCCATAAAACCAGAAGCCAACCAAACTAAACAACAAAATCATCACCGCTGGCAAACGTAACATAAACGCCTGAAAACCAATAAGTTTAGAAACTGTTATCATTTTCATTTCAGGAAATAGAGCCAGTGTTCCCTCTCCTATTTGCGAGGCTAAAAGCAAGTCGCTTTCCGCTCCATTCCAGAAGGTCGTGTAATCATTGGTGAATAAAAGATTCACAATAAAAACTAAGACAGCAATTCCAAAAAATGCTTTAAACTCAAAGGAAAATTTCATATATTTAATGTCAATTTTGAATGTCTAATTTTGAATTTTGAATGATTTCACCTCATCTTTTCTCAGGTCTTTTCAAAATCACATTACTATTCATTTTGCAATAATTTCTATCAAAAAACTAGCAGGAAGCGCAAACTTCGGAAATTATCCGCGAATTGTTGTATTTTTGGTGACCCGTAACTCAATTTTCTAAATTGAGTAACCCGTAAAACAGTTTTACAAGTTTTTACAACTGTCATAAAATTAAAAACACCATGCAAAGAATATTTTTACTGCTCTTAGTTTCGATGTCCATTTTCGCCTGTACAGAAAGTGAAAAGAAAGCGACTGTAGAAACAAAATCTGATTTCACTTTAGACCGAACGGCAAATGCCGAGTTGTCTCACGAAAACTTGCAACTCATTCCTATCCATGCCTCCGAAGATTTCATTGCAGCACAAGCTTCTTTGTCTAATCTCAAAAATTTGGCAGAAGGAATGGAAATTGAGCGCTTTCGGATAACTGAAAAAAAGCCATTTGGTTCACGTGACGACCGAGATGCTGTCAACAATCTAACGGTTCAAAATAAATCAAGAGATACTATTTTCCTCATGGAAGGCGATGTTGTCGAAGGTGGTAGACAAGACCGTATTTTGGCAGAAGATATGGTTGTCCCTCCGCGTACGATTCGCAATATCAGTGTTTTTTGTGTAGAACACGGACGCTGGCAGTATGAAGGGGAAACGGAAAACAGTACGCCAATTGCACTGAATGGAAATCTGGAGGCGCAAAATCGTAAAATTCAAGCATTCACGGGTTATTATAATGTGGCGAGTAATCAAGTGCGTCGTGTTGTCAATAAGACGGATGACCAGCAAGCGGTTTGGAATGAAGTAGATGCAGTTCGCACAGCGTTTGACATCACAACACCGACAAAAAACTATACGGGCTTGGAAAGTTCGGAGGACTTCACGAAGCAACGTAATGACTATTTGAATTTCTTCACAGATAAATTTGAGAATACAGATGATGTGATAGGAATAGTTGCTGTCAGTGGAAACAAAATTTTAGGGACAGATATTTTCGGACATCCTAATCTTTTCAAAAAACAATATAAGTCTTTGATTCACAGTTATGTTACGGAGGCTCTAGCGACAGCAAAAACAGATAAAGAGTTAGAAGAGAAAGTATTGAATCTATACGAAAACACCTTACAACATAAATACGAAACGGATAAAAAATCTAAGTTTGTGTGGGAAGGAAAAACGGTTCATTTTACTTCTTTGTAAGGTATTGAACGCAGAGTTTTGTTTCGAGCGCAGTTTGTACAGAAGACTTATGTAAAATAAGGCCTTATTATTTTCAATATCAATTCAATTCGACTTTAGGATTTAAGTAAAAGCAAAGTGTTCATTTTCAAAATAGCAAGTTAAAAGCGAGTAGACTGTACAAAGTCTATTCGCTTTTGCATTAAAAAACACAAAGAAATGAGCATGTCAAACAAATCTATTTTCACCTTCAACAAAACCTATTTTGCACTAGCAATATTCCTTTTCATTGTTGAAGTTCTTATCGGAGTTTACGTCAAAGATAATTTCATTCGTCCTTACGGCGGTGATTTTTTGGTCGTTATTCTGCTTTACTTTTTGGTCAAATCATTTTTCAATATCAGTGTTTTCAAAGCTGCACTTTATGTACTCGTTTTCTCCTTTGCGGTGGAGTTTGCCCAGTACTTCAAAATTGTAGAAATATTGGGTTTACAGGATATTAAATTAGCTCGGATAATCATCGGAACCTCTTTTGCTTTTGAAGATTTGGTAGCTTATTTCTTAGGAATTGTCACCGTTATAATCGGAGAATATTTCATAAATGGCAAGAAATTAACCTAAACAACGCGAAAAAAATCAGACCTTCACCCCAGCCAACTACGGAGTAGTTGAACACGAATAACCACAGATGCAATCTGTGGACTCCTAGCACACAGAAAAAAACATGCAAAACCGCAAAAACGACATACGCAGCACCGCAGCCAGACTCTTCCGCAAAAAGGGCTACAACGCCACGTCCATGCGCCACATAGCCGAAGGCGTGGGCATCAAAGCTGCCAGTATCTACAACCACTTCGGCTCCAAACAAGAGCTGCTACAGGACTTGTTGATGCTACCCGCCAATCTCTATACAGAAGAAATGCAAACTGTCAAAAACTCTAACCTAACGCCTCGGGAGAAGATAGAAAAACTCATCAGACATCACGTTCGTATGGCTGTCGAGCATACAGATACCGTTGCTTTAATAGTCGCAGATTGGGCGCATCTAGAAGGAGAAACAAGAGCACAATTTTTCCAACTCAGAGAAGATTACGAGACTGATTTTAAAGAGATAATTGAAATAGGAAAGACAAATGGCTCTTTTAATCCCAATATAAATACGGATGTTGCTGTTTTTTCTATTCTATCTACTCTGCGTTGGCTATTTTCGTGGTACAATCGCAATAAGTCATTCGATGTCGAAGAATTAGAAAAGCAAATGATGCAGGTTTTATTAAGTGGAACATGCATATAAAATCAATCTTTGACAAATCTCGTAAAAAATCAATTTTACCCGTTTATGAAGTATTTCAATATTCTATTTTTAGCTATTTTATTTTTCTCTTCTTGTAAAGAAATTGCAGACTTGCCACCACCTATACCTTCGAGTAATTTAGCCGAGTATATCGCAGAAAATCCAGATAGTCGACTGGTGCGTGATTCTCTCATCGCTTGTGCAGCGAGTATGGCGGATACGAATATCGAATTTCCAATTTCGATTTTCTTTTTACCAGAGAATGGTGCGAGTAATTTCCGCTATTTTGAGACAGAAAACATTGAAGCAGACAATAGTGATTTGGGTAATTACGAAGAAATGAAATTAGGAACAAAACCTGTTTTCAATGGCTATTTACAACGCTTTCCCAGACCAGCTATATCTGCAAATACTTGGGGGATAGTCACGAATAAAAGAGAAGACGGCAATATTTACATTTCTAATCCTATTCGTCTGAAATACAACGACTTACCAACGGAACACAATTCAGATTTAGTTACAATTGACCAATCACAGCCACTCTCTCCCCTCTTCACTTGGGAGGACGGCAGCATTGATGAGAATGAAATTTACTTTCAAGTTATTAGCGAGTCCAATGGTGATTTGTTATCTGGAACTTATACTTATGATAAGAGCTTTCGCTTTTATGATGTGTCTAATGTGGTCTTGAATATTCGGGATGTTACGCCTGTGCCGATGTTGGAAAGTGGGCAGGATTATGGATTTTTGTTAATGGCGGTTAGTGTGGATAATTGGGTTAATTTGGTGATTGAGAAGGGGTTTGTGACGGAGTAATTTATTGCGTTTAGCCTAATGCGTTTGCTTTGGGTCTTCCTATACTGGCAAGAGTATTTGTCGTATAATTTAAAATTTCTTCCATTACAGCTTTATTCAAATCATAATAAATCAACGCCCCTTCAAATTTCCCATTCAGTACACCTGCATTTCTTAATTGACGCAGATGTTGTGAAACTGTTGGTTGAGATAAAGGAATAAATTCTGTTATTTCAATTCCTGACTGAATCCCTCTTCTTCTTAGCAAATCAACTATTGCGATACGTGCGGGATGCCCAAGAGCTTTTGTAACTATTGCAATGCGATTTTGTTCTTCCGAAAAAACTTCTGTCTTTGATGCTCCCATTTTTGAAATTTTATTCTTAAAAATACGCAATAGTACAACTAAACAAACAAAATACGCAAATTTATTATCAGTATTTTATTTTTTAAGTTGTGTAGTTTGTTTTTTTTGACAAAACATCAGAAGTTTAGTATTTCGTAATACTAAACGTAATATTGCAATATCGTGATATTGCAATATTACATTAGAGGAAAACTACTCTTTAAAATAACCGTGTTTCAATATTAAAATTATAAAAGTTTCCTTTCTAAATTTAATAGCAAATTTACATTAGCTCCGTGATAATTCCAATCTCACTTTCACAAATATCCACCCACATAAAATACCTTCAAAACTCTTGTCAAAAAAAAATTAAAGTAGAAGTAATAAAAGACCTCCAAAAACTTGACAAACTAACAAACGTTAGTTAACTTTACATCATCAAAAAATTACTACTCTCTTTCTATCTTAAAAAGAGTCAGAAAACAAGGTATCAAGCTCAGTCCTAACCAAATAAAACCAATACCACCACATTAGTATATTTATTAGGATATACAGCTTGATACCACTTTTAATCTACTCCACTTATGTCTAAGTTTCATTCTCTAAAAGTCAAAGAAATCGAAAAAACAACCGCGGACTGCTCGGTTATCACCTTTGACGTGGATGAAAAACTCATCGCAGATTTTGCCTATACACAAGGACAGTATTTGACCATGAAAGCTGATATCAATGGCGAAGAAGTGCGTCGCTCTTATTCCTTATGCAGTTCTCCCTTAGATAATGAATGGAAAGTTGCAGTCAAAAAAATTGAAGACGGTAAGTTTTCGACTTTTGCGAATGATGTCTTAAAGCAAGGCGACCTATTAGATGTCATGCCTCCTAATGGCAAGTTCTTTGTCGAATGCGAACCTACAAAAGCGAAAAACTACATCGCATTTGCCGCAGGTAGTGGTATTACACCAATATTGAGCATCATCAAAACGCACTTGTACAAAGAGCCAAACAGCACTTTCAAACTCTTCTATATCAATCAAGCCGTTTCAACAATCATCCTAAAGGAAGAAGTGGAGTCTCTCCGCAATGTCTTTTTAGGTCGTTTTGAAATCTACCATTTCCTCACCCGCGAACACCGTAATGTTGAGCTTTTCAACGGACGCTTGAGTAAAGAGAAAATGGAAATCATTTGCGATAAACTTGTTGATGTATCAGAATTAAACGAGGCATTCGTCTGTGGTCCGAATGAAATGATTTTCATGGTGCGCGACTTCTTACAATCAAAAGGAATGCCCGAGAAAAATGTGCACTTTGAGCTTTTCAATACATCAGGCGTAGCCGCTAAAAAGAAGAAACGTAAAGTGGACATGAGCAAAATGTCTCAAATCCATATTATAGAAGGTGGCAAAACGATACAATTCAACATTCCTCAAGGTTCAGATAATATTCTGGATGCAGGATTAAAGCAAAATATGGACTTGCCTTTTGCCTGTAAAGGTGGCGTTTGCTGTACTTGTCGCGCGATGCTAGTAGAAGGTGATATAGAAATGGAAGTCAATTATGCTCTCGAACCAGATGAGGTAGAAGCAGGATTTATTCTTACTTGTCAGGCTGTTCCGTTGTCAGAAAAGGTAGTTGTGAACTTTGATGCGTAGAAAAGGTTTTAAAGGTTGTATGAGTTGTAAAGGTTGTAAACTCTAAGTTCTCCCTTTTTTAAAATGATAAAATGCAAAACTATCAATTAGCAGAAATCAACGTGGCACATATGAAAGGTGTCAATATCGACGACCCGATAATGAAGGAATTCGTAGATAACTTAGATAATGTCAATGAATTAGCGGAAAGAAGTAAAGGTTTTGTGTGGCGACTCAAAGATGAAGATAACGACGCAACCAGTTTTAATCCATACAATAATGAGCAAATTATCATAAATGTATCGGTTTGGGACTCAGTAGAAGATTTAGGAAATTATGTTTTCAAAACCTTTCATTCTGACTTCTTAAAAAGAAGAAAAGAATGGTTTCATACCTATGGGAAAGTTCACACCGCTATGTGGTGGATACCCGCAGGACAGTTTCCAACGGTAAAAGAGGCTGTCAAAAAGTTAGATGATTTGCAGAAAAATGGCGCATCACAAGAGGTATTCAATTTTAGGCATAAATTTCCAAAACCATAAAAGGGTTGTAAAGGTTATATGAGTTGTAAAGGTTGTAGAATATGGCCTCCCCCATTTAAAAGCTCTAACCAAAAAAGTAAAAGAAACGGAAGAAGTATCAATAAAAGAAGAGTTCTAGAAAGCGAAAGCTACCTCTCTACTCTCCCCTGGCACCTCTCCCCTAAAAAAGAAATCATGGAAAAATCAATAGCAGAACTCGAAGCGCAATTTCAAGCCCGCATTGACCGAGGCGAGAGCATCGAACCGAAAGATTGGATGCCAGAGAAATATCGTAAAACGCACATTCGTCAGATTTCTCAACACGCAAACTCCGAAATTGTCGGTATGTTGCCAGAAGCAAATTGGATTACCCGCGCCCCAACTTTACGTCGCAAAACTGCCCTTTTAGCCAAAGTACAGGACGAAGCTGGACACGGTCTATATCTCTATTCTGCTACGGAAACATTAGGGATTAGCCGCGATGAAATGTACGAAAAATTGCACAGCGGTAAAGCTAAATACTCTTCCATTTTCAACTATCCGACTCTAACTTGGGCAGATATGGGCGCTGTTGGTTGGCTCGTAGACGGGGCTGCGATTATCAATCAAGTTCCATTGACACGGACATCTTTTGGTCCTTACGCGCGTGCTATGGTACGTGTATGTAAGGAAGAGTCTTTTCACCAAAGACAAGGTTACGAAATCATGTTGACGCTCTGTAAAGGGACAGAAGTGCAAAAAGCAATGGCGCAAGATGCCCTGAACCGCTGGTGGTGGCCGTCTTTAATGATGTTTGGACCACCAGATGCAGAAAGTACGCATACGGCGCAGTCTATGATTTGGAAATTGAAGCGTAAGACGAACGATGAACTCCGTCAACTCTTCGTGGACATCACAAAACCACAGGCAGATATCTTAGGTTTGACTATTCCAGACCCAGACTTGAAATGGAATGAAGAAACGGGTCACTATGACTTTGGAGAGATTGATTGGTCAGAATTTTGGCAAGTCGTGAAAGGTCACGGTCCAATGAACAAACAACGCTTGGCAGCAAGAAATAAGGCTTGGGATGACGGCGAATGGGTACGTGATGCGGCTTTGGCTTATGCGGATAAGCAGGAGGCGATGAAGGAAGAAAAGCAGGAATTGAAAAAGGTAGGATAGGATGAAGTACGAGGTACGATTTACGAAGTACGAACTGCTCTGACTTGGGCGCGTTTCTTTGTTTTAATTTGTAAATTTCATCTAAGTCGTACTGGTAGTCTAACGTCTAATATCTAACATCCAAAATCTCAAAAGAATGAAAAAAGAATGGCCCGTATGGGAAGTATTCATCCGTAGCAAAAACGGATTAGAACATCGTCACTGTGGTAGCGTTCACGCTTCAGATGCAGATATGGCAATGGAAAATGCACGTGATGTCTATACGCGTCGTCAAGAAGGAGTCAGTATTTGGGTGGTGGAAACAAAGCATATAACGGCTTCCAATCCCGCAGAAAATGGTGAATTCTTTGAACCAGCAAAGGACAAAGCTTATCGTCATCCAACCTTTTATGAATTGCCAATTGACTTGAAACACATGTAAGTTTGAAGTACGAAGGACGATTTACGAAGTACGACTGCTCTGACTTGGTCGCTACTTGTAACTATTCGATTTATAAGCTGTGATTATTTTTCGGCTTGTTCATTTTTTATAATTCTTCCTTGTTAATTCAAAAGCATAAGTCAGAACAGCAATCGTACTTCTAAATCATGCAAGAAAAAATATATCAATACCTCCTCCTTCTCGGCGATAATTCGCTCATTCTTGGGCATCGCCTTTCTGAGCTTTGCGGTCACGGACCAAGTCTCGAAACAGATATCGCTTTGACGAATATCTCTTTAGATTTCTTTGGTCAAGTTCGCAATTACTTTCAATATGCGGCTGAAATAAAAGGCGACGGTAAAACTGAAGATGATATTGCCATGCTCCGCTATTTGCATGAGTATAAAAATTGTCTTTTATGTGAGCAGCCAAATACGGACTTTGCGTACATAATCTTACGTCAGTTTTTATTTGATGCGTATCATTTGCCACTGTTGCAGCAATTGCAGCATAGCAAAGACGAGCAAATTGCAGCCATCGCTATCAAGTCGATGAAAGAGTCAAAATACCACATTCGTTTCTCTTCACAATGGGTAAAACGTTTGGCTGGCGGCACAGATATAAGTCGTCAGAAAATCCAAGATGCTTTAGCGCATTTGTGGACTTATACGACTGAATTAACTCTGGCTACGCCTTTAGAAATTGAAATGCAGGAGGCTGGAATTGGTGCTGATTTAGAAATAGTTAAGGTAGAATTCTTGGCAAAAGTGAAAGAAATATTTGGTTAAGTTGATTTAGAAATTCCTGAGACTAAATACTATCAATCTGGTGGTAAAAAAGGCGTACACTCTGAGAGTTTTGGCTTTATTTTGACTGAATTGCAATATATGCAACGGGCTTATCCGAATATGGCTTGGTAGTCTAAAT
>CALDUB010000232.1 GCA_937923465.1 uncultured Saprospiraceae bacterium
TTTAAATACCGTGTAACAAAAGTTTATTTAAATTTTTCGAGTCTTTCTTTTCGCGGATAACTGCGTTAAAAAAATGAACTATAGCTACGGCTATGCTTAATTTTTTTGCCTTATTCTCCACAAAAATAAAGGACGAAAAAAGTTTAACAAACTTCATTTACAGTGTATTTAATCCTCAGGGTCTTCCATTATAAAAACGTCTTCGCCGTCCTTTTGAAAGTAGTACGTCTCTCTTGCGAATTTTTCAATATCTTGTTCTTGAACCCGCTTTTGTTCCTTTGCTTCACTGATTTTATCAATATAATATTGCTTGTCAAACTCTAGATTTTGACGAGCTTGGTTTAATTTATATTGAGTCATAATGTCTGCTTTTGAAACAAAAATCATCCAAAAGATAAAAATAGTTAAAACCAAAAAATATTTATTCCGCATCGGCGCGGGTATTTTATCTAACAGTGGTTTTAGTGGGTTGTGACCAGTTTTTGCTTTTGCCATTACTCTCCTTATTTGATATGTGTATTTTCTCTTCCTTTCTTATTCTCCTAAAGAATTCTATGCAAAGATACAAATATCCGAAAATTGCGCCGATTTTATATTTTTACGTGTATTCGATTTCAAAAATGTAAAATTGGCATAAAAAAACACCCGCCATACTTACGTAAAACGGGTGTTGGTGTTGTCCTAGTATGGACGCTGTTCATCTGTTACCTTCATCAGGGGTAACTTCAGTTTGTGAGTTTTGCAGTCCCACCCTAACGGGACACTCACAGGATTTGTTGCTAGCGATAAAGCGAGCGTTTTTGCAAAATGCTAAACAGGTCATTCTAACTCATTAGAATGTTGCTTAAATATCTTATTGAGAAAGTTAGTCTTAAATAGTTGGAAATCGCACCTTATATAAAAGCACGAGAATAAAGTTGTGAAGTTATCTTGAAGAAAATGCTTAAAACCGAAATGTGCCATACAACGATACACAAATATATTAAAAAATCATCTATTTTTAAAATCAAATACTCATTACTTCCAAGATATAGAAATAATAACGGTTTGCAGGTAGATACTTAGTAAAAAATAGGCTGTAAGGATAAATAACAGCCTATTTTTACTAATATGTTTGCTCTGATGAGCTTAAAAGACATAGCCCATGTGTAATGCAAAATTGGACTGATTGGTAAATAGATTATATTGTGCGTCAAATTTTATGGGACCAAGAGGTGTCATATAACCCAACTCTAATCCTGTTCCAAAAATACGGTCTCTACTCGATTCTGACTCTATTGTACCTGTTGCATTAGAAATCAAAAAATTCTTAACATCATAGTATCCATAATTCACGATAAGGGATGTAAAGAGATTTTCGCGTGGTTCAAAACGTAATTTTAGTGCTGTAAAAGCATATGCAGTCGCTGGTCTTTCCATATATCCAAAGCCTGCAAACTCTACGAAATTGTTTTCGTAAGGGATAGAACGACCAAGATAAAATAGACTTAAAAAATTATTATTAGCATAGGCAGAAATTCCTCCGTCAACACCCCACTCTACTGCAAACTTCTTACTTACAGGAAAAATACGATTAAAATAAGTACGTACTAATCCATTCAAATCATCATTGATAATTGTTGTATCAGACGCAAATTCTTTAAGGCTTCCTCCAAAAGAAAATTTCGCTTCAAAAGATGCAATCGACCCCGCTTTGGGAAAATGCAACCTGTCATAAGAGTCTCGTTTCAAACTAAAATATAAATTTTGTTGACTCAAGCGCAGGTCTTCAGCCTCTGGCTCAAAAAGTGCACGTGCTTGGGAATATTGTTCCAATCCTACACCAATTTTTACTAACCAACGATTGCGTACATCGGAGAAAATATCAAAGCGTCCTTCGTAATGATGTATATCAAAAAAGTCTGATAATTGACCGTTTTCATATAAATCCGCAGGATAAAAATGAGCCTTTGCTCCTAGTTTAAAACCAATACTTGGTCTTATTGCTTTGGTATAAATCAAGTAATCGACCAATAAAGCAGGATTTTCAGAAATACGCGCATCAATACTCAACTTTGAACCTTGTATCAGTTGATTTCTAAATGTTCCATTAAGAAGTAAACCTGCTTTTAAGTCACTGTCGTACTCCATTCCGACTCGAATAAAATCTCCTGACTGATAATCTGATTGTATCACAAGTTTATGACCATCTTGGAAAGGCGTTAGACGATAACGGACTTTTTTGACAAACTGGCTAGCCATGAGTACTTGCATCCGTTTTTCAATATATTTGATTCTATAACTTTCGCCAGTAATCAGTTGCATTTGATTGCGTAGAGTGTTGTACTGACGCAGGTCTGAATGTTCAATTTCTATTGCTGTTATTTTTATGGTATCATGCTTTACTATGCCCTTTATTTTGGGTAAGTCTTGTGGTTCTATTAATTTTAAAATCTGCGGCAAAGCTGCACGTGCAGCTCTTTCGCCTCTTGCCAATAAGGTATCTGCTTGGTCAAAATCAAGCGGTCCAATTTCATCAATAGCTGGCTGAATTATCACATCAGATAACTCTCTCTGCTTTTCATTGACCTGTGTAATCAGGTAACTCCCCGACTGTACCATAACATCCAAAGGGGTCCGAAATTGCTCTTCTGTCAATAATGGCCCTCCTATATCTATAGCTATTACAATGTCTGCGCCCATATCTATTACGTCTTGCACAGGCATATTACGAGCAGATGCACCGTCCACTAGTAATTTTCCATCGATTACGACAGGTTCAAAAACAGAAGGAATACTCATGCTGGCACGCATAGCATCTGGCAAACAGCCATTACGCAACACAACAGCCTCTCCTGTCGCAAAATTAGTTGCCACACAACGAAAAGGTATCGGTAACTTATCAAAGTCAGTACATCCATGCACATCAATGGTCAGACGCGACAAGAGTAAACTGATTTTCTTACCAGTCACAGCCCCTCTCGGCAATTTGACTTTTTTATTTTCAATTGGAAAACTAAGCAGGTATTTATCGTAATCGTCTCGTTCTATTACTGGCGCATGAACCCGAGCAATATCGTCATTAAAATAATAATTCCAATCAATTTCTCTAGCCAATTCATACAAATCATCCACAGAGTAACCACTGGCATAAAGCCCTCCGACAATGCTACCAATACTGGTTCCTGTGATATAATCTGGGCGAATTCCCGCTTCCTCCAAGACTTTGATGACACCAACCTCTGCTAAGCCTTTTGCGCCACCTCCCGCGAGGACCAAACCAACTTTTGGTCTTTTCTCATTTGTTTTTTGGGCACAAACTGAATTTATTGACAACAAGCAAATAATAGAAAATAAAATAAAACGAATCATACTATTTTTTTTAGGTCGAACATCTCAAATCGTCAGGACGTTCTACCATCAAACAAAATTAACTAACAGAAGTACAAAACATCAGACTTGACAGATTAAAATCTGATGCTATTTCAAAAAACATTAATCAATGAAAACCATTAATTTCAAAACACCTTTTTTTACTCTTCTCGCTGTTTTACTTACAAAAGCAACTGCTTTTGCCCAGTTAGACATTGACATCGATTTAGGCAAAAGTAAGTGGTACGAAGACCCAAAAGTATGGGTTGGCGTGGCTGTATTCTTACTAATTCTTGCTTTTGTTGCGCGCGGTAGAAAAAGCTAATCGTTTTTGACGAAAAGTCGAAAAGTAAAATACTCCTCACAAATCGTGGTGGGTATTTTTTTTCACCTCGTTTTATAAACTTAACTTAAATCCTTCCAACTTCTCAATCGTGTCTTCTGGCGAAGTAAAATGAATAACGTTAAAGCCCATGGCTTCCGCTGCTTGACAATTTCTCAAATTATCATCAATAAAAACAGTCTCACTTGGATTTACATCGTATCTATCAATGACTATTTGATAAATATCCGCAAATGGTTTGCGCGTTTTTTCTTCACCAGACATCACTATTCCTTCAAACCATTGAAGGAATTCAAAGCGTTTTTGTGCAACGGGAAATGTTTCTGCAGACCAATTGGTTAAGGCATATAAACGCAAACTAGGATTATCTCGAACACTTGTTAAAATATCCACTGTTCCTTCTATTGCTTCGCCCAGCATCTCTTCCCAGCGTCCATAAAAAGCACGAATTTCTGTTTCCCATTCTGGAAACTCTGCAATCTTTAAACGTGTTGCCTCGGCTAAACTCCGCCCAGCATCTTGTTCTTCATTCCAATCTGAATCACAGATTTTTTCTAAAAACCACTCCATTTTCTCAGCATCATCAAAGTAATGTCTGAAAACGTAACGGGGATTCCAGTCAATCAATACACCTCCTAAATCAAAAAGTATAGTTGTTATTTTCATTTATTTTTGCTTTTGTTTTTTCAGAGAACAAAGAAACGAATTAAAATTAAAAAACGGGTCACCACTGTATGTGATGACCCGCTTCTCAATTGAGTTTATTAAATCTAGTTTTGAACAGCAATACGACGTACCAATACATCATTATCTGATTTCAATTTCACTAAATAAACTCCATCTGTGTAATCACTTAAGTTTAATGTTGCATTAGCTGCACCATTAAGAGTCTGTGTTGATTGTAGCAATTTTCCATCTAAACCATAAACTTCCAGAGTAACGTCCTCAGTCAATGCTTGACCAAATTGTACGTTTACTAAACCTGTAGTTGGATTTGGAGAAATCTGAACAGCTACACCATCCAAGTCATTCAAACCACTCACTGCTTCAGTCGTGAAGTTATTGCTAGATGACAAAGAGCTACCACACTCATTTTCAGAAGAAACACGCCAGAAGTAGACTGTCCCCTCTGTCAAAGCTGTAGTTTGACTATAGTTACTTCCTGTTACATCCGCAGTATTGATGATGTTATTGAAGTCAGCATCTGTCGCGATGTCAATTGTATAACCGTCCACATTTGCAATAGTATTCCAATTGAAAGAAGGCATCAATACAACACCAATTGAACCATTAACTGGTACTGCTAAGTTTGCTACAGGAGGTGGTCCTGAGACTGTAACTACCGCTGTAGTTGTGATACTATTAACTTCATCCGCAGCCGTAAATGTAACAGTATAAGTTCCAGCACCTATAGCAACCAAACTACCTAGTGTTGCTGTGACAGAACCACCAGCAGTAGTTATTGGATTGTCAATTATAACTGGTAATCCAGCAGGACTACTTACAGCTGTCACGGTTACATCTCCGTCAAATTCACCCGCTACAGATACTTCAAAACTCTCCGTATCTGCAATACATAAATCTGCACTACTTGGAGAAACGGAAGCTGAGATATTTACGACACCTGATGCACAGATTTGTAATCCCCAACCTTCTAATGAACCACCATCGAAATTAGCACCATCTGCTACTTCTAATACCCAATCTCCTTGAGGGTTTTCTCCATTAAAATCAGATAAGTTACCTAGCGCATTATAAGTACCTCCGTCATTGTATGGACAAGGAGGATTGCCTGCTGCAGAGTCATCAAATGTAATACTAAAGTTCTCATCCGTACCACATTGTCCAGAAACCAAAGTAACCGATGTACCAGAAGGACTCGTCAAAGTAAATGTCAAATCTCCTAAGTATGTGTGAATTCCTGTTACGTTAACTACATCTAAATCATTCACAACTCCCACAAAAGGAATATTCAAAACAGAAGTAATTACTGGCGTTCCTTGTTCGATGATATCTATAGGTAAATCATCAGATAAGTTAAACGAACAGTTTCCTGTAGTAAATGTGTAAGCTTCTGACCATTCACCAATACCACAAATATTTGAGCTACGTACGCGCCAAAAATAAGTAGTTAAAGTTTCTAAACCAGATGTACTAAACTCTGGAGAGTTTAAGTCAATTGGGCTAGCCACGATAGCTGTAAATGCAGCGTCCGTTGCTAATTGCATTTCATATGATGATGCGTCAACTGCCGTCCAAGAAAAGTTTGGAGCAGGTGTTACTTCCATTTCAGCATCAGCTGGCGTATTCAAAGTAGCCAAACCAGGTGCAGCATTAGTTACGTTAATGGTTAAATCGCTTTCAGTCATTTCCGTTCCATCTGTACCAGACAAGTTCATAGTATAACTTCCTGTTGCGATACCCGTCAAACCTACTACCGTCAAAGTAGAAGTTTCTCCTGGAACGACTGGATTTACAGAAAAAGTGCCTGTTGCACCTGCTGGTAAATTTGTAACATCTAGCGTTACGTTAGCAGCAAATGTTGCACTTACTTCGATTTCGTAAACCAATTCTGTTGGTGCACATAGGTCTTGAATAGAAGGTGTTGCGTCTACGAAGAAGCTACATTGCATTTCTCCACGACCGTCAATTGTTAAAATACCTGTATCATCTGGGTCTAACCAGTCTTTCAAACGTGTAGACGGTGTTCCGCCACCTTCCCAAGATGTAAAGAACCAACCGTATGTATCGTACGCATCGTTACCACATGCAGCGCCACCACCGTGTAGTTGTCCTACTACTCTTTTTTCGGCATTGAATACAGGAGAACCTGAAGAACCACCTTCCGTTGTTCCTATGTCCCAATCAGGAACAATAAGGTGGTCACCATCCGTTGAAGTTTGGTCAGATAAACCAATACCTTCTAATAGTGGGTCGTTTTCAAAACTGATACGTTTTTCATCTGTGCTTGGGTGATGAATACCGATAGCACTTTCGGGAATAGCTTCTGTTGCGTCCCAACCTGCGTAAAAAGCATTTGCTGTTTCAGAAATAGGGTCGTCAAATTGTACAATTGTAAAATCCGAAGGTGCATAACTTGCCAAGTGCGTCGCACCTGTATTAAAATCAGCTAATGAACCGTCTCCGTTTCCACCACTTGCACCAGAGCCTGGCTCACGACAAGTACTGTTTTGGAAATTCCAATAAGCAACTAAAGTTGCTGCTTGAGCGGCACTATTAACACCACAGTGATTTGCTGTCATAAATAGCGGTGCACAATCTTCACGTACACTGTTAACCAAAAATCCTGTACAAAACGTACCTCCACTTTGACCAATAACTGCAACGGATTGAATAATATCGCGATAGCCGTCTACGATGCCCCAACCGTCAGCATCTCCACAAATAACGTCCAAGTTACAAGAACCTGAAAGCATAGCAGAAGGAGAACCAAAACCTAAATAATCGTGATTGACAGATTTTAATTCTAATTGTAAATCATCTTTGGCTTCAGCAGGTAATTGAACTTCAACAACTAATTGGTCACCATTTAAAATCGGTGTCCATAATTGCTCATGTTCTTCATTATCAGAAGGAGTAAAAGGTCCCATTACGCGCTCCATATCTGCAGAGTAAAGTACTAAAGTACCTCCTGTAGGCATGAAGTATTTTGTAAAACCTAAATTCAAAGATTTAGCTGTAGCAGAAAGAATACGTAAACGCCACACCATGTTGCCGTTGTCTAATTCTTCCCAATTACCGTGCGTGTCTGGAGTCACAAAGACTTCCATTGTCTCGGCAAAGTGGGGCGCACGTCCTGGTTCGCGTGCCGCCATTTCAGCGTCTAATAGAGATTTGTTATTTAATGGAGGCATGACTAACTGTTCTACTTCAGAAAGTGGAACATCCGTTCTTGCGATACGGTCGTCTTGTGCTCCCATACTCAGCACAGAGAATGCCAAGAGGAGTGAGAATATTATTTTTTTCATACTTAAATTGGTGTAATAGTCAGAAAGTAAGTAGTAAAAATGGTTAAACAACATGTTTTTACTGAGAAAAAAAACTTTACTTTCCTTGATTTTGTTTATAAAGCGATTTTGCAAAGAAATCTATTTTAATATCTTATTTTTTTGCACTATCAAAAGTAGGTGGTATTGTTAAATAATGTTTTAAATAATTTGTTTTTTTGTAGCTGTTTGCAGACAAAGCAAGTAGATTCATGTTATATTTCAAATTCTATGATATTTATCACCTTTCCTCTTACTTAGTTTTTGTATTTTTGCAGTCGAAACCAATACTAATCCTCTAAAAAAACTGTGAAATAATTTTATCATTTTCTTACATCTCACATTATGCGTATCCAACAAATTTACACCAAATGTTTAGCAGAAGCTTCTTACTACATCGAGAGTAATGGCATAGCGGCAGTGATTGACCCTATTCGCGAAAGTGAGCCGTACTTAGAGTTAGCAGCTGAATCTGGTGCTAAAATTAAATATGTTTTTGAGACGCATTTTCATGCAGATTTTGTGTCGGGACATATTGACTTAGCTAAAAAAACGGGTGCCACTATTGTGTTTGGACCTTCGGCAGAAACAGACTTTAAGAGCCATATTGCTAAGGAAGGAGATATTTTAGAAGTGGGGGATTTAAAGATAAAGGTTCTACATACGCCTGGTCATACGCCCGAGAGTACGACCTATTTGTTATTAGATGAAAATGGTAAAAACCATGCAATTTTTACTGGAGACACGTTGTTTATTGGGGATGTTGGGCGTCCGGACTTAGCGATACCAAATGGCTTGACGACGCAAGATTTGGCAGGAATGCTATTCGATTCTTTGCGTAATAAAATCATGCCTTTAGAAGATGACGTTATTGTTTACCCAGCGCATGGTGCGGGTTCTGCTTGTGGCAAAAATTTGAGCTCTGATACTTTTTCAACTTTGGGAGAGCAAAAGCGTTCAAATTATGCTCTTAGTACAGACATGACGAGAGAAGCATTTATTAAGGAATTGACAACTGATTTGCCACCTATGGCGCAGTATATGCCTAAAAATGCGGCAATCAACAAGTCAGGCTACGATAGTATTGATGACGTTTTAAAGAGAGGTCAAGAGGCTTTGAGTTTAGAGCAATTTGAAGAAGAGGTCGCTAATGGGGCACTTATTTTAGATACACGTCACTCTCGTACTTTCATCACTGGATTTATTCCAGGTAGTATGAGTATTGGATTGAATGGTTCGTTTGCAGTATGGGTTGGAAATTTGATTGAAAACATTCAAGAAAAAATCGTCCTCATAACAGAAAAGGGTAAAGAAGAAGAATCTGTTTCCCGTCTGGCACGTGTAGGTTATGACAATGCAGTCGGCTACTTAGAAGGTGGCATTGATACTTGGAAAAACGCAGGAAAACCATTGCAGACTATCACTTCTTTAGAGCCTGATAGCTTTGCAAAATTATTCCAAGCAAACCAAGACCTAGCGGTTATTGATGTTCGTAAACCTGGCGAATACAATGCAGAGCACTTAGACAATGTTGACTCATTCCCATTAGATTTTATCCGCAAAAATGTGGATGAATTGGATGCCAATAAAACCTACTATATTCACTGCGCAAGTGGTTATCGTTCAATCATTGCTTCGTCAATGCTGAAGGCGAAAGGAATTGATGTGATTGATTTGGCAGGAGGAATTAAAGCATTGAGGGAAACAGACTTAGCTGTAAAAACAGCTGCTTGTAGTGCATCGGCTTAGTAAGTACGAATTATGACCGTTCTAACTTGGACGAATACATCTGATACATAATGAAAAGTCACATTTTAAGATGAAATGTGAGATATTTTCAAAAGACAAAAATAAATCAAAGGGAAAGCGGATTTTAAATATATAACGGTACAATAATTATTTGCATCGTCCGCTGTCAACCGTCAACCGTAATAAAAATGACTTTTAAAGAATTAATAGCATCAGAAAAGCCCGTCTTAATTGACTTCTTCGCAGAGTGGTGTGGACCATGTAAAGCTTTTGCGCCTGTTTTGGAGAACTTAAAAGCAGAAGTTGGAGATACTGCGCAAATTGTCAAAATTGATGTGGATAAAAATCAGGAACTGTCTGTAAAATACGACGTAAGAAGTATTCCTACTGTGATGATTTTTCAAAACAGTGAATTGAAGTGGAGACAAACTGGCTCTCAAACGGTGCAAGTATTGAAATCAGAAATTGATAAATTGCTTGCGGTTGATGACTCTCCAGCCGCAGAAGAAGAGGAAGAGTAGAATAGATTAATTTTCAAAAAAATAGCTTATCAGAGTCATCTGATAAGCTATTTTTTTATTCCAAAACGCCTGTTCTTTTCTGCTTATAGTAGTTTACACCTGCACCATAAACCCACCCGACTGTTCCTTTCTTAGTTCTAATTTTGACCCAAGGTTCATCTGCTATCTCATACCCCAGATTAATCTGGTAAGTACTATCTGTCACTTCATTCATAAACTCAACCTCCTCATACAAAGGCAACTGCCCTATGACTTCCTCTTTTAAACCTGGAAATTTTCTAACTTTCAAATTCTTGATTGTGATATAAAGACGCCCATAAGGACCAGAATTTTCAACAGCTGTAGTATCTATACGATTAGCGTACAACGTATCTCTTCGTCTTACTCTTTCAAGACTATCAAGGTAAGCCGTTCGGATATCTGTCGGTTTTGCAACGGTGGCAGTGGTCTCTACTGTATCTATCATATCAGCTGGCACCTCCAGTCCTGCATCTTCCACCACAGCTTTTTTTACTCCTCCACAACGACTCGCCGCCCAAATAATAAAACTAAAAAAGAAAACGGCGATGATTATGATTTCAAACTTTGGAAGCCAACTTGTTTTTTTCTGTGTCATAGTAATTTGGTTCTAAGTAATGCTCAAACAACTTTACACCACATATATACGTGGTGCGTAGTATTTAGTTCTTTGACATATTTTGAAAAAAAATGTTTTTAAATTTTCTTCATTTAAGGCAAATATAGCGATTACAGCTTGTTATTTGGATTTTTTGTTTATTTTTGCAAAAACATCAAACAAATTGATTTTTAATTAAAAGCAAACTAACAAGCTACTCTACCAAATAATATTCATGCCAGACAGCCTATTACATCAAATTGCTATCACAAAGATACCAAAAGTCGGTGCTATGACCGCAAAAAATCTCATCAGTTATTGTGGTGGGACTTCAAAAGTTTTTGAGGCAGACAAGAAGACTCTGCTCAAAGTGCCTGGCGTCGGTGAACATATAGCTCAATGTATACTGGAACAAAATGTCTTGGGTGAAGCCGAAAAGGAGGTAGAATTTATTGAACGAAACAAAATAAAAGCACTCTTTTATACCGAAAAAGAATATCCTGCACGTCTCCGCAAACTCAATGATTGTCCGTTAATGCTTTTCTACAAAGGCACTTCAAATTTGAATAATGCGCGTATTGTCGGTGTTGTTGGAACGAGAAAACCTACGCACCATGGTATCAGTATTTGTGAAGAAATAGTCGAAGGTTTACGTCCTTATAATGTCATTATTTTGAGCGGTTTGGCTTATGGCATTGATGTGACTGCTCATAAAACGGCTTTGGCCACAGGACAAGAGACAATTGGAGTATTGGGACATGGATTGGGAAGTATCTACCCTGCCGCGCATAGAAAAGTGTCTCAGGATATGACTCTGCAAGGTGGATTATTGACAGAATTTACGAGTAATAGTGGACCAGATAGAGAGCACTTTCCGATGCGAAATCGTATCGTAGCAGGGTTGTGTGATGCCTTAGTTGTCGTAGAAACTGCGGAGCGGGGAGGCTCTATGATAACAGCTGTTCGCGCGGCTCAATACAACAAACAACTTTTTGCTGTACCAGGAAGAATTCGCGATAAACTATCAATTGGCTGTAATCAACTAATTAAACAAAATAAAGCGACATTACTGGAAAGCGCTGAAGAACTTGCTTATACGATGCATTGGCAATTAGCTGAGGAGGAGTCTGAGTTAATGACGAAACAAACGCAACTTTTCCAAGAATTAACCGAACCTGAAAAGAAAATTATTGACCTCTTGAGTCAGAAAGATGAGAATCAATTTGATATTGTACTGCGTCAAGCAGAGATGTCAAGTGGGGAATTGTCTGCAATGCTATTAACTCTAGAGTTTCAAGGTTTGGTAAAAAGCCTGCCTGGCAAACGGTTTGCACTGGCATAAAAAAAGGGCGAAAATAAAATTTTCGCCCCTTTTTTTTACTGCTCCTCCATGTCATTCACCAATTTTTTGGCGCTATCCATGAGCTTATCGATTTCATCTTTGACTTTGTCTGCCTTACGTTCATCCCCTTTTGATGCAAATTCCTCGTTTGCATCTTGTGCTATTTCAGAAAGTTCTTCCTGCAACTCCTTCCGTTTTTTATCTAAATCATTCAAACGGTCTAAGTAACCTTCATCCTGAATTTCACGAGCTTTGTCTCGAATACCATCGAATGCGCCTCCTATTTTATCTAGAGCGGTATCGTATTTCCCAGAGTCAAATTTTGTCTTTTCAGACTTCAACAAATCTCCAACTGAGACGATGACATCTTTTCCTTTGTTAAACACATTTTGGCTTTGTGCTTTCTCCTCTGGCGAACCTAAAAAGAAATTATAAACCAAAATACCAACTACAAGTAGTAATCCGAGCTTAATGATACTTTTTATCATGATATTAATTTTTCCTGATTATTTCAATTTTACAACAGACACAATATAGAGGAAAAAACGAATATGAAAGTGAATTTTTCGATAAAGGCAGGAATAAATACGCTAAAGGAAAAAAGAACCAAAAGAATAAACAGAAACATTCGAAGTGTTGTGTTTTCAGCAAAGTCTTATAAATGTTGGAATTAATAATTTTCTGCTGCGAATGTATCTGCTTATTCTGACTTAAATCTGAATACTCATCTTATTGAAGCAAAAGTAAGCTACTTTATCATCCGATAAGGACAACGAAAGTTTAGCAAAAGCAAATGATTGGTTAAACTATGCTTTTGTTGTTCATAAACTCTATTTTCACGCGTTCTACAAGGGAATTTAAGTATTAGTAAATAATTCAAAGCATCGTTATCAAAAATCGCATTGTCATATTCTTTATCATTCTATCACTCGTCGGCTTGGCTTTCGTGCAGTACCGCTTGTTGATTACGGGGCTTGTCTTGCAGAAAAAAAACTTGGATAAGAAGATAGAAAACGCAATGAAAGAAATAAAAGTCAAGCTAAATTCTGAAGAATTTATAGTGACTAATATGGCTCTAATCACTTCTACTACGCCCTTAATTAAACAGGAAGAAAAGGACTCTTTAAAAACACAATTGACTTATCGTTTTGCAAAAATTATTCAAGAAAGTCTCGACGGAAAAGATTTAGAAACCGCCGAGTTTAATTTTGCGATAGCTCCTCCTGGACAGTTCTCGAGTGTTTACTTTGGGAGTCCAAACTTTGATACAAATCAAGCGAAACTTAGTCAATATTCTCATTTCTTAACTGGCGACATTTCGAAACAGTGTAATTGCCAAGTTTTACTCAGACTTCAAATCAAAAATATTTCTGAGTATTTATTGATGCAGTTACAGCAGTTAATCATTCCTTCTATCCTTTTTCTATTACTCTTGTCCGCTTGTTGTATATGGTTAATACGGTCAATCAATCAGCAACAAAAGTTAGCAGAAGTGAAAAATGATTTCATTAATAATCTGACGCATGAGTTGAAAACACCTGTCTTTTCAGTCTCTTTGGCAAGTAAAATGCTGGAGCAACATATTACAGATTTGCCTTCCGATAAACCTAAAGAATATTTAAAATTAATTCGTGCAGAAAATGAGAAGATGAAAGGTCATATTGATGCGGTTTTAGAATTGGCTTCTCTGGACAGCGGGAAGTATGTCATGGAGAAGTCGGAAGTGGAAATGGAGAATTTTTTAGAGAAAATCACGACAGCTTATCAGTTAGATTTCAAGGAAAAAGACGCAATACTAGAAACAGATTTCGCTACAAAAAACACTTCTGTCTTTGTCGACAAAGCGCACTTTAAAAATGTCGTAAAAAACATTCTAGAGAATGCAAAAAAGTACAACGACAAGAACAAACTGCACATCCAAATAAGCACTCAATCCATTGACAATCATTTTATTATAAAAATAAAAGACAATGGCAAAGGAATATCTAAAGAAAATCAAAAACACATTTTCGAAAAATTCTATCGCGTCAGAGAAGGCGATTTACATGATGTAAAAGGCTTTGGCTTGGGCTTGAGTTATGTACGTCAAGTTATCGAAAGACATGGTGGAAGTATAAGCGTAGAAAGTACTTTAAATGTAAACACTCTATTCACTATCAAAATACCTATCAAATGAAAAAAATACTTCTAACAGAAGACAACGAAACACTCGGTTATATTCTCAAAGAATATTTAGAGATGAAAGGTTTTAGTATTCATTGGGCAAAAGACGGCAAAAAGGGTTGGAAGGCTTTTACAGAGCGTCCATTTGATTTGTGTATTTTAGATGTGATGATGCCTGAGACGGACGGTTTTATGCTAGCAAAAAAGATAAAAACAGAAAATCAGGCGATGCCGATTATCTTCTTAACGGCCAAATCCTTGAAGGTTGATGTGCTGAAAGGTTTTAATATTGGCGCAGATGATTATATCAAGAAACCCGTCGATGAGGAAGAATTGGTGGCGCGTATTAATGCCGTATTGAGCCGCTCACAAATGGCTAATGCGGCGCTAAGTACTGCTACTTATAATATTGGCAATTATGTTTTTGACCAAAAAAATCAAAAACTCAGCTTGGAAGAAAACCACCGTTATTTAACCGAACGAGAGGCACGACTTTTACTGGCACTTTGTCAAAACAAAAATAACCTCACTGACCGCGCTACCGTGCTAAAAGATATCTGGGGGAAAAATGATTATTTTAATCGGAAAAGTATGGACGTATTTATCTCTCGTCTTCGTAAATATATGGCTGCGGACCCACGCATCAAAATAGCAAATGTGCATGGTAGCGGTTTTATATTGAAAGACGAGTAGGTTATGCCGCTCAAATTTGGCACTCACGTACCAAGCTGAAGGCTGTCGTGCCTTGGGCACTTTGAAAATGGAGATTTTTTAGCTTTACGCATTCACGGAATGAATAGCTGCTCCGATTGCTTTAATTAAACTAGCGTCTTTTTCGATTGCATTTCCAACTACGATGACATCTGCTCCTGCTTTGACATTGGCCAAGGCTTTTTCGGGAGTAGATATTCCTCCTCCTACAATTAACGGAACAGCAACGGCACTACTAACTGCCTCTATCATGCTCGTACTGACAGGCGTTTTCGCGCCACTACCAGCATCCATAAACATTAGTTTTTGACCTAGCATCTCGCCTGCCAAAGCGGTGCAAAGTGCTATATCGTCTTTTGCGTGTGGAATTGGATTCGTATTACTGATGTAACGAACTGTTGTCTGAATGCCTCCGTCGACTAGGATATAGCCTGTTGGTAAAACCTCCAAAGGTGAAATTTTCAGATAAGGTGCTGCCAAGACATGGTTTCCAATTAGTAATTCGGGATTACGACCAGAAATTAGACATAAGAACAAAATTCCGTCTGCTCTAAAACTAAGTTGAAAGTTATTACCTGGAAATAAAATAGTAGGAATATCACACTTCTCTTTAATATCAGTTAGACATTTGTCCAACATATTATTAACAATCAAACTGCCACCTATGAAAAAATAATCGACTTTAGCTTCTACCGCTAATTCAATAATTTCATCCATATTACCCATACTCATTTTGTCTGGGTCAACGAGAACAGCAAATTTCTTTTTGCCAGTTTTTTTGGCTTCCTGTAGTGAGGCTAATAGTTGGTTATCTGTCATGTAAGCGGGTCGGTTTTACCGAAGTATTGTGGGCGTTCGATTGTGAGTAATTTTGTGTCTTTTTTCTTTCCCTTAACTCAATTCTCTGTTTGGTGGCACAAATATAGGTGAATGTTTGTCTGCAACGAAAAAAAAGATGGTTCTTTGTGCTCTCAACATCGTTAAAGCCGTAATATGTTGAACTCTTTTCAAGAAATACGGGTTAAATGTGTATCAAAAAAGTGAATTTTCAATAAAAAAGACACGATAAGTGCTTGGAAAACTATAAATCGTGAACGGTCAACTATAATAAATGCAAGGAACAGTAGTTAAATCAACAGGTAAGTGGTATTGGGTTAAAACCGAAGATGGAGAGGTTTTACGTAGCCGAATCGTTGGTAAAATCCGTTTAACAAAGAAGAAAACAACAAACCCTGTTGCTGTAGGAGATTTAGTAGAATTGGAAATTTCTTATGAAGAAGATGAAAATATTGGTAAGATAAAGAAGGTTTTGAAGCGTACCAATTACGTCGTCCGACAATCTCCTCGCAGAAAACACGAAGTTCATTTATTAGCTGCGAATGTTGACCAAGCGATAATCATCATGACGATTGCCCAACCGATGTTAAAACAAGGATTTATCGACCGCTTCCTTTTGACAACTGCGCCTTACAATATTCCTACAATTATTGTTTTTAATAAAGCCGATGTTTACGGCGAAGATGATATGGCAATGTATCATTACCTAAAAGAAATCTACGAAAAAATTGGATATACAGTTCGTTTAACCTCAGCGGAGGAAGGAACGGGAATTCAAGAAATCAAGGATATTTTAAAAGACAAAGTAACCTTAGTCGCTGGTCAATCAGGTGTCGGAAAATCTACTTTAGTCAATGCCGTACAACCTGAATTAGACATTTTCACTTACGAAATATCGGAACACTCGGGAAAAGGACAACACACCACGACTTTTGCTGAAATGCACGAATTAGATTTTGGTGGTTCTATTATTGATACGCCTGGTATTAAAATGCTTTCTTTTAATAATCTGGAAAAGAAAGATGTCGCACACAATTTTTTAGAGTTTTTTGAACTAAGCTCTGAATGCAAGTTTGGGGGCAATTGCTTGCACCGCAGCGAACCTAAATGTGCCGTAAAAGAAGCCGTTGAAAGTGGAGAAGCAAGCGAGCTGCGCTACATAAATTATTTGACGCTTTTAAATGAAGTCGAAGACCAAAATTATTGGGAACGACATGATATGTAGGCATTTTTTAGCGCTGAGTCACGGAAACGCAGAGGTGAAAAATCTAATATCTATCTTACTCATAAGCAAACACCCGCACATTATTATCTCGCATTTCCTGCTCAAACATTTGTTCTTTTAAGTCCTCCAAAAGTTTCGTTTGGCGGCGGTGTAGAATATATTTTCGTGCCTGTCCTTCGACATATGACAAGGGTGGAATTTCTTTTCTTTTTACCAATTCTAACATCTTAAAATAATAGTCGTATTCTCCATCCTTTTGACGAAAATCACGCTTGGCAACAACATTTCCCTCGTTCAATGTTCCTTTTGGCAGATAAGCCGCTATCTCTGAGACGCGATACCACAAACTATCATTCAGGTAAGAAACCTTCGCATTGGACGCAGCCCACGACTGCAAAAATTTCACATCTTGCTCGGTTCCTCCTTCCCACCATTGACGTACGCGCTCGGCATCTGGCGAACCTGTCGGAATTTTTAAAAAGAAACAACGCATTACTGCCGCTTCTAGCTGAAATTGTTCTTTACTCTTTTCATAAAAGTCAACTAATTCTTGTTCTGTCACCACAGAGTCTAACATTTCTGTCACCAGATATTCTTCGTAATTATGACGTATCAAACTGGCGCGATAATCTCGAACCAACTTATCAATATTTAAATCTTGTGGTACATTTTGTTCCGCCTCGTGCATCAAAACAGCATCCCGCACCCAACGTCTCACAAAATTTTCGATAATCATCACACTGTCTTCCGAACCTGCTCCGTCAGGAAACATACCTGGCATATCAGAAACATACAAGCTTTTATTATGAACAGTCGCCAAAAGAATATCATCATCAGCGCGTTCTTCCGCAGGTGTACATGCCCCAAAAGTGGAAAGAAAAAGTAAAAAGAGAACAGAGAAATGTAGTAAATTCTTCATGTAAAAAAGTTTAAAACTTTACAAATCTTAAAAAAAACGCCTCCGCACGAGTTAAGTACAGAGGCGTTTTAAAAGTAATGCCGAATGACTATTTTTTCATCAAACCTTTAAAGACTTTCTGGTTTACTTTTACGGCGTAGTCTTTACGTAATTTTTCTACCCATTGCTTCTCTAAATGGTCTTGGTAGTCTGCAACTACATAACCGCGTGCTTCTGACAATGTTTTTGGACCAGCAGGCAAAACTTCCTCTACTTTCACAAAAGTACGGCTTTTGTCTTTCGTACTGATTTTGACAAAAGAAGTTGTGTTTGCTTTCCATTTCATCGCGTCAATTTCTTCATTACGCCCTTTCTCGTAAGTTTTTTCTTCCATAACTTTGACTACACGATTTTCAGCAGTATTGAATTTTGCTTTTACTTCTGTAGGCGTATGGTCCTTAGAATACTGACGAACTTTTTCTGCTATGTCTCCATTTTTTGCATCAATCATGTAAGTTGTCGTGCGGACACGTTCTTTCCATTTGTACTTTCCATTTGTAGTCGCAAAGAAAGTTTTCAAGCCTGATGTATCTTGAGATGCTTTATCCCATACCAACATTTTCGTTGCTTCAAAAAGTAAAATACCTTCTTCGTATTCGCGCATTAAATTGCGGAATTCAGGATACTTTGCCTCTAATTGACGCTCTTCGTAAGACAAGGTTTTTTCTTCTAAAAACTCTTCATACAATGCAGACACTGCTCTGTCAACACCTTTAGAACGTGCTAGACTCAAACGCTTGCGGCTTGTTTTAGCTAAGTAATCACCAAAGTCACCTATTGTTGCCGTATAGTCATCTCCAAGGCTAATAAGTGCTTTATCACTTGGTGTTGGCTTCCATTTAAAAGAAGTGAAGTTACTGTCCAAAGAACTCACAAATTCATTATAATTTGCTTCGTTCTTGCGTAGATTTCCTTCTTTTTGAATGCGTGTAATCATCGACTGACGAGCCTCTTCGTAGCGTGCGTCTTTCTTGATTTGATTTTGCAAACGCGCACGTTCGATATTGTAATCCGCTAAGTCTTTTCTGCTGATACGTTTTGCGATGTGCCATCCCGCACTTGTCTCAAATGGTTCAGAAAAATCGCCATCGTTCAATAATCCAAAAGCAGCATCTTCAAATTTTTTCTCGTATTTGTTAATACCAAAAAATCCAATATAGCCACCTTTACCAGCAGAAGTTTTGTCCTGAGACTCGGCGCGTGCTAATGCATCAAAGTCAGCACCTTTACCCAATTCAGTGTAGATACTGTCGATTACATTTTTCGGGAAACGTTTTGGTACTTTTGCTTTGTTCACACGGATTAAGATGTGTTTGATTTCTACCTCTCCACGTGCTGGTCTACGGTCAAAAACTTTCAATAAGTGGTAACCTGCACTAGTACGAATTGGCTCAGAAACTGTTTTTGTGGCAATTGAATATGCTGCCGTTTCTAAGTTATAGTAACCATTAGGGAAAAGTGCAGATACGTAACCTAAGCGGCCATAGTTCTTCTTTACATTTTTGTCTTCACTAAATTCTAATGCTGCTTCTGCAAAAGACTTTCCACCCTCTATAGCTTCTTTTGCTTTTTGAATTTTCAATAAAGCAGCTGCTTCTTGTTTCTGCGTTGCATTTTTAGGAATAGTCACCAAGATATGTGCAATATCAACATCTTGTTTTTTGCGCTCATAGACTTCTTTTGTCAAGCGTTCCATGACTTCTTTGTCCATTAAGTAGCTGTCCGCTAATTGGCGACGGTAGCCTGCCAATTCTTGATTTAAAGCAGGAATAGTATCCAACTTCATATCTTTTGCGCGCTTTACTTTCAATTTAAATTTGGTATACAAATCCAAATATTCTTCTAAAGAAGCTTTGCTAAAGTTTGCATTGTCACCATTCGTTTTAGAATAGATGTATTCAAACTCTGAAACATTTACTGGAGTATCACCAACCGTAAAAAGCGTAGGGTCGTCTTGTGCTGTCAAACCAAGGGTAGAAAAAACCAAGGCTGCGATAAGAATTCTAATTCTTAGAGTCATTTTTTATTAAATTTTGTTCAGAGAACGTTGAATTTTTTGTTGCTCATTTCATTCGGAAGACAGACGCAAATTTTGCTAGTCCGCTGAAAGCGGCGCAAAATTACTAAAATTGCGCGGTTTTAGAACGATTCCTAAAACTGAATTAAGGTAAGAAGGATGCTAAAGTTTGGTTAAAATTGAGAAAAGGTAGTCGGTTGACTAATTTTGAGTAGAAAATGAGGGTCGTAGAGCTAATAAATTCTATCATCAGAAAAATTCCTTCTGAGGTTTTGAAAGGTTTTCTATAGAATAGACCAGCAATTTTGAAAGTATTCTTAATTCAATCGTGTCCAATTAAAAGACCGCGACTTCACGACTAGGCTGACAAGGCTGCGTGTTTCTAAATATTCCATCCAGGCGGTAGCGCGTTTGGCAGCAGAAAAAGAGTAGAATGTTTGATTTTCGTTTAGCTTAGGATGAAAGTCGAGTTGAGTATCGAATTCTTTCTCCAATAATTTTATGACTCCATAAGTGAAAAAATCACGACGATTACCACCGTCTCCAACAAATGGAGTCACGATGTCATATTTTAAAATGCGGTAAATTTTCGCATAATCTATCCTTCCTTTTTCATCTTTATATTCTACTCCAAACTCATCCAAGTAATGCGTATAAAAAGCACCCTGATTGTTGATATTTCTTTGATGAATACTAACAAGCTCTTTTTGAATTTCAGCATCGGTTAAATTAAAAAGTGGCAAACCAAAGTCTTTATTCAAAAAATTATAACGATTCAATACTGTTAACTCCGGAAAGAATGGTGCAATTTCGCTAATATCTAAATAATCAATACGCGACAAAATAGCTTTTTGTACTTGCTGCGAAGCCTCCTCTCCTACTTGCCCCTGAAGTTGCATCAAGGCATACATCTTTTCTCGCAATGGTAAATTTGAAATGTCTAGCAGAGCAATATTTCGGACTGTCGCTTGTTCCTCAAACTCAGAAATGAGGTCACTTTCGTTTAGATAAGAATCCAATGCTTCTCGGATATAACTGCCGATGTGCTTGGAGACTAATCCATCATTGACATAGTTAGCAAACCAATTAGAGCGGAATAAATTATTAAAGAAAGAACCTTTTGACTCTAAATCAAAGTCTTCCGTCTGATTGACCAAAAAGGCAACCATTGGTTTAGGATTACTCAAATCAAACAAGCGAGGAATATCGTCTAATTCCTTTTCCGTCAATTTCAATTCATTAAAATATACCAAATCTTCTGGCATTTTGAGTTCTGAATTCACTCGAAAACGGCGAATGTCACGCATACGTTCTAAGCGACTTAAGGCAGTTAAAACTAATTCCTTTTGCTTATCTTCTTCGTAAAAAGGAGAACGGACAATAGAATTTAAATGCTTAATTTTGACCGTTTTGCCTTTTTCAACATCTTTCACTTTATCATAGAAAAACTTCTTTTCCCATTTCTTGTAGCCGCGTGCGTCATCTTCCCACATCGCAAGCCAGCCTTTCTCTTTGTCTTCAAAAGAATGGTTGTAGAGTCTATTCAATATAGAAACGACACGTTTCTCCTCAATTCCTTTTTCTAAGAGAAGCATAAAATGAGGAACTAGAGAAAGACTCACTTGACTTTCTATATAGTCCATGAGAATTCGGCGCGTTTTAGATTTATCTTCTTGCAAGACATAAGAGAATAAGTACACACTTTCCTCTTCTGTTGGCTCTGGTAGATTTTTAATTTCAGATTTATTAACGCTCAATGGATTTCGAATAAAATCCATTAGCAAGGCGTGATTGTCTTCTTGTTTTTGATAGAGAAGAAAGTTGATACTTTCTATAATATCCGTATCTGTTTCGACACGCAATAAATTATTTAAACGTATTTCTAATTGAGCATAAGTTAGCCCAAATTTATTCATATAATGATTACAAACACCAATGACACCAATGTCTGCAAAGAGTTTTGCCTTTTTTAAGTAGAGTCGTAATTCTTTCTCTCGGCTGGTTATTTTATCCCAATTTTCAGAATAATACCAATCTAAAATACGTCCAACCGAAAATGATGCTTCCTTATTATTTTCATGAATTAAGCCCCAATATTCGACAGCGGTCACCTCGTCTACAGTCAGACTTTCAATAAGTCGATTCTCTATTTGATACCGTTCTTTTTCGCTCTCTACGGCTTCTAATTTTTCTAACCAAAAATGCACTCGAGAGGAGGGGCGATAACGAATTTTGTTCCGTTTGCAAAAATCTGTCAATTGCACTGTTTGTTCCAAATAACGATATTTGAAAGAAGGCAATGAAGAATTGTAATTACGTAAAAGTTCTTTGTATTTATTCGCCAAACCAACCACTTCGACTGGGTCGCCCTCTGACAAAAGCAACCAAGCTTGCATGGCAATACTATCATTTTCAGAGTTGAGACGACGGAAAAGACGCTCGTAATTTTGGGTGAGCTCTAATTTTTCGGTCTTATTGATGAATTGATTACGAATTTCGTCCCACTCATAATCATCATAATGCGCTGCCCAATAAGTTACATAATTGCGCTGTGCCTGGCGGTCACTATTCCAATTGTGTTCCTCTGCTTTGCCTTTACGGCCGACGACGCTAATCTTTAATTCTGTCATTTGCTCTAACAAGTAGACAAACTCGGATTTATCTACATCCAAACGGTCGCGATATTGATATATCTGTGCCGCGATATAAAAAAGTGCGCGCGGATGATGTGTCTTTACGATATCTTTTAGTGCATTATACTGTAACCAAGGACGCTGCTCTGAAAGAGAAAGAACGCGACCGTAATAGTCAACAGGAAACTCAAAGAAGTTTTTACCAAAGGAATAAACCTTATTGTAGCCCGCTTGTCGCATCTCTTCAAAACCGCCAAGAGAATCTAAAGTATGACGATATTCTTGTGCTAATAAGTCTGCACTCGTCGCTTGCGATGGCAGGTGATTTGTCAAATTAGCCAATAAGCTAGCTGTTAAAGCAGGTTTCAACAAATTCTGTGTCGTACATTTTAATAAGATATCTAATGTCTCAACCGAAGGTAAACGCGCAATTGAACGGGCTAATTTTCCCGCAGTTTTTCTGCGATTTGGATATTTCTGATTGGGTAGGACGTCATTTTTCAATACATCTGCCAAATACAGATAAGCTTCATCAGAAGCTTGTTCACTGATTTTATCTAAAATATCAATTAGTATCTCGTCTTCTTTATTTTCACGTGCCTCCTCATAAGAGAGAATGAGCTGTCTCAATAATAGAGCTTTATCTGTAGCCGTAGCCGCATCAAAAGCTTTCATAGAAAACTCGGGACTGACATCCTCTAATGGTGTTATATAGAAAGCATTGAGTAATTCAGAAAATTTGAACTGCTCTGCATTTGCATAATAAAACTCTAAGAAATCTTTTTTTGAAATATCTTTAGAAAAGTCAAATTCTTCAGGTAAGAAAAGCGAGTAGTCTTTTAAGAGTTGGTGGATATGAATTTTTTGTTTCTCTTGGTCTAGCAAACTTCCCATATCTCGCAGGCTGCGCGTACGCCCCAATTTCATATCTGCTTCAAGTTGCAGCATAAGATAATCGTAGTTAACTCCTTGATTTTGAGCAACTAAGATGTTTGAGAATAGCGATAGAACAGTAACGCACAGATATGTGAGAAATCGTTGCAATAGTAGTGTTTGTTTGAAAGAGAGGGTTGTACCTTAGGCATAAGGCAAAAACTGAACCGGGGGGAGTGACATTCAGTAAAAATGTATGATGAACGACTTCAAAGAGGATGTAATCAGTTACTTTTACTGTCCAAATCTTCTAAAGCCTTTCATTATTATTTCCAAATCTTTCGTGGTACCGTAGTCCTTCGCGTACAAAAAATTGAGTCTTTGCACTGTCGGTTCGTCCGGCTGAGAAATAGTAATACCGTCAAGGGGGGAAAGAACGGCGGATTTTATTTTGGGCAAATTAGAGTTTGTGTTCTGCGTTTTTGCATAACCAACCCAAGTTTTCTTCCCAATCAGTACGTAAAACAAGTTACGTAAATATCCGATTTTTGATTGGACGAAGATAATGTTAATTGGTAACGTAATCAGCAAGACAAATGTCGTTAATAGGTCAAATAACCTTTTATTGCGACGGAACATCTTACGCGCTATGTTGAATTGGATATTGATTGTGTACAATTCTCCTGAAGTATTTTTACTGCTACTACCAATAATACTTAAACTTTCTTCTGGTAATATCTTGTAGTCAACGGCTGGTCCGAGAGCGGTCATACTCTTGGTAATATTTTGTGCGGAGACGTCTTTTGAGCAAAAGATTATTTCATTTGCTTTATAAATTCTAACGGCTTCTTCGAGTTGCGAGAATCCACTGAGATAGGTTTGTCTGTCTTCGGTTTCGCTTGGAGCGACGGTACCTATATAATTTTTTTGAACCTGTGCTTTTGCTAAGAGATGTTGTACCCGCTCACTTTCTGCTGTTGAGCCTACGATGATTAAATTTGTGGTCAAAGAATGACCTACGCGTAGATTTTTGTATTGTAAAAAATGAGAAAAAGTGCGAATAAGCACAGAAGAGATAAGTGCAAAGGTAGCTCCCATCACTATAATAGCACGAGAGGGTCTATACTCTAATGGCAAAAATCCATAAACGGCTGCCAAGACTAAAGTTCCAACTAAAAGCCCACGAACTACACGCCTAAAATTATACTTCTCATCATATCCTCCGCTAAAAAATATTCCTGCTATCCAAAGAGAAATATAAAGAGGAACATTCACGTAGTAAAAACTATCATCGTAATAATCTGCGTCACTGTAATAGTTTTCTGCCCAAAAATCTTTTATGAAGTGTAAACCTCCAGCCATGACAAGCCCTTCAATGATAGGAAGAGATGCTGCTCGCCAGAAGTTACCCGCTAAGGTGATGAACGCACGAAAATAGATAGCAAATTGCAACATGGCAATGAAGAGAAAAGCCCCTTCGCCCGTGAAATGTTTCTTTGCAAAGATTATCATGGCTTGATAAAAAACCCGCACGTAATTTAAACTCCCCTTCTTTGTACTTTCTCCTTTGTAATGAATAATCGTTGTGTCAGAAAAATAGTAGTTTTTGTAACCACCTTTGACAATACGGTAAGATAAATCTATGTCTTCGCCATACATGAAAAAGGTCTCATCCAAAAGTCCGACTTTATCTAAGGTCTCTTTGCGCATCATCATAAATGCACCAGACAAAACATCGACTTCATGATTTTCGTCTTTGTCTAAATAGCCTAAATGGTAACGATTAAATTTTGGACTTTGAGGAAAGATTTTAGAGAGCCCGAAGGTTTTACAGAATGCCACCCAAGGAGAAGGGAAACCGCGTTTACTCTCTGGTAAAAAATTTCCACCGCCGTCTATCATTTTCACACCTAATCCACCTGCATCAGGATGTGCATTCATAAAAGCGATACATTTAGAAAAAGTATCTTCTTCGACTACGGTGTCTGGATTTAAGAGTAAGACATATTTGCCTTTCGACTCTCGAATAGCTTGATTATTTGCTATCGAAAAACCTGGATTGTGTTTATTTGCAATGACCTTAACTTCTGGGAATTTCTCGCGCACCATTTGTACGCTGTCATCTACGGAGTTATTATCTACCACCCACACCTCAAGGTCTATACCAACAGAGGCATGGCGCACAGAGAGAAGCGTCTGCTCCAAAAAGTAACGAACATTGTAGTTGACTATGACGACGGAAAGTTGCATTTGTACGGTTGACGGTGGACGGTCGCTTCACTTGACAGTGAACGGTCACTTCCTGCTTTTACTTTTGAAAGGTATTTATTTATCAGTTTTGTAAGGAACACGTGCTACGATAGAACGTCCTAAGGTCAATTCATCTGCATATTCTAACTCTCCACCAAAGGAAACACCGCGTGCAATTGTACTTACCCGGACGTCAAAGTCTTTTAGATTTTTAGTCAGATAGAATATCGTCGTATCTCCTTCGATAGTCGGACTAATCGCCATGATGATTTCTTTTACTTCTTCCTTTGCTGCGCGTTGCATCAAAGTTTCGACATTTAATTTATCTGGACCAATTCCCTCTATTGGATTAATGACACCTCCTAATACATGATACAATCCACGATACTGTTGCGTCTCTTCGATAGCCATGACATCACGGATGCTTTCTACTACGCATATTGTTCCCCTGTCCCGACGCATATCCGCACAGACGGTACACATTTTATCATCCGAAAGGTTATGACAATTATCACATTCACGGATATTTGAGCGCATTTTGCTCAAGGTCTGTGAGAGCACCATTGTTTTATCTTGGTCTTGACTAACTAGGTGCAGCACCAATCTTAATGCGGTACGACGACCGATACCTGGTAAAGCAGCAAACGCTTCTACGGCGTCTTCGATAAGTTTAGAAGAAAAATTCATGGTGCAAAAGTAGGGATAATAAGTTGGTTATTTGTTATTGGTTATTATGTTATTTTGTAGACAACATGAATAAACCAAGTGTAAAATCATCCCGCTTTTGGAAGACGAATTTCGTATACTTTTTTTGTTGAATTGCGCAATTTATCATTTTTCAACCAAGGATTATACACCTTTAACATGCGATAACTAACACCGTATTTTTGAGCGAAATCTCCTAAATTTTCTATCGGTTCGTCGATATTAATAACGGCATAGTCATCTAGAGGAGCGTAGTATTCATTAGGCTTTAAATAAAATCCATATTTCTCTGGCGCACTCATTATCTCTTTGATTGCTACGATGCGAAAAACATAACGTGCCGTCTCTGCATTGAGATTAAGGTCATAATAAGAGCTTGCGCGTTGCTCATTCATTTCACTTGATATGCGTCTTTCGCCAGCATTATAAGCTGCTGCGGCTAGAGTCCAACTACCAAATTTATTGTATCTCTTCTTCAAATATTTCGCTGCTGCTTCTGTTACTTTCTCAACGTGCAAGCGCTCATCTACATCAGAATTTACTTCTAATCCGTATTCTTCTGCTGTCCCCTCCATAAATTGCCAAATACCGCGTGCCCCCGCAGGTGACGTAGGATGTCGCAAACTACTTTCGGCGACAGCTAAGTATTTAAAGTCATCAGGAATTCCATACTCGGCAAAAATGCGCTCAAAAACGGGAAAATAACGTGCTGATAATTTTAAATTTTGCATCGTACTGCTGTGCCAATAAGAGTTTACTTCAAACTCTCTTTCAAGTCGTTCGCGCACGTCAAAATTGTCTGTCGGTACATTTTCTCCAGCGAAATTAAATGAACGACTAAGGTCTACACTTTGAACCACTTGTCCTAGTCCGTCTGCACGCAAAGTAGGTGTTGCAGGAATAGAGTCGCCTTCTATTCTTGAGGAATAAGAAGTAAATAAAGCAACTGTAAAAAACGCTGCGATGAGTGAGGTATAAATATAAACTGGCTTTTTCATGTTATCAGTAGTTTGTTAATTAGAATCGAAAGGTCGGGATTTTGTATGAAAGAATCTTGATTGATTGGGGAGAAATGATTTTTTGTCTGTACAAAAGTAGTAATTGGTCGAAAAACACTTCTTTGTACACTTTTTGCAAGTTAAAAGGTATAATTTTGAATTTCAGTATCGGGCTTATTTGATAAATAAAATAACTTGCAAGAACACTTTCAATTACAATATCAACTTTTAAATCGACATCTACGCGAGTTTGGGATTACTCCTTGGCTCGCTTATGGATTAATGGCTATACTTTTTATTGGGATTTCGGAATTGTTCTTTCGTAGGATGACTTTGCCTGAATACATCTATCCTCTCATTGGTTTGTCGTTCTTTAGTATTTTACAAAATGCAGAACGGAGTGAGTTCTTTAAACGAATTTATCTACCTCAAAAGTATCAGAGAATTCGAGTGGTAGAATATATTTTATTGGCTTTACCTTTCGCTATTTTCTTATTGTATAAAGGGGCATTT
>CALDUB010000233.1 GCA_937923465.1 uncultured Saprospiraceae bacterium
GCAATTTTTCATGTTTCACCTGTCCGCTTGCGGTCGTCTTGTACCTTTTTTGCGTAGCAAAAATTGTACACACGAAAGGTGAAACATGAAAAATATGCGTTTTCGACGAGTTTTTGCTTCTTTTTCCGACGAAAAAGAAGAGGAAAAAATAGACAAAAAGCATCAACTAAAATCTAATTGTCTGAAAGTCAACATTTTGCACATTGTAATAAAATAAACCTGACGCGTATCCGATACTTCGGGAAGAGACGGAAGAGAGGTAAATTCGTATGTTTAACCCCTTACATCACCTACAGGGGAAATCCTGCCAGAAATGATTTGGGAATAGTAGGAAGTATAAATTCAGAACCAATAGGAGGTAATCATCAACAATAAACCCCACCCAAACTCTAAGTAACGCGTTACTAATAGAATATAATACACACAAAAAAAATCCCCTCTCACCAAAGGCAAGAGGGGATTTTTTATACCCATAAAATTATTAATTTACCAAGTCAGATTCGTAAATCGTACCTCGTAAATCATAATTCCATTTATGGTTCAACAGAAGTCTGACGACCGAAGCTACTCTTAGCTTTCTTCGTCTCCTTAACTTTTGCCAAGTTATCATCTGATAAATCAGACATAATTGGTGTTGCTACGAAGATAGAAGAGTAAGTACCAACCAAAACACCCACTAATAAAGCGAATGCCATACCTTTGATACTTCCACCACCAAATACAAACAAGATAGCTACAACGAACAATGTCGTGATAGATGTAATGACTGTACGAGATAATGTAGAGTTAATCGCGCGGTTAATAACCACTTCTTTCGACTCACCTGTGTATAAGTTCAAGTACTCACGGATACGGTCAAATACAACCACTGTATCGTTAATAGAGTAACCGATAACTGTCAAGATAGCGGCGATGAATGCTTGGTCAATCTCCATTGCAAACGGTAAAATACCGTGGAAAATAGAGAAGATACCTAACACTATCAATGTATCGTGGAACAATGCTGCTACTGCACCCGCACTATATTGCCATTTGTTAAAACGCAAGAATAAGTACAAGAAAATGAATAACAAAGCAAAAATACCTGCTTTGAATGCCGAAGCACGAATATCATCTGCGATAGTAGGTCCAACTTTACTAGAGCTAGTTACGTGAGTAACTCCGTCTGCGTCAGAGGCAGCAAATTGCTCTAAAGTAACAGAAGGGTCAATCGTTTTGATACCTTGGTGTAATGCTGCCATTACTTTATCCGATGCATCTTCATCTGTATCTTTGATATTAAAATCAGTAACGATATTGAATGTATTAGCAGTATTTACTTCTTTTACTGTAGGTGTACTACCAAAAGGAGCAGTCATTGCATCACGGATTTGCTCCGCATTTACATCATTAGCGAACTCAACATTATAGCTGTATCCACCTTTGAAATCAACACCCAAATCAAAACCACGTACAGCCATAGAAGCAATACCAGCTAAGATAATAGCACCAGAAATCATGTAAGCAACTTTACGTTTGCCTAACCAATCGTAATTTAAGTCAGCAAATGCATTCTTAGAAGCACCTGTCCAGAAAGTCAAGTTATTGCCTTTCTCCAACCACCAGTCAATCAATAAACGACCAACTAATACGGCTGTAAATACAGAGGCGATAACACCTACCATTAATACAACTGCGAAACCCTTGATTGGTCCAAGACCAAAGTAAGCCAAGATTGCTGCTGTTACAAATGTAGTAACGTTGGCATCGATGATAGCTGAGTAAGAGTTTTGGAAACCGTCTGCAACTGCTGTACGTAATGCTTTTCCGTCACGTAATTCCTCACGGATACGCTCATAGATGATTACGTTGGCATCAACTGCCATACCAATTGTCAATACGATACCCGCTAATCCAGGAAGCGTTAATACTGCACCCATAGATGCCAAAGCACCGAAGATGAAGAATAAGTTCAAGAACAAACAAGCGATAGAAACGATACCAGCACTACCGTAGTAGAATAGCATGAATAATAATACCAAAGCAAAACCACCGACCAATGACCAGATAGAAGATTTGATATTAGCAGCACCTAATGAAGGTCCTACAACGCTTTCTTGGATAATCTCTGGAGTGGCAGGTAAACGACCTACTTCCAAAAATTGTGCAAGGTCTTGTGCTTCTTCAACAGAAAAATCACCTGTGATAGAAGAACTACCACCTGTAATTGGTCCGTTAACACGAGGAGCAGAAACTACTTTGTCATCTAAAACAATTGCAATAGAACGATTACCGTCCTGAGCTGCAGCAGTTGTCATGCGTCCCCAAGTACGTGCACCAGTTTGGTCCATACGAAGAGAAACCTCCATTTGACCATTTGGATTTGGTCCTGCTGTTGCAGAAACAACGTGCTCTCCTGTCATAGGTGCTTCACGCTTACCACGGTCCATTTTTAGAGCGTATAATTCATATAAGCTTCCGTCTTTTTTCTTGCCGTCTTCGTCAAGAATAGAATTCGGACTACGAGACCACACCCACTTCACATCCTTAGGGAAAGTAGCTGCAACATCGCTTTGTGTCAACATTTCCATGACATCGTCACGGTCACCTCTTTTAGCCATACCCATTACAGACGGTGCAAAAGTACCGTTGTTTGGAGTTAATTTAGCGAACAATGGTCCGTCTAAACCAGCTTCATCAGCATATAATGTATCTACTACACCCGTTTCATTTCCTAATGAATCCAAAACAGGAGTTGTATTAATAACAGTACGGTTTGTCTTAGCTGTTGGATTTGACCTCTTCAAACGGTCATTTGCACCAACAAGGTACTGCATGAAGTTATTATCAGAAGTACGGTAAACGCTCCAAAATTCCAATTTGGCAGCACCTGTCAAGAATGAACGGGCACGTTTTGGGTTGTCTACACCTGGTAATTCAACAAGGATTAAATCACGTGCTTCATCCAAAGAGATATTTGGCTGAACAACACCCAACTGGTCAATACGTTGCTTCAACAATTCGAAAGTTAACTTAACTGTCTCATCTGCTTTATCACGTAATAAACGAGTGATTTCTCCGTCGCCCGTAGAAGTATTGATATCGTCTTTCAACGCTTCATTACGGCGAAACAAATCGCGCATAGGCTGACCTTTACCTACTGTTTGCCATGCGTCAGCAAAAAGAGTAATGTAGTCAGAGTTAGCTGATTCTAAGTTTTTGTCGGCAAGGTCTAACGCGTTTTTAAAAGGCTCGTATTCTGGGTCATTGGTGAGCGCCTCAAGGAACTCACGTAGATTGACTTGAAGTACGACACTCATGCCGCCTTTCAAATCAAGCCCAAGAGCAAGCTGTTGCCCTTTAAGTTCTTGATACGTATAATCTTTTAGTAATGGAATGCTCATTACTGTTTCGTTGGACATAGAGTCCAAGTAAGCACTGTAGGCTGTCTTTTCAATAGTAGACTTGTCCTCATCTGGGACTTTCGAAGCCTGTTCGGTTGCATGTTTCTCAGCTGCTGCCTCTACTGAATTTGTAGGCAGGATGAATAGGTACTGTACTAAACAGACCAAAATCATCATGATGAGAAAGAACCTTACGATTCCTTTTCCTTGCATGTTAAAAAAATTTAATTAAGAATACGAGTTTGTTGGTTATTGGATATTGGTTATTCGCTACTGGTTATTATGTTAATTTATTATTGCGAAAATGTGAATGCAAGACTTCTGTCTTGTACCTTTCATTTGTCACGCTTGTAGTGTAATGATGTAAAAACTTTAAAATTGAGTTTAAACAAGATTAACCAGTTGCTTAATAACTAATAACTTAATAACCAATAATCAATAACCAATAACTAACACCAAATTTCCAAAATTCAGTCCGACCTTTCAGACTGAACATAAGTTTGTACTTCCTTTGAATAGGGCAGAAAAGACGATATTTTTTCCGCAAAAGACAAAAGAAATCTTACGCACTAAACAGTGTCATTGTTGCATAAACCAAAATATAAAAAAGTAAAAAAATGAAGGAAAGGAATTGATAATCAATAACTTACAGATATATTTTTTCTTTAGTAAAAAACGGTTTTTGAACAAGGTATCACGAGAGTTCTACTCCGTGAACACTATCTTATGCGTAATCTGTAATTGTCAAAATCAAAATGAAACTAACGTTAGACTTATGTTTTAAAAGCAGACTTGCCTTTCCACTTTTGAATTAAAAACATTTATCATCTGACAATGTAGACAGTCAAAACTAATTTCCAAAATGAAGCCAAACTTGGCTTGATTCTGAAAAAGCACGCAAATATAGTAGTTTTTGTTAAATTGTATGTGAAAATAGGGGAGAAAGATTGAATATGTTAGTGAAGGAGAAATATATCTTCCCGCAAAGACAGAGAGACGCGGAGTAATTTCTCTTTATACTCAGCGTCTCTATGACTTTAGGGAGTTTGTAGAGAATAATCTACCAATTCGACAGTGAGAATTTTTTGCCTAAGAAATTTAAAAAATCGTTGCATGGTCTGCATCACAGCCTGTCCCGCACTGACAAGTCGGGAGAACTATTTTTTATGTTTTTTAGGCGGACAATTATCCTGTCAAATCGGTAGGTTATTTTTTACAAACTCCCTTACAGTGATTTTTTTAATCTATCGCACAATCCCCAAATGCAAAATCCGTCCACCAGACTGATTCACAGGACTTGTACTTTTCCCAATCACGATTCCAGCCTCAGCCGCGTAGTATTTCTTTATTTCTCGACCAAAAACATCGCGTATAGTAGCAATATGCTGATTGGCTTCTAGCATTTGCATCAAATCCACATGAATGGTGAGAAGACCACCCGTATCTGTATAAATCCAGTAAGATTTTTTACAAATAACTGGCTCTGTTTTCGGCAATTCAATTTCATCATCTGTCATTTCTAAAAAGGACATGACATTATCGACACCTTCGACACCACTGCGGATGAGTTT
>CALDUB010000234.1 GCA_937923465.1 uncultured Saprospiraceae bacterium
GGTGCATTGGGTTTAATTATCCGTGTATTAAATCCTGCATACCCTGAGGGTTGGATGTTAGCTATTTTGTTCATGAACGTATTTGCGCCATTAATTGACCACTACGTTTTAGAAGCAAATATCAGCCGTCGCTTGAAACGTGCGACAGCTTAAATTATCAATTGTTTTTATTCATCAGGTGACTCAGAGTCACTTGATGAATAAGACAATTTGAGTACAATTTAATTTTCTTATTAAGAAAAAATCATTGTAAAATGAGTGAAAATAGTAAAGTATTAGCTTTTGTTCTCGGTATGTGTATTATTGTAGCCGTATTGCTTGCGGGCTTGCGTGGTGCTACATTAGAAATGGCACAAGCTAACGAGGCAGTATTTAACCAACGCGCGATTTTAAAAGCTTTGGGTAAAAGTTTGCAACCAGCAGAAAGTGAAATGTCTGATGCTCAGGTACAAGAACTTTTTGCTACCAAAATGACTGAAAGTAAAGTAATTGACTACGCAGGTAATGTTGTAGAAGGTCGCGATGTTTTGAAAGTTAAATTAGAAGAAGAAAAGAAAAAGCCAGAGGACGAACGTGTATTACCGTTTTTCGTTTTCGATAATGATGGCAAAAAATACTACATCATTTCTATGTATGGAAATGGTCTTTGGGATGCTATCTGGGGAAATATGTCTTTGGAAGGAGACTTAGTAACTGTAGCGGGAGCATCATTTGACCACAAAGGAGAAACTCCTGGTTTGGGTGCAGAGATTAAAGACAACCAAGTATGGGTCAATCAATTCATAGGTACAAGTGTTTATAAAGACAATATGTACGAAGGAATCACTGTCCGTAAAGGTGGTGCAAAAGACAAGAAGTACGAAGTAGACGGTCTTTCAGGTGCAACAGTTACAGCAGACGGTGTTGACAAAATGATTGAAGATTACGTTGGAAAATACGAACCATTCTTGAATAAAATGAAGAGTGGTGGTAAAATGGGAATGAAGTAAAAATTAGTTGGCAGTTGGAAGTTGTTGGTTGGTCGTTACCGCCCTCACTTACAAATGATGCCCTTGAAAGTAAAATATCTAAAGTAAGGTTGAAAGGAAAAATTGTCTAAGTCATAATTGGCTTCCAATTAATAACTTCCAACCAACAACTAAATACAATGGCAGAGACATTAGATAAAAAAGCAGCAGCAGCTGAACCGTTATTCGGAAAGAAAGAGCGTAAGCTTATTACTGACCCTTTGAATGACAATAACCCGATTACTGTACAGGTATTAGGTATTTGTTCTGCGTTAGCGGTAACATCTTTGTTGTACCCTTCTATCGTAATTTCTATAGCGGTAGTATTTGTATGTGCATTCGCTAACCTTATCACATCATTTTTGCGTAATAGCATTCCGAAATCAGTTCGGATGATTGTACAATTGGTTATCATTGCGACATTGGTAACAGTAGTTGAGTTAGCTTTGAAAGCATTCAGTTACCCTGTTTATAAAAACTTGTCTGTTTACATCGGTTTGATTATCACAAACTGTATCGTAATGGGACGTTTGGAAGCATTCGCAATGGCAAACAAGCCTTGGCGTTCATTCTTAGACGGTATTGGTAACGGATTGGGCTACGGTGCAATTTTAATTATCGTTGCTTTCTTCCGTGAATTATTGGGTAAAGGTACTTTGTTCGCAGGTACGCCAATCGCGATGAACATCATCGGTCCTAGTTCAGAAGAAGTATCTTACTTATTAAATACCAACTTGGAATGGTTAAGCTGGTATTCAAATAATAATATTGCAGTATTACCTGCCGCAGCGATGTTTATCATCGGTATTTTGATTTGGATACAACGTAGCTATAATACCAAATTGGTTGACGTAAGTTAGGATTGATTGTCTGTTGACAGTTATCCGTTGACGACGGTACATGACTATTACATGTATTCTCACAAATTTCATTAGAAAATGAATCCTAAGTATCCTTTATAGGGTAGAAGGGGTTAAAACATAAATTCCAAACTATAATTTAATATGGAATTATTTAACGTATTCATCAAGTCTGCATTCATTGATAACTTAGTATTAAGTTACTTCTTAGGAATGTGTTCTTACTTAGCGGTATCAAAGTCCGTTAAAACAGCTTTTGGTTTAGGATTAGCAGTTATCTTCGTTTTGGGCATCACAATGCCTATCAACTGGATAATCAACGAATTCTTATTAAAGGAAACGGGTATTCTGCAAACGGATTTAACATTCTTACGTTTTATCCTTTTCATTGCTGTTATCGCATCTATGGTACAACTGGTTGAAATGGTAGTGGAGAAGGCTTCTCCTGCACTTTACGCCGCCTTGGGTATCTTCTTACCCTTGATTACGGTAAATTGTGCCATTTTAGGTGGTTCTCTTTTCATGGTAAGTCGTGAATATACTTTCGGTGAGGCTGTATCTTTCGGTCTTGGTGGTGGTTTCGGCTGGTTCTTAGCAATTATTGCTATTGCAGCTATCCGTGAGAAAATCCGTTACTCAAACGTACCTCCAGGTCTACGTGGATTGGGTATGGCTTTTATCCTGACAGGTTTAATGGGTATTGCTTTTATGAGTTTGATGGGTATTGACCCAGCTTCATTTTAATAATTTTGAATGATAAATTTTGGACTTTCAATGTTTACTAAACATTAGTTTTCAAGATTAACATTGTAAAATTTAATTAGAATGTCATATTTACTTTTTTGATAAACAAAATTAGTGTTTTGTTGTCATAATGGTATCTATTGAATAATGATAAAGATTTCTATTTAGATTTCGATTACAGAAATTAGAAAAGCGACTTTCAAAGTCTAAAACTAATATCTTAAGTCTAACATCTATTTTAAAATATAAGATATGTCAACATTTCTTTTTGCAATCTTGGTATTTAGCGTGGTTATTCTTGCGCTATCTTACATGCTGATAACAGCACGTAAGAAATTAGTACCACAAGGCGAGGTGAAAATCATCGTTAACGGTGATACAGAAAATCCAATGATGGTTCAGCCGGGTTCTTCCCTGTTGACTGTTTTATCTGACAAAAGTGTCTTCTTACCGTCCGCATGTGGTGGTGGTGGTACTTGTGCAATGTGTGAATGTCACGTATTGAAAGGTGGTGGAGATGTTCTTCCTACGGAAATGAATCACTTGACACGTCGCGAGGCTGCTGAACACAAACGTTTGGCTTGTCAGGTGAAAGTACGTGAAGATATGGAAATCACTATTCCAGAAGAAATCTTTGGTATCAAGAAATGGGAATGTGAGGTTATATCTAACTATAACGTCGCGACATTTATCAAGGAGTTCGTTGTACGTTTGCCAGACGGTGAAACACTTGATTTCGAATCAGGTGGATACGTTCAGATTGATGTACCAGTGATTGAGTGTGATTTCTCTAAGATTGATATTGAGTCTCACCCACGTATGGGGAAAGCACCAGATGAGTTCCAGAAAGATTGGGATAAATTCGGTCTTTGGTCATTGAACATGAAAAATGACGAGGAGCAATTCCGTGCTTACTCAATGGCAAATCACCCAGCAGAGGGTAATATCGTGATGTTGAATATCCGTATTGCTACGCCACCATGGGATAGAAAAGCGAATGCTTGGATGGATGTAAATCCAGGAGTTTGTTCTTCATACGTATTTACACGTAATATCGGTGATAAAGTAACTATTTCTGGTCCTTATGGTGAGTTCTTCATCAAACCGACTAAGAAAGAAATGATTTACATTGGTGGTGGTGCAGGTATGGCTCCATTGCGTTCACATATCTTCCACTTGTTCCACACGTTGAAGACAAAAGACCGTAAGGTTTCTTACTGGTATGGTGGACGTTCTAAGCGTGAGTTGTTCTACACAGAAGATTTTACAGATATCGAGAAAGAATTCGATAACTTCTCTTACAATATCGCATTATCAGAACCATTAGAGTCTGATAACTGGACAGGTATGACAGGTTTTGTTCACCAAGCATTGCTGGACAACTACTTGAAAGACCACCCAGAGCCAGAAGAGTGTGAGTACTACTTATGTGGACCTCCATTGATGAATGCGGCTGTCATGAAAATGTTGGAAGACATGGGAGTGCCAGATGAGAATGTTGCATTTGATGACTTCGGTGGATAATCATCGTAGCACAGGCTTGTAGCCTGTCAGTCAAACGGCTTTGCAAGCCGTAAAAAATCCTTTCAGAAGTAATTCTGAAAGGATTTTTTTATACGCGAGGTTTCGGCTTGCAAAGCCGAAGAATAGATAGTCCCGATAGCTATCGTAGACTGTGCTACAGAGCTACACGCCACATTTTGGGTCGCGCCAGGCGTGTACAAACTTTTCTAATTCTATTACAAAGTCAGAAACTGCTGCATCTCCAATAAAGTCTTTTCCCTTCTCAGAAATTATTGCTTTTTCAAATTTAGTGTCTTCTTCGACTTTAAATCCTACTGCCAGTTCTTCTAATTTCTCTCTCCAAGTCTCTGTTAACGCTGTCTTTTTTGGATATTTTAAAATAATCATTTTTAATGTTTTTTGCTTTGAATGAATGCTTTTAGAACAGCACAAAGCCCGTTTTTGTTAGCAAATCTCAATTCAAATTACCTTTTTTATCAAATTTACCAACCAAATCATTTTCAATTCTCGTTGTTGCGAATAAGAACCACAGAGACACCTTTTCTCCTCACTCGCATAAAAAATAGAGCTATGAAAATTTATTTGACTTCGTTTTTTCTTCTTCTTTTTACTTTTAGTGCTTTTTCACAATCTGCTTTGTCTGGTAAACTTACAGATGCGGATACTGGGGAGCCGATACTTTTTGGTGATGTTGTCGTGTATCGCAATGGTTCATTAGTCACTGGTGAACAAACTGATTTTGATGGGAATTATATTATTTCGCCAATGGACCCTGGTACTTATGAAGTTGTCTTTAAATACGTAGGATATAGTGATATCAAGTATGAGAATATATTAGTTAATGCAGATAAAGAAACAATTTTAAATGCGAGTATGTCTAGTGGAGTAACTTTAATGGAATGCGTAGTTGTAAATGCTTATAAAGTTCCTTTAGTACAGCAAGATAACACAACACAAGGAAGGTCATTAACATCAAAAGACGTAAATACTTTACCTAAACGAGAAAAATCAAATCTACCCAAAAGAAATGCTTCTGAAATCATTAGTGAGATGAAATCATTAAGTGATGATTATTCTAAAGGAAGTATCAAAAAATATAAAGCATTACAAGCTGAGGCACAAGCGCAAGGCTTAGTGACAACTGCGGCTGTACAGCAAAAGCAAGCAAATTCTTCTGTTGCTGCTCCAATTTTACCTCCTAAAAAAGTAACTAAGCCAAAGCCGAAAGCTCTACCAAAATCAGGACAACTTACCGCAGGACACTGGCACGACCTCCAAAATAAAGACTACTGGAATGAAATCCTCGTCGAAGACTTAAACGAATGGAAAAATCACTGGCAATTATTCCCAACAGAAGTTATAGAATTAGAACTACTCAATAAGTCAAATCTTCCACTCATAGACGCGCAAGTAAACCTCTATAGCGCCGATAAAAAAGAAACCCTCTGGACCGCACGAACAGATAATAAAGGCAAAGTAGCATTATGGGTAAAACCATTTGAAGAAGCAGATGAAAAGATAAAAGTCATCGCAGAAGTCGTCCACAATGGCAAAGCATATCCCTTAAGTCTAAAAGCAAAAACAGGAAAAATAGAGAAGCAATTCAAGGTGAATATTGATTGTGCAGTTACACCAGTAATTGATATGCTTTTTGCGATAGATGTATCTGGTTCTATGAAAGATGAATTATCTTTTTTGAAGAGTGAATTGGTTGATGTCGCTACACGCGTAGAAGCTCAAAATCCAGATATACGTGTTCGTACAGCAAGTGTATGTTATCAATCTCCTGGAGATGCTTACATCACGAAAGCATCTGATTTCTCAGAAGATAAGAGTATGACAGAAGCATTTTTTAGGCTCCAACAAGCTAAAGGGGGAAAAGGAGGAGCAGAAGCTGTAGAGTTAGGTTTGTCGCATGCATTAGACTTAAATTGGAGCGAAAATGCTGTGGCGCGTTTCTTATTCATTTTATTAGATGAGCCGCCAGCACATGATAGCGAACGTCAAATAAAATTACAAGAACTTAGTAAAAGTGCCGCACAGAAAGGTATAAAAATCATCCCGATAGTGGGTAGTGGCGCAAAACGCGACTTAGAATTTTTAATGCGTTCCTTATCCATTTTGACCAATGGAACTTATGTGTTTTTAACAAATCACAGTGGCATTGGTGGGGACCATTTGGAGCCAGTAACAGATAGTTACGAAGTCTTTGCTTTGAATGATTTATTAGTAAAAATAGTGAATGAAGGAACGCAATTTGAAACTTGTAAAACTATTGAGTATCGAGAGGAAAATGTTGATAACCAATTAGATAATTCATTTGGAGTAAAGGTTTTTCCAAATCCCGTTTCAGATATTTTAGAAGTGTCTTTGCCTAAAGCAGATATGACTGCAAAGTTATTTAATCTTTCAGGACAACTTATTTTGACTTTGGTAAAAGGAGAGAGTCAATTGGATGTCAGCGGATTGCCCGCAGGCAATTATTTTTTAGAAATTGCTAATGGGAAGACGGTGCAGACGGAGATAATCGTCGTTATTCGAGACTAATTTTTTTGTCATTCCGATGAGAGGAGGAATCTGAGAGTGTGATTCTACTCAGATTTCTCCTATTGTCGAAATGACAAAAGAAATTATTGAGAATTTTTTTTGATAAAGCCACCTAAAATAAAACTTATGAAAATTCAATTCACACTTTTACTCTGTCTCGTAGCATTATCGACAATATGCAGCCAAACAACTCTTACTGGTAGCATTACAGATGCAAAAACGGGAGAACCCTTAATGTATGCATATGTTGTCATTTATAATCAAGAAGGAGGACTCGTTACAGGAGGACAAACCGATATAGCAGGTGATTATTATATCAAAGATTTGAATGCTGGAACTTACGATTTGGTCTTTCGATATGTAGGCTATGAAGAAGAAAAAGTTGAAAATGTGGAGTTAAAAGCAAATTCAGAAAACTACATTGACGGAATTTTATCACCAGGAGTTGAGTTACCTATGGTTTTTGTCATTGCGTATAATAGCCATAGACGATGTGGTGGTTATTGCTGTCGCTATCGCTTACCCGAATATGAAAAACCAGAAGTTAAAGTAAGTATAAAATACCCAGGAAATACAATCTACCCTAATCCCGCATCTTCTTATTTCAACATAAAAAGCGAAAGAAAAATCAAAGACGCCAGCATCTTCAATCTCTCAGGTCAATTAATCAAAACTCTAAGTAAAGGACAAACACAAGTAGATGTCAGCGATTTAATCGCAGGAACTTACTTTTTAGTCATTACCGAAGGGAAAACTGTACAAACAGAGAAAATTGTAATCGTTAGAGATTAATCATCAATTACCATTTTACCAAACATGAGTCATTCCGAATTTTCATCATGAAGATTTGAGATGACTTTTTTGTTTTGACCGCAATTTTTTAATCCTTATTTACTTCGTGCCGCCGCGCTGCGGCTTAAAAAGTATCATAAATCAATAGGCTACCAAGCGTATCGCCACGCTGTGGCTGCCAAGAACTCTATCAATTCCCAAGTACAAATACATTAATCATCCAAATAGGCACAGAGTGCCTTGCCGCTTGGTAGATATAGGATTCAAACTAATGTTTTTAAGCCGCATCGTGGCGGCACGGAAAATTCGGGATGACTCATGTTT
>CALDUB010000235.1 GCA_937923465.1 uncultured Saprospiraceae bacterium
AAATTATAATGTGAAGATGATAAAATTTAAAATATGCGTTTTCGACAATTTTTTGTTTCTTTTTTTCGAAAAAAGAAAGTCTTCCTTGATTTATTCAAGAATTTCTAAGGAACTGTCAAGATTTTTCTGTCCACTTACGTATGTATAAAATCACTCAATAATCAGCTTCAGCACCGCAAAACCTTCCATCTCAATAAAATACAAATTAGCTTCCAAAGTACTCACATCTAAATACATCATCCCTCCAACGCCCTTATCTGTCAAAACCGTTCTGCCAAGAATATCCGTCACTTTTAGATTAATTTTAGTTCCAGTATCCCAAGTAATTTGTACTCTATCCGTCGCAGGGTTTGGATACACTCCAAATTTGTAAGTATCGGGCATACTCGTCGAAACTAGACGTTGACAATAGTCCGTAGTCGGATTATTCTCAATCCAAGTCTGCGTACTCAAATCTCTATTATCAAAAGCAGAATAATCCGCTGGATAACGAAAGGCACGGAAAGTTAAATTGTCATTTATCTCCAAAATAGTGCCTTGGTCAACAGGCTGTCCTCCACTAATTGGTACTTTATATTCCCAAACTACATCATTGTTGGCTCTCATTTCTACCAAATAACCTTGTCGACCACTACAAGCTAGAATATTTCCATTTGGTAACAATTGAGCACTCGAAAGTCCTGTAGAATAAAGGCTTTGCGGCATTGGATGTGTGATTGTATTATCAAATTCAACTGGAAAAAACGCGCCGTTAAAAGTTTCATAATCGCCCGCGTACATCTCCCATGAAGACGTAAAAGTCTCTATCGCGGAAAAATCTTCGCCGATACGATTATTAAAAACGACAATATCACCTGCATTTGGGTGAGAAGCTGGTAAAAATTTATTTGCCCAGTGGGCGTCATGTTGATAATATAAGATGCGGTCGCCAGCATCTGCGCGGTCATAAGTTGCGGGATTTCCAACGCGATATATGAGGTCGCCGCCATGATTGGTAAAACCGCCTACATGTCCAGCCGCTTGTTCGGTCGTAGTCGTGTGGTCAATGACCCAAATTTCGTCAAATGTCGGAACAGATAGCATTATTTGGTCTAAGACGGGATTGTAATCTATCGCATTTGTGTGCATCCAATCTGCCCTTGCATCATTATTGTCATAGTTTACATTAATCAAACGAGGATTTTCAGAAACGACGCCAAAGTTTGGTTTTTCAGAGTCCACATCTTGTACGATATGGTCCCAAGCGTGCCATTCCCAAAGGATTTCATCATTTTCAGGATTAATCTCAAAGACGTATTCTGACCACAAATCAGTCTGTGACAATAACTCTGGCAAACGTCCTGCCGCCTGCGCTTCTTCGCCCGTTTTACGTTCCCAAGCTAGTAATAGAAAATTCCCATTTGGCATGGGCGCAACGTCGTGGTGCAAACGATAGTCATCATTATTCAAAGTATAAGACCAGATTAATTCATTGTCCCAAGAACGAATTTCGACGGTCTCTCCTCCCCCGCCTGCCCAAATAGCATCGTCGGTAACGACCACGTCGCGTTTGGTTTTGACGAGGCTTCCGTCTTCACGGAGATAAGCGACATTTCCAGGGCGAAAGTTCGCTTCGTCAGTCCAAGTATGCGCGATTTCACCGCACATATCTAATAGATAAACATTGGGTTGATTGTGAGGATAAATGAGCGTATAACCTTCATAAGTGTAAGGCATTTGATAGGTCAAAAGTCCTACGGTAGTTTCTCCCTGAGCTATGATGTTAATCTGAATGAGCATCAGTAGAGCCAATAAACTTAGTATATATTTTTTCACAACAAAATGATTTTAAAAGTCGATGAAGCTTGTGTTACTGGGTTGGTGATTTTCACAAGACAAAACCCACTACTTGTATTTTTTAAATTAAAACTAGAGCTACCAATTGGTGTATTTTCTGTTTGTAAAATCTGCCCTTGCAGTGAATACACCTCAGTCAAAAGAGACTGAGAAGTATTATTCTCTATTTTAACCAATTGATTATCAACACTATACAAAAAATAAACATCCTGCAACAAGTCTTTGGATGTATTATCCACAGCAGATATAAGTTCACAAACATAACTACTCGAAGGATTTTCCACCGTTCCCATAGGCGTCAAGTCTTTGTCATCAAAAGCAGAATAATTTACATCATATTTTTCTGTACGAAAACCATTTGCGTTTTGATAATTGTATCTCCAGACAAGGTCTCCAGCTGCGTTAATTTCAAAATCATAATTATCTATTCCTGAGGTAATAAAGATATTGCCATTTTCCAATACTCTCGCAGAGGAAAGATAACTAGAGTAAAATTCTAAGCCAGGAATCGTTAGTCTATTGTAGCTCAAGTTGGGAAGTAAAGGCTCAAATGCAGCGCCTTCGATTAAGTTATAACTGCCGTCCACATTTATAGGAGTCTCAACAATCTCTACAGAAGAATATCGGTCATCCAATGTCGGTACAGAGCGATTTAATCCATTATTAAATACGGAAATTTTGCCTGCATGTTCACCTGCTTTTATCCAATTTGGATTGTGCTGATAATAAAGAATGCGGTCATCTGGTGTTCCTTGTGCGTAGTTTTGAGGATTGCCCCAACGGTATAAAATATCTCCGCCATATCCATAGGTTCCGCCCTCAGAACTAGCAGCTTCAGCAGTCGTCGTAGAATGGTCAATGATGATAAACTCACTCATTTTACGAATACTCAAAAGAATTTGGTCTAACTCAGGATTATAATCCATTCCATTAATCATAAACGACTCTTGAAATGTCCAATCATAAGTTCCTAAGGCTCCAATATCTAATTTTCGAGGATTATCAGCTACGACCCCATAGTTTTCGGCAGCAGCATTAAAGTCTTGAATAAGGTGGTCACGAATGTCCCACTCCCAGACAATTTGAGAAGTCGACGGATTGACTTCTACGACGACATCGACCATTGTGGGCTGCTGTATGGCTGTATCAAATCCTAGATTAATAGCTTCTGCATTCGTAATATCGCGGCGTCCTACGACTAGATAGTTGCCATTTGGTAGGACTTCAATTTCGTAATCACAAAAAACACCACTCACAAAAGTAGAATTAACAACATCACTTTCCCAGTCTCTTTCGATGATAAAACCGTTTTCGATATAGAGTATATTCCCATTAGGCAAAAGTTTGCAATGATAGCTAACAAAGGCACTCTCCAAGTCCCACTCATGGACAATCTGTCCACAATTATCTAATAGAACCGCTTCCCCATTTAAGGTTAAAAGCGCATATCCATTATCGGCTTCGGACGTATTGAGTTGGATGCCATTTTGTGCAAAAAGAGTCGAAAGGCTGAAAAGTAAAAAGATTAGAGTAATTTTGTTTTTCATGAGGGCGAAGTTTTAGTTTTTCTGTGAAATAGCTTTAATTACCGCAAGTTAAAGGATTATCCTTTGCACATGATTTTGTCTAATCTATTTTTTTGTCTGTTAAGACACATTCAACATATTCTATGCTACTAATCGAGCAACATATTGTACCAGATAACATCTCAAAC
>CALDUB010000236.1 GCA_937923465.1 uncultured Saprospiraceae bacterium
AGTGGTAATTCCGCAGTTGATTTCGTCTGGATTGGGTGGATTTATCGAAAGTCAGGGAGATAAGAGTATGATTTTTTGGATTTCTGCGGGTTGTTTGGGAATTTCGGCTGCGTTGTGGTTGTTGGTTAGAGAGCAGAAGGAAGGCTAAGTATTTCCTCGAGGCGGTTCTCCGTACTCTTCTGTAAATTTTTTGATGTATTTTCTTTCAATCTTATCCGCTTTTTTCCTTCCAGAAATATTACGGATTAAGATTTTAGCGAAAAAGCGAGACCAACCTACTAGTTTGTTAAAAATAGATACTTGACCTTCTGCGCGATTTGATTTGTCATTTTCAGAAAGTGGTTTTCCTGAAATACCGTATTTAAAGACTTTTTCTTCTTCGCGGTCATGTATGGCATACAAGTGGTGGAGCTTTTTGCTTTTTTTGCTGTTGCCGTGAATTTTAGACATTGGGGGAGTTGAGTGATTAAGCTAAGATTCTATCTTTTAATGTTTTATCCCAGCCATTAGGATTGCTAAAGGTTTCGTAAGAAAAAGTAGTCTCATGCGAAAAATCAGTTTTATTTTTCTGATACCAAGCTTTCTTGACTAATCCAAGTAAAGGCTCAAAAGTAAAAGACTTCGGCATTTCTTTTGGATTATTTTTCACCTTTTCATAAAATTGAAAACCATTAGCAACCACGCATGCGCGCGCATAAAGAAAGTTATCTGCTGAAAAACCTTTACCTTTTTTGTAAGCATTTTTACCTAAATGCTTGGCATATTCTTTCCTATCTAAATCGTAAAGCTTCTTTGCTAGAGTTTCTGCGAATTTAATGATGTCGGAATTAGATTTCTGAGCTAAGAGGTCTATTGCAGGTTGCAAAATTTCATTATCATTTTCCCCTTTTGACCAATCTAATTTACTGATTATTTCCCAAAAGTCAATATCGGCTGCTTGATTATCAGTTGGTATAACTGTAATCTTAAGATTTGCATTTTTTCCGTACTCTTCTTTTATCTTCTCCACAAACTGCTCATCTAATTCACTTGCATTGATTTTTATCTCATTAACCATATTTCAAAAATACGAAAATTATTTAGAAATTGCTCAAATCAGCACCTTTCTACGCTCATTTAACAAATCTTCACGCACAGCATCCTCAATCTTCTCCGCTTTTTTTCCTTCCCTAAAAGCATGATAAAATTCCTTATAAAGTAAAGAGAAATATCCCAAAACAGGTAATAAAAGTACCATAATAAGCAAAGGAGCATTTCCAACTAAACCTGCAATAATCAACAACAATAAATACCAAATAGGATAGGCAAACATGGCAATAGCGACCATGACTGGTGCAAAGAATTCAATGTATTTCACCTTGCTTTTAACTATTCCACTTGCCAACAATAGAGGAGGTGCATTGAAGATATAGCCAATGGCAAAAGGCATCCAACCTAAGAATAAAGCTAAGACCGAACCGATACCATATTCTCCTGCCCGTAATAAACCTAAGTCACTAATATTCAGCTTATTAAGTTTATCAAAATAAGCGTTGGTTAATGCCTTTTTTTCTTCCTTTTCACTCGCTGAAAATTTATTTATAGTCTCCGAAATGCGCTTTTCAGCCTTAAATCTGTACCCCGTTTTTGATAGGACAGGCATAGTAGGTTGTGGCTTTCCATTACGGGAGAGTACAAACTGTTTGTCTACAAAATCTTCATCTTCTTTATCATCAATAATTACAATTTTCTCTTCCATGCGCTTCCGCAATTCTGCGGTTAAGTCCTTAATTCCTCTTGCATTGTTATTTTGATAAGTCTCCCAATAATCTGCGGCTCTAATTGGTTCATTAAACTCAATCATAACCTCCGACCGAAAACGTTCTGCATAAGTATAGTTGACGCCAACGGGAACGATATGAACATCCGTTTCTTTTCCAAATTCCGTCATTGCACCAAAAGCCAAACGCGCTGTTCCTTTCTTCAAAGGACGCAATCGCTTCTCATGATAAGAGGTTCCCTCTGCCAAAATAATGATAGGTTCTCCCTCACTCAAAGCCTTATAAGTCGTCTGAAAGGTGGAGTAATTATTCTTAATATTTTCATAGCCGCCGTCTTTCATTCTAAAAACTGGAAGACAGCCCATGCCACGCAAAAGATGATTGTGTAAAGGTTGACGAAAGAAATCGCCTCGTACTAAAAAGTGTAATTCTTGAGGAAGAGTCGTTGCTAAAATGCAAGGTTCTATAAATGCTGTGGGATGATTGAGCGCAAAAATGACTGGTTTATCAGTAGGATAATTTTCTAATCCTGTGATGTATATCTTTTTGTAAAAAGTACGGAGAGTTAAGCGCGCAAAAGGTCGTATCAGTCGGTAATACAGCATTCATTCTAGGATTTGAAGATAGTAGTTTTCTAATGTTTACAGATGCAAATATAAGTTTTTTTAGCTTGTCAAATGTATAATGTCCAACATCTAATGTCTAAAATCCAATAGCCTATATAATCCCATTCTCCAAAATATACTTCCCTGTTTCCTTCCCCCAGAGCTGATAAGTCAAACCTGAAGGATGTACACCGTCGCTAAAAAAGTCATTGACAGTCAGAGGTTTATCTGTTTTGTTTATCCATTTTTGGAAGGTCAATATTTCAGAAATATAAAAGACATTATCGTATTTTTGGACAGTTTTATCAAGTGCCTCTCCGTGTAATTCTACCAAATTTCCGATAAAAAACTTAACCAAAGGCGTAAAAGCAGGAAAGTCTTTAATCGGAGGCATATTCATGAAGACGATAGGGATATTAGGATATTTAACCTGTAATGTTTCAATAAAATCACCTGCTGCTGCTACAAAATTATGTGGACTATTCGCTTTGAAAGCATCATTTCCGCCCATTGCCGTGATAATAATGTCGGGTTGAAAATTATCTGCCTTTGACACGATATCGCGCAAAACGCGCTTCATCGTATAACCACTCCGTGCCATAACTTTCCAATTGACTTCTGCATCTAATCCTTCTGCTAAAACCTTTGCAATACTACAAGCTGCCCCGTCTCTTTGGTCTTCAATCCCAACGCCCGCCAAGGTACTCTCCCCAAAAGCCAACAGGTTAATCTTTCGCTCAGATTTTCCTTCAATTCCTGCAGGGTTTTTTGCTTCGGGCAGACTAGGAACACTCGAACGAATACGTTTGCCATCTCTAATAATCAAAGGCAAACAGGGAATACCCATAAGCACACCGAGGTAATATTTTAGTCTTATCATGTTAAAGTTGTAAGATTGTAAAGTTGAATAGTTAAAAAGTACCAATCACGCCTTTTTCAAATCTAAAAGCACAATATTCCACTCCTCATCACCTTCAACATCATAGTTCAACAACAGTTCAAAACCAACTTTCTCGTGTGCACGCATTGAACGTTTGTTACGAGAAGCAACCTCTGTGACTAAATAGTCAAAATCGCCTTTCATTCTCTCCTTCATTTCAGCATACAAGCGTGAGAAAACGCCCTTTCCCCTAAAATCCTTTGCTACACAGACTTGCCCCATGACAAAATAAGAACTGTCTGCCATTGATTTTCCTTTCCAATCTAAAACATTAATGCGTTCAAACATGGGCAGTAAAACATCAATCATATTCCCAAATTTGCGCAGCATGACTAAAGCATATCCAACAACTTCACCATCTGATTTTGCAATAATATGAGGATAATCAGCATTCATGTCTTTCAATAAGGAAAACTCATGCTCAATAGATACAAAGCCTTGACTTTCAGCTTCTTCTGATGATACATGCGCCTTATAGTTTAACTTCTGTAAGGCTAGAATTTGTTCTAAATCCTTATCATCCTTAGCAATTGTAAATATTATTTCCTTCATCATTTAACGGTCTTCTACTTTATTCATCGTTAAAAAACTATTTTTGCACAAAAGTATAAAATAGAGCTATTCATTCAAAATTAATTCTAATAAATGAATTTTATCTACGCCATAGACCTCATCGGTACATTTGTCTTTGCTATTAGTGGTGTTTTGACGGCAACCAAGCAAAAATTTGATGTTTTCGGAGCGGCAGTCATTGCCTTTGTCACAGCTGTCGGTGGCGGTACGCTGCGAGATATGCTGATTGGTAGTACGCCTGTAGGTTGGATGCTCGATATTAATTATTTGCTCATTATTGGGCTGACTGTTCCTATCACTTTTTTCTTTCGAAAACACATTCAAAAACTCCGAAAAACGATGTTTATGTTTGATGCGATTGGGATTGGACTGTTTACTATTTTAGGATTAGAGAAGACTTTAGCTTTTGGTTTGCATCCTGCCGTCGCAGTTATTATGGGGACAGTATCTGCCTGTTTTGGTGGTGTTGTACGCGATGTATTATGTAATGTTGTGCCTTTGATTTTTCGAGGAACAGTCTACGCGACGGCTTGTTGGATGGGCGCTATTTTGTATTTATTACTCCGAGAAATGGCTTTAGAATACGAAGTGGCAATGATTATTACGATTATCTTTATTATCATTATTCGTATTTTAGCAGTACGTCGCAAATGGCGTTTGCCTGAGATGAGATAGGGAAATTTACGATTTACGATTTACGAGGTACGACTGTTTTGACTTAGACGAGACTTGGGGACTTTTAGTTTTTTGTGAGAAAAAAGCTAGGTCTATTTCTTAATTATTTTCTCAAACTCACCCAAAATTATTTGCGGATGTGTACGCTCTTACGCATCAATATGATCACCAAAGAGATAGCTTCTCTCCTTAATATTTCCACCCGTGGAGTGGAACAAAGCCGCTATCGTCTGAAAAAGCGCTTAGAACTTAGTAATGAAGATGACCTAATAAAATACATTTCTGCTTTTCAGTAAAGT
>CALDUB010000237.1 GCA_937923465.1 uncultured Saprospiraceae bacterium
ATGGATAACCGTTATTATTCTACGGTAACTTTAACTGATGTGAAGGTTTCTGAACATGCAGAGTTAGAGACTTATGAGTCGGGTGCAGCACTTTTGGATAAGACTTTAGATATTGCACGTGTGGGTTTAGCAGCAGAGATGTTAGGAAGTATCCAAGAAGGGTTTGAACGTACTTTGGGTTATCTCAAAGAGCGCGAACAGTTTGGAGTTGTGATTGGGAAATTCCAAGCATTGCAACACCGGATGGCGATACTTTTCGGTGAAATAGAATTGTGTAAATCTGTGGTTATCAAAGCTTTGAAAGCCATTGATGCGGACAGTGAAGATATGCCACGTTTGGCAAGTTTGGCGAAAGCTAAATTGGGTGAGGTCTATAAATTAGCCAGCAACGAAGGCGTTCAATTATTCGGAGGTATCGGGATGACCGATGACGAAGAAATTGGTTTTTTCTTGAAACGTGCACGCGTCGTACAACAGCTTTTGGGAGATACAAACTTCCACTTAGACCGCTTAGCAAAAATGAAGTCTTACTAAGACGGTGGACGGTAGACGGTCGCTTCGCTTGAGGGTGGACGGCGCGTTACTCGTACGCAAGTTTTCAGAAGACCTTTAAAAATATTCAAATTAACACACGGCACAAGGTTAGAGCGGCACCGTCCGCCGTCAACCGTTCACCGTCAACCGTCAGAAGATGAACTTCGAATACACTGAAAATTCAACAGCTTTACAAGCGCGCGTGACCGCGTTTATGGAGCAGCACATTTATCCATTAGAGAATGAATTTAATGAATACGTACTCGCTAATCCGTGGCAAGAATTCCCTAAATTGGAAGGCTTGAAACAAGCGGCAAAAGATGCTGGTTTGTGGAATTTATTTTTACCAAAAAACTATGGTGCATTGAGTCCCGGTTTGACCAATTTGGAATATGCTTCCCTTGCCGAAATCATGGGACGTGTCCGTTGGGCGAGTGAAGTTTTCAATTGCTCTGCGCCAGATACTGGTAATATGGAAGTTTTGGCAAAATATGGAACACCAGCGCAGCAAAAGCAATGGTTAGAGCCACTCATGGCTGGAAAAATCCGTTCTGCATTTTTGATGACTGAGCCAGATGTTGCCTCTTCTGATGCAACAAATATTGAAACTTCTATCGTACGCGATGGTGATGAATATGTCATTAATGGTAGAAAATGGTGGTCTTCTGGAGCGATGCATCCACACTGTGCCGTTTATGTTGTGATGGGTAAAACGGACGCAAATGCAGAGCGACATGTCCAACAAAGTATGATACTTGTCCCAGCAGGTACTCCAGGTGTTGAAATCGTGCGACCATTGAGGGTTTTTGGAAATCTGGATTCTCCAGAAGGACATGCGGAGATACGATTAACTAATGTGCGGGTTCCTGTTGAAAATATTTTAGTAGGAGAGGGGCAAGGTTTTGCGATTGCGCAAGGACGTCTTGGACCTGGGCGTATTCACCACTGTATGCGCTTGATTGGTGCAGCGCAGCGTTCATTAGAATTGATGTGTCAACGCGTCATGGAACGTACTGCTTTTCGCAAAACATTGAAGGATTTTAGTAGTATTCGTCAGGATATTGCAAAGTCTCGTTGTGATATTGAACAAGCCCGTTTATTGACCTTGTCAGCAGCCGATAAAATCGATAGATTTGGCATAAAAGAAGCCAAGGATTTGATTGCAATGATAAAGATTGTTTGTCCTCAGATGACTTGTGATGTGGTTGACCGCGCGATACAAGCGCATGGTGGGATGGGCGTTTGTCAAGACACGCCTTTGGCTGGTTATTGGGTGTATGCCCGCGCTATTCGCTTGGCGGATGGACCAGATGAGGTACACATGTATCAGTTGGGTCGCAATACTGTGAAGGCGGAATTGATGAAGCGATAAGCTTAGAAGAAGAAATGCAAAAAGCGATAACCTTGTTAAAAGGTTATCGCTTTTTTGATTCTGTTGTATTTTGTAACTATTCAGGTATCGGTCACTTTATTCAAATTAAAGATTCAACTTTAAGAAATTAATGGAACCACAGCTAAAATCAGTGCCCGATACCTTTTTGTAGCTTAAAATAGGTGTCGGGCACTGACTTTTTTATTCTTATGCTAAATCTTAATATTATAGCTCTTTTCAATAAAAGTGACCGATACCAACCAGAATAGTTACCGTATTTTTGAAATTCTATTCAACAATAATTATCGTATAATCTTCTACTTCTCCTTTGTCAATAAAACGGCTGACGATGTCTTCTTTAAGTGTACTACAAACGATACGCATGCGCGTCATCAGATTAGTTTCTGTAGTAGAAGGAATTTGAAAAGAGAGATTTCCTTCCTGAGCTGAAATATTTTCTTTTCCTAATAATTCAGACTTCTCGAAAGCACCGTTTTTATTAAAATCAATCCAGATTGAAACTGCGCTATCAGCTTTTTTATCAAATGCATTACTCTTATACGAAAACTGATTTTCTTTATTTTTAAATACCTCTAAGACTACATTTGTATAATCAGAAAATCCTACGGGACTAGATGAAGAGGTATTCGAGACATCATTTAGAGTAATCTCCTCCAACCAAAAAGTATTGGGCTCAAAACTTAACACTTCCTCATAAGTATTACAGCGTCCTTCTGTCCAAGAGTTCACTCCAAAAAAGCGCGCCTCTGCTGTATTGAGGTAAGTCTGTCCGTCTGTTCCACATACCGGAAAGAATTGAATGGTATCATTTTTGTCAAACCAAGTCATCTCGTGCCTCATAGTGTCTAAAGCCAGCAATTGAGAATTTGCTTTAGCCGATGTCAGGCTCAACAAAAAGATACCAAACAATACCAATGAAAAATGTAATCTAATTAATATAATACTCATAACAATTTAGCCTGTTTTTTCGTGTCTGACAAGTCTTCCAAGAATACTGTCAGGCAACGATTTTTTGAAGGTATATCGGGGAGAAAATTTTATAGAAATGCGTAGGGGATGTTCGCAGGACGCAATACTTTTACTTGCTGCTTAATTAATCTATTCAGCAAATTAGAACTCGTTTCCCACGAGTATTTTGCACGAATTTTTGCTCGTATATAAGATAGCTCACTTTTACGTTTAGGTTGATTTAAGTTTTCCAATATTTTGATAGCTAATCCTCCTGGAGCCTCTGGAGAAAAGTAGTTGTCTCCGAAGAAAGTGAAATCTTGCATTGCTGTCGCTGTCGAACATAAAGTATTGATACCTGCTGCAGCTGCTTCAATTGGAGGGATACCAAAACCTTCAGCTTTAGAAGGATAAATAAACATTTTGGCACCACGGTAAAAACTCAATACGTCTTCATCTGACAAATCTGAATACCAGTGAAAATGATTTGGAAACTCTGCCTTCATGCGGTTTATGGCTTTCATTTCCTCTATGCTATCCAATGTGTCATTTCCGATAAAGACTAAGTGAATATCTTTTTTGTTTAATTTCAAATTTCTGTAAGCGTCAATGATGACTTTGTGATTTTTTCGAGGTTCAATTCTACTTACATACAGTAAATAATTTTTTGCTCCAAACTTAGCTTCTACTTCTTTTTCAACAGTTTCCTTATCAAATTCCTCAAAAAATTCTTCTCTAACAGCATTGGGCGTGATATGTAAAGAATTTTTATCAATGCCGTAGTGTCCAGCAATTCTGAATTGTGAATAATTAGATACTGTTAGTCTGATATCACTTCTCAGCAAAGAACTTTTAAAAAGAAAATTTCTTTTTAAACCATAGCTTTTGGGAAAGTATTCTCCAAAATCATTGAATAAAACATCGTGTGTGGTAACTATGAATTTACAGTTTTTAATCAGTGGAGTGATGTATTGAAAATGAGCAAATTCGATTTTGTACTCATTGATTATTTTTGGAAACTCCCAAGTTAGGAGTCTTATTTTTGAAGTAGTTTTTAAAAGTATGAAGTTACTTTCTTCCAAAAATGGAAAAGCTTCTTTCATTTCCACAAAATCATAACCTGCAAAAAATAAGTCATATACGCTGCCGCTATTATTGTAAAGACTGTTGTAAAGACCTTTAAGATAAGTTACCGAACCTTGGCTTTCGCCACTGATTATTCTTGCGTCTACTAGTATTTTTATTTTGCTCATGTTTTTGTGTTTATTTGTTTTGTGTTGACAATGCTCTTTTAAAAAAGTATATGAAGTCTTCTTTATCCCCTCAGAAAAAGAAGGACTTCATATACACATAGATTTTGAAAATCCTCTTTTGGATTTTCAAGACATTAGAATTTAAAATTCTAAATGTCCTCCTGATTATTATACCACAAATATCGGTTAAGAAACACTCGGATTAGGGAAGCTTTCGTTGTTTGGAAGGTAATTCACTGTTTTCGGAAGGAAATGCCAGTTTTTTGGAAATGAGGATATTTATATCATTCTTTTTGAAAACAATAAAGGCGTAAATCATTAATTATCAATGATTTACGCCTTTATATAAAGAGGTGTTGTCTGTTGTTATGCTTCTGCAAGTTCAACTTTTGCACCTTTTTTTGCCAATTTATTGATAACAAAAGCAACGGCAGCACTTACGTCCTCGACATTTTCGGGACTTAGGGAAATACCTGTGGTTTGAGGGTCATAAAATTTCCCGATAAATGAATTCTGCAATAGGTAATTAGAAAACTTTAAGCGATTGTCTTCTTGTCCTTTTAAGTCAGCCGCTATCTCATCTAAACTTGAATTACTCAAATCTTCCAAAGTAATCTGACGACAAGTATTCACTTTATTAAAGAAAACAGGCGCGAAAGTGATAGAAGGAACGCCCATTAATGCCGCTTCGTAGGCAACCGTTCCTGTGATAGTTGCGACTAATTCTGCATTTTGAATAAGCTCATAAGAGTTGGTGGTTTCTATTACTAATTCTACACCTGGAAGTGCCTGAATAGTCTTGTACCAGTCTGGTGTACGGTCGCCGATAGCATTTGTGTGTTCTTTGACCAAGAGTTTCCAACCCTGCGGCAATGCTCTCCAAATGTTCTTAATATTTTGTAATTGGTCTTCATAATATCTACCAAAGATATCTACGGTTGACTCTGGCTGTTTGTGCAATCCTAAAAAGATGTATGGACCTGTAGTGTCTTTATCAAATGGGACACGCTCAATACTTTTGTAGCGAACACGATTGATTTCTTCACGCGTACAAATCTCGAATCTTTTGTTCTGGTTAACAATCAAAGTCGGGTCTAAAGGCTCAATATTTTCGTTGGTAAAGAACTTGCTGGCGCGTTTGATACGTCCTGCCAATGAACTCCCTTTTTTGATAGTCTTGTCATTTATTTTGAGATAATCTGGTTTCTTAGCCTCAATCGGAGTATCGCAATATTCCTCTTTGTTGACCTCAAATAAAACACTTTGACGCTCATCCGTAAAGAAAGCAAATCTATTATCTGGAATACGAACAACATGTGGATTTAAGAAAGTACAATTCAATTCTGTCCGACGCTTGCACATCCGGTGGATTAAAACTTCGTGCGCCCAAGTCAATTCTCCCATGACCATTTCCGTATTATGCTTTTTCAAAAAGTCATAAATAGGACGCTGAATATTAGTTAAAAAGTTCAAACCATTCTGTGGTTCATGACGCAAAACCCGGTCACCATAAATAAGCTCATTCAACTTATAATCGTCCAAAGGCTCAACATCTGTTGCCTTAAAGTCATCACGTGAGATGTAAAGAATACTACTTTCATCGTAGTTTGACTTTAAAAAATCGTAGAGATTCTTATTATTGACAATCCAATGTGTCTTGATATTCTCCTGCGCTAATGTCTCCGCAATGTGATGAAACAAGTAGGTAAAAGAATAATTAGCGATAAAGCAGACATTGGTTTCAGTAGAATAGTTCATGATGTTATTTTTTAGGAAAAGTCTTTACACAAATGCATACAGTAATCCGAAGAATAAAAGAATACCTCTTCCTGTCCAGCGCATTTTAGTGAGTCTGATATTTTTTTGTTTTAAAAGGGAAAATTGATATTCGGTCGCTAAGAAAATAGCTACCATATTTATCAATGTTAAATTAAAAATGTCTAGTAAAGACAGTTGGTACAAAGCATACATTCCGCCAGCCATGCCGACAATGATGAGCATCAAACCTTTGTTCATCTCCTTTGAAAGTTCTTCACGGTAGATGATATTTTCGTTGAGCGCTAGAGCAATCCAGAAAATCATTTGAAAGCTTAAAATCAAATAAAGGGATTGATAAGTCTCATAAGAATCTTGTAAGAGCGTAATAAATCCACTAAAAATAGGAGGTATGATTTGCCATAAAACCAAAGCTCCCAAAACAAGCACTTGTAGAAAAATGGCAAAATACCGGTCAAGCGTCTGCGCCTCTGCTTGATACATTTTCTTAAAGAAAACGATATTGACAATTTGATGTAGCATAACGGTCATCGCAGCAAAACGAAAGTAAATACCATAGTAGCCGACCGTTTCTAAACCTAAAAACCACTCAATAAATATCCGCGCGCTTCCCGTCAAACAAATGATTAAAAACGCTGAAAAAACGATGTGTTTACCAAATTCGAGTGCCTCAAAGTATTTTTTGAAAGAGAAATCAGATTGTTCTTTCCAAAAAAGAAAAGCATAGCCACCAGTCAATAAAAGTAAATACAGCGCAAAACAAGTCTGTAAATTTTCAACATCAAATACACCGCCAGATAGATAAAGCCAGAGATTGTAAGCATTCAAAGCAATGAATAAACCGCCGTCAAAAATGACTGCTTTGATTAAGACTTCGTGTGATTTTAATATCGAGGAAGAAAGCGCTTGAACAGAGACAATTCCACCGATTAGTAGTGCGAAAACGTATTTTGTAGCCAGAAATTCATAAATAAATTCATGAATGCCGAAAAGACTCAGCATCAAACCGCCCATTAGTAAACCGTGGAAGTAAAAAATCGATTTATAATCCTTCCTACCCAATTTGATATTGAAAAAAGGATAAGCGCCATTTAATCCAAAATCTAATGGAATCGCTACCATAAATCCAATCGTCAGAGCATATTCAAACAAACCATAGTCCGCCACATTTGCCACAAAATTGGACAAAAATAAAGCTGCCGTAAAAGCATTCAGTTTAACAAATCCAAAAACCAAAGTAAACCAAGACAACTTGGAAAAGTCGATTTCTAAATTAGCCAAGAAAGGTATTTTCTTAGTGATAGACAGGTTTCTCATAAACTTCCTCGATTGTTTGATTTTCAAGTTTGATTAAGCGGCGACGGATTTCGTCGATGTCCTGTGGAATGTAGCGCAATGCCTGTGGCACATACATCCCAGCTTTTTTGAGTGATTTAGAAATGCAAACATTCGACCCAACAGTTACCCCGTCTGCGATATAAACTCCTGGATTGAAAGTACAGCGAGAGCCGATGTATACGTTGTTGCCGATAATAATTTCCCCATCCACACGAATTCTGCCTGCGCCATGTCGCTCATGCACATATCCATGTGTCCACAATTGTCCGCCGTGACCGCCGATAGTCGTATTGTCTCCGACAGTTATTGATTTTGTTAAATCAATCTTGTTTTGACTGACTATCTGACCTAATTTACCCAGCTTAAGAGTCGCCAAACCTGGATTAACTAAAGAGTTTGCACGATAAACGCTATTGCTACTTGCCAAGGCAGCCAATTCATTAAACATCAAATTTATTGGTCCATTTATCCGGTTAAATTTCTTTAAAAATGCGCCTTTGCGCATCAACATCTTATTTGCTCTGATGAGATTTAAATGTCCAATTCGAGCATCTTCTCCCATGTAAAGTCCATTTAAGAAGAGGACAGAAAATCCAATTTTTGCCGTAGGATGAATTTTATGACCTAAAATATTTAAGACAACAACCGCCATTCTTGAAGGCAAAATCAAAGCAGCTATTGTCGTAAGAAACTTTTTCATGCTTTGATTTTTAAAAAGTTGATTTAACCGCTTCATTCTCTTTGGCAGAATTCAATTTTGCCTGAAAAACATGCTTGTGCCAAACAGCCAAAGTAGAAATGTAATAAGAGGTCGTCATTAAACTATCGTCATCCATTCCGAAGGTTTCGCAATCCAGAAATTTTTGAATGTAAGCCTCCAATTTGAACATTTTGACAAATGAATTTTCCTCTTGCAAGTCTCTCTCTAATACCTCTCGCACAGCTGTCCCTAAAGAACCATTGAAGAGTTGATGTAGAGTTTGAGAAACTGCTTTTGCGCGGTAAAAACACAAATCATTCAACTTGTCGCGGAAGGCATGACGCAAAACATACTTGTAAATAATCCGTCGAGTTTTCCCAAATCTTGCGCGTCCCATCATGGGTTTTGTCGCTAAATTGAAAGGAATAGAAGAACTAAATTCTGCATATTCTTTATTGTAAAAAGGCAGTGCAACGTAAGTATTATTGATGCGTCCCAAGTCTTGGAGATAACGCATATCGTAGACGTATTGCTCTTTCCATTTCAGCTGTACGATTTCATTGTAGAGTCCGCGGGCTGTGCTAATTTTGCTTAAATCAATTTTGTAATACTTGGCAAACTCATCATAATAGTCGGTTGGTAATCCAGATTTTCCGACCTTCTCTTTGTCCAATTTAAAGAAAAACTGAGCTAAGTATTTATCCAAATCAAAGATGAAAGCCGCTTTATATAGATTTCTTTGGAGCATCGTTGCACCTTTTTGCCAACCAAAAGACTCCATGACTCTCTGTGCAACTTTTGCTATTGGTCTCGCGACTTTTTTTATCAAAAATGAATTGCGGTAGGGAAGGAGACTATAGGCAAACTTGTCGATTTCATTGACCGCAGGTGTGTGTAGGCGGCTATCTTGACCCGCATAGTACATTTGGTTTGGTGTACCGCTAAAATTTCCGAAAATCCATGCACCGAAGTAAGGATTATTCATTCTCAAAACCTTCTCTTCAAAGTCAGCAACGTTATTTTTGTCTTCTGCGTCAATCTCTTTGATTTCATTCTCAATGCTCAAATGCTCGGCAATACTTGTCGCGTAAATCGTCTCATCTTGTGTCGTTCCTTTCACTTTGAAAGAAATGGAATCCAGATTTTTGCATTCGCCTAAATCATCCAAAGCCGCTAACATCGCGATAGAGTCTAAGCCTCCAGATAAGAAAACACTATTTTGCTGACCAAGGAAACCCTTATGAGTTTTTACGGTCTGTTCGCGAAGCTGTTGGATGTTTTCTTCCGCAGTTAAATCATTGTCTTTTTCTGCAAGATTTAATGACTTTTTCTCTGTTTTTTCTAGATTAAACCAAGCGTTAAAACTCAATTTGTAACCCATTTTCAATTCATCCACACCTTCATAAACTGTGGAGCCGTCCATTAAATATCCGGAGTATAAAATTTGCCCAACTGCATTCTCATTGTATTTGATTTGACTTTTCTTGGCGGCAACATCATGCATGACAGAACCAATTATTAAACTGTTTTTTTCGTGTGTAAAATAACCCGTTTTTACGCCACAAACATCCCGCATCAAATGCACTTTCTTCTGTATTTTATCAATTGCAACCAGAAAATAATTACCGTTAAATATTTTCGAAATTTCATCCGTATAAATTCCGATAAGGTTATCCAAACCCGCCATAATTTCGGGCTCACGGTCTTTAGTAATGTTAGTATCAACGAAGATTAAAAAACGCTTGTTTTCGAAGACATAATCAACTTCATCAAGTTGATAGTCCACAAAGAAGATACCTATCTTTTTTGCAGTAGAGTTTTTTACTCCCTCTTCTCTTCTAGATTTAATAGTAATATTCATGAGAATACTTTTTTAGCAAATAGTCTTTGCTTTGGACTTTGCTAATGTCTGTTGTTTAATAATCAAGGACTTAAAAATGGAAAATTGGACTTATACCAATTCCCAGGTCAGTGGTGTTCCCGCTTTAATTGTTTGCGTCGCTTTTTTGCCGAGCATCGTCTCGAAATATTTAGGTTCCAAGCCTTTCCCTGGACGAATAACTCTTAAGTTATCTGGTCCAAAAGACTCACCTGGTTGTATATCTTTCACGACATAAACAGAGCGTTTGAATAGTTTACTATTCTTCTCCACTTTTTGAATACCATACTGCACTTTTCCGACAGCTTCAAATACGCGTTCTGTTTCGATAACCAATGATTTCAATTCCGCAGGTTCTAAAGAAAAGGCGCTATCTACACCGCCGTCTGCTCTACTTAAAGTGAAATGTTTTTCAATAACTTTAGCACCCAAAGCAACAGCGCCAACGGGCACTCCAATACCCATAGTATGGTCCGAAAGCCCTACCAAAACATCATCAAAAATTTGTGCCAAATGCGGTATTGTTGCAATGTTACAAGTCGCAGCCGATGCTGGATAAGTAGAGGTACATTTCAACAAAACCAAGTCTTTACAACCATTGTCACGTAATACGCGGACAGCCTCGTCGATGTCGGCAAGCGTCGCTACGCCCGTAGACATGATGACTGGTTTGCCCGTTTGCGCTACTTTTTTGAGTAGCGGGTGGTCTGTATTTTCGAAGGAAGCGATTTTGTACACTGGAACATCCAATGTCTCGAGAAAATCAACGGCAGTCGCATCAAAAGGAGAGCTAAAACCTATCATTCCCAATTCGCGTGCACGGTCAAAAATGGGCTTGTGCCATTCCCACGGTGTATATGCTTTTTTGTATAGCTGAAACAACTCTTGACCTTCCCACAGAGAGTCTTTGTCTGTGATAGTCAAAGCACCACGCATCGTCATTGTTTCTGCCGTGTAGGTCTGCAATTTTAATGCATCTGCACCTGCTGCTGCTGCCGCTTCTACTATTTCTAGAGCACGTTCGAGAGACTGGTTATGATTGCCAGACATCTCTGCAATGATGAAAGGTTTGTGACCTTCTCCGATGAATTTGTCTGCTATTTGAATGATTTTCATGATGAAAATTTTAGTTGTATTAGTTTGCTTGGTAAACAAAGGTTTTATCAAGCTCAAATGCTTGATTTATTTGATAACCCAATTTTGTGAATGCACGATTAGAAGGAATATTTTGTTCTTTGACAAATCCAACAATCGGCATTTTTTCTTGTCTATCTTTCTTAAATTGTTCGACACCTTTTTGCAATAAATAAGTGCTCAAACCTTTGCCACGCGCCTCAGGCGCAATCGAATAACTGAGAAC
>CALDUB010000238.1 GCA_937923465.1 uncultured Saprospiraceae bacterium
ACTTTTTTCGTCCTTTATTTTTGTGGAGAATAAGGCAAAAAAATTAAGCATAACCGTAGCTATAGTTCATTTTTTTAACGCAGTTATCCGCGAAAAGAAAGACTCGAAAAATTTAATAAAACTTTGTTTACAGTGTATTAAGACTCTAGAATTAAGGTTTGAATATCTATAAAACTAAGTTGAAGTCACATCTATAATGTATTCATCAAAAGTGGATACTTCTATTTTGTGCTTTATTAAGTGTTCATGGATGTCAAAGAACGCTTATTTTTTACTTGAAATCAGTCCCCGACCTTCGTACTTAAACCCGTACATACCATTTTTTCTTGTCCATCCAGACTGCCACTGCCCAACAAATCAGAGTCCATGTCAAAGCAAATAAAAATGCCCCCAGATAATCACCCGTGGGGCGGAAGATATTCTGATAAGTCGCATTGTAAAGATTGCCATGCGTCGCATTTGGGTACCAATACAAAAGGATGACGCCAACCTCTGAGAGCAAATAAATAAACAAAGGATTTTTGCCCATTGGGGTGAAAAAACTAGTCCACTTATATTCCTTTTTCCGTAAGTCTAAGACATAATGTAAAGTCAATAACATCAACATTCCAATACCTGAAGTCAGCAAAACATAAGAACTCGTCCAGAGTTTTTTATTGATTGGAAATCCATAATGCCACAGACAAGCTACTGCTATTAATGCCGCTCCAATCAAGCTCAAACGTAAACGTAAATCTAAATCATTTGGTTTTTTGCGCAGATAATAAACGGTAGCATAACCAGCTACCACATTACCTATGCAAGGTAATGTACTCAGCAAACCTTCTGGGTCAAATGGAACGCCCTCTCCTCCATATAAATGATTAATACCTATTAATTTTTCGTCTAAAAGGTGTGCCGCATTACCCGACATCGTAAGGTCACCAAAGCCCCACATAATGAGCCAATAGCCAATGAGTATACCCGCCGTTATTTTGAGGACCGTCTTTAGGTCAAAATGATATAAAAGCAGGGCAGAAATGCCATATGTGAGCGCAATTCGTTGTAAAACGCCCATGATTCTTGTCTCACTCAATGGACGTAAAGTGAGACTACCGTCTGCTGCTAAATTGCAAAATGGAAACCAATACATCAGAAAACCTAAAAGGAAAATTATCACAGTCCGTTTCAATATTTTACGGTGTACGACTCCTGATTTTTCATTTTCTTTCCAAGGTACCATGACTATTGCCAGGCTCGCACCGACGGCAAATAAAAACGAGGGGAATACTAAATCTGTTGGTGTGAATCCGTCCCATTTAGCATGTAAAAGAGGTGCAAAAGTCGTGTCCCAATTACCCGAAGAATTGACGATAATCATAAAGAATACCGTCATGCCCCGGAAGACATCGAGAGAAAGAAGGCGGTTTTTCATTTTGTTTTTCGTTTCGTTTTGTTAATTTTGGAATTCAAAGATAGAATAAAAGTGAGATATTAGATATTAGATGTTAGATATCTAAAGTTTTAGGCTCTTTATGATTTTAAACAGTATAGCGACACTCAACAGATGACTTTGAGTCATCTGTTGAGTAATGAGTGTGAAATTTTACCAACCGATTTCATAAAGAACCAAAGTTTAATATTCTTCATCTCAAGTCTAAACAACTAACAATGAAAAACAAGCTCTCTCGCCGCCACCTACTCAAAGCCCTCGGACTCGCCACAGGCGCAGCCCTCACCACACCTTTACAAGCCTTTGATGAATTTGGACATCCATTACACTTACCAGACACTATCAAAAATCCACCACCTGCCAAAGCCGTCACAGCCATTACGCTCGGCGCAGGAAACCGAGGGAATGTCTACGGTAATTACGCTGCAAAATACGGAGAATATCTTGACATTATCGGAGTAGCCGAACCAATAGAAGTCCGTAACGAACGCTATTGCAAAAAGCATGATATTCCTAAAGAGAATAGCTTTACAACCTGGGAACACGTCTTCGGACGCCCAAAATTTGCAGACGCAATCATCATCACCACACCAGATGATTTGCATTATGGACCCTGTATGAAAGCCCTTGAAATGGGCTACGATGTTTTATTAGAGAAACCAATCGCGCCGACCGAAAAAGAATGCCGCGACATCCTCGCCTTGGCACAAAAAACGGGTAGGGTAGTAGCGGTTTGTCACGTCCTTCGCTATGCGCCTTACTTCATCAAATTGCGTGAGCTTATTCAAAATGGCAGTATCGGCGAACTCGTCAGTATGCAGCATTTCGAACCCATCGAACATGTCCACATGTCGCACAGTTACGTACGTGGCAACTGGCACAACAGCAAAGCAACAACTCCAATTATCCTCGCCAAGTCTTGTCATGACCTCGACATTATGCGTTGGATGATAGGCAAACCGTGTGAGAAAATATCCGCCTTTGGTGATTTAAAATGGTTTAAAGCAGCCAATAAACCAGAAGGCGCGACACCACGCTGCATGGACGGCTGTGCAGTCGAAAAAGACTGTCCTTATTCCGCAATGAAAATCTATCATAAAGACCGAAATCGTACTTACGTTTTTGATTTGCCAGAGGATAAAGAAAAGCATGGAGACGCGATTTTAGAGTATTTGCGGACAACAAACTATGGTCGATGTGTCTATGACATGGAAAATGACCAACCAGACCATTACACGATGAATATGCAATTTGCAGAGGGAGTGACGGCTACTTTTAGTATGGAAGCTTTTACTTCTTATCACGGACGTCGGACGCGCGTAATGGGGAGTCATGGCGACATCGTTGGGGATATGTCGAAATACGTTCATACAGATTTTCTAACAGGCAAAAAGACCGAATGGAAAATGGAAACGGACGGACATGGCGGTGGAGATTGGAACTTAGTCGCGGACTGGGTAGAGGCTGTTTCTAAGCAAGATAGTAGTCTTTTGACCTCTTCGATTGATGCTTCTGTGGAGAGTCATGTGATGGGATTTGTGGCGGAGAAGAGTCGATTGGGAGGAGAGACGGAGCGGGTTGTTTTGTAAAGTCCAACAAAAAAGGCGGTAAGAAAGCACCCAACTTTCTTACCGCCACCAATGAAAACGTATTATTCAAATTCTAATTTTTTAAGATGTTAGATATTGGACATTAGATATTAGACTTTATGAATGAGGTTGAGTGAGATTTAAGCGCCGCTATTTTATTCTTAGTTTTCTTTTTAAAGAAGGATAATTGTTGATAATTTGACTGATTTAAAAGGGAAAATAAGGATAAAAGAGCAAGTTTAAAGCCGCTCAAATCTCATTCATAAAGTCTATTAGACTGTCCAAAACTTAAAAGAAGTCTAATATCTAATATCTTTCGTCTAACATCCTTAAGTCTTAACTCACCGAAATCGACTGACGAACGCGCTCTTCCCCTTCCTTCTTCTTCATTGTCACGACAAGTACACCGTTGTTGTAATCCGCCGCGATTTCATCTGTATTTATCTTGTCATTCAGCTCAAATTTACGCTCGAAATTTTGTGCAGTAAACTCTTGTCTGCGCCAGCTATTAGCATTGTTATCTTCAGTTTCTTGCGCTTTGCCTGAGATAGTCAAGATATTCTCTGATAATGAAATATCAAAGGCATCCTTCGTGAATCCAGCTGCAAGTAAATGCAATTCATAACGGTCATCTTCTTCTTTTACATTGACTGCTGGAGCAGACATTTTATTCATGAAGTGCTGACGACCTGCTGCTTTAGCTTGCATCCATGCTTCCATTTTTGCGCGTTTTCTGGCAAATTTTGCAGCACGGTGAGCGTTATATCCTCTATGGTTTGTTCCACATTGACGTGGATTTGATTGTGTATTATACATAAGATTTTATTATTTGATTTCATCAAATTCTGCTTTTAAGGGAAATGATGAAATGGTTATTTATTTTATAGGAATGCTAACTTTTACAAGTTCAAGTCATTCAAAATTTAAAATTCTTCATTCAAAATTGATTAACGAACGCGAATGATACGCTCTTGTCTATTGAAATTTTGGAAGCTACGATTGTCTGTTTCAAACAAGGGTTCTACCTCGTTTTCTCTCCAATCCATACCGCCTCTATTCATGGCATATTCTCTGCGGAAATCATATTCCTCCTCTTGCCAATTCATACGTCTAAAGAAATTTCCGATACCACGGAAAATGTAATAGACAGTGCTGGCAATGGCTGCAAAAATAAGAGCAGCAAAAAATACCCGAGCTAAAAAGAAAAACAACATGACGGCAATGGCAACTCCAAAGAAATACTTAAATGGTCGTGGTCGCATAATTATTAAGGTTTTGGCATAGCGGGGCTGGGGGAACGAGTCTCGAAGACTGCTCCAATTCTGATTCTCTCAGACCTACTATTGTGAAAAAATGTCGAATGAAATATGGACACTTATTAAAGACGAAGTCTTTTTATTTGTGCCGCTTACTTATGAAGACGATTATCTATTCCTTTTACTTTAAATTTTCTGAATTATTTTCAAATTATTCCTAATTGATTGGTAGTCAGGTATTTATTGATTTTGGAAAAGATTAAAGAAGCGTTCTTCTTTATATTTAGGAAGACGAATGAGTTGAGATTTTACTTTAAATAATTTGCTTTTTTTTGAAAATAGAGAATATTTTTAAGAAAGAATAAACATGAAAACAAGATTTTCTGCTTTTACTTTTATTCATTCTGAACTAAAAGTGTCTCTAATGTTCGTTAAAGTCGGAGCAGGCACAAGTCAAAATAGAAATCCTGAAATCTTGTTAATCCTCTCTTGCCCGTCTGGGTCTAAAAAGAAAAAAGTCCTTGAACGCACAGCACCCAAGGACTCTTAATGAAAATCAATATTTTTTATTCTTTCTTATCACAATAAGATTTCCATTTCGCTTTCAAGCGTTCTTTTTCCCCATCATCCATACCCATCATTTTCTCCTTCCAAAAAGCTTTTTTCTTATTTTTCCATTTTCTTTTACGTCGTCCACCGCCCATGCGAAAACCACCAAATAGTATACGAGACAAAATAAACAAACCGACTGCTTGCCAAAAAGTAATCTCTTTAGCGCCAATGATATCAGGCAGAAGTGCATTCCAAAGGAACATCACGACGCTGCCCAATACAAAAACAAAAATTGCTGCCATGACAAGGAAGAAGACTCCTTTTGCGAAAATTTTGAATTTACTTTTACCATACATAATTTAATTATTTATTAAACCCATAATACATTTTCAGAGTGTCGAAAAATCGTAAGATTTTTACCTCCGCATCCTCTCAAACAAGCATTCTTTGCAAGCTACGCTCTAAAAAAAAAACTCTGCGTCTCCGCGCCTCTGCGTTCAATAATTTTATCACAAAAACTCCTGATACAAAGACTCCAACCGCTTCCGCAAATGCTTCACAGCATAACCTTTCCGTGAAATCAAAGTCTTAATATTTACACCCGTCTCCTCCGAAATTTCTTGAAAAGTTTTATCCTCCAATTCATTCCAAATGAACACATCTTTCTGATTATCAGGAAGTTCCTCCAATGCGCTATACAACGCCTCCCAAAACAATTCACGCAGTTCGTCATCATCAGGAGTTGGAAATTCAGCTAAGAAAATGCCTTTATAGTGCGTATCACCGTCTTCATCTTCATAAGCATAATCCTCAATTAAATCTGGCTTCTTTTTGCGAAAATTATCCGTTACACGATTACGCGCCACTCGAAACAACCACCCGCTCACCTGCTCAATCGGTTGCGTGTCCACGACATTACTAAACTGATACCAAACATCTTGAAAGATATCTTCAGCATCAGCATTAGTCGGCACCTTGTTTCGGATGAATCCGAACAATTTTTTGCCATACTCACTTACAGCCTCGCTTATATTACGTCCTCTATTGTCTGCCATTATTGCGGTCATTTTATCTTCTTTGTTTAGGAAGACGAATGAACTGTAATGTTACTTTAAATTTTTTGAAGTTTTTAGATGAAAATGAATAGTTTTAATCTTTTAATTCATAAGGTTTTGATAATGAGATGGTTAGGGAGTATTAAAAAATAAAGAGTCTAAGTCCCCAATTTATTATACTGGCAGTTATCTCAACATTTTTTCAAGAAAGTCCACATCAAGACATCTAGAGTAGATTTTTTTACTTTACATTTGACCCAAATAAATATCATTATGAGAAAAGCATTCGTTGCATTTGCTGTCCTTTCCCTTGCTGTAGTGGCATTTCTTACTTTAAAAATCTGGCAACCAGCCATTTGGTCGCTTGTCCTTTTGTTACCTATTGTTGCTCTGGGATTTTATGATATGTTCCAAAATAAGCACGCAATCACACGGAATTTCCCTGTCTTAGGACGTGGACGTTATTTAATGGAAAGTTTACGTCCTGGCATTCGCCAATATTTCATTGAGTCAGATATCGACGGTAGACCAATACCTCGTATGTTTCGTTCGGTGGTCTATGCACGTGCAAAAAAACAAACAGATACAACACCGTTTGGAACACAATTAGATGTTTATTCAGAAGGGTATGAATGGGTAAATCATTCGATTGCTGCGCTTTCACATGAGCAAGTAGAGTCAGACCCGCGTGTTGTGATTGGTAATTCTGCTTGTAGTCAACCATACTCTTGTAGTCTTTTTAATGTCTCAGCGATGAGCTACGGTTCATTGAGTGCTAATGCCATAGAAGCGTTAAATGGGGGGGCGAAGATTGGTAATTTTGCACACAACACAGGAGAGGGAGGAATTAGCCCTTACCACTTAAAACATGGTGGCGATTTAATCTACCAAATAGGTACGGGTTACTTTGGTTCACGTGGTAAAGACGGTAATTTCTCTTATGAAGAATTCGCAAAGCGCACAGCTGAACCAACGGTCAAAATGATAGAATTAAAACTATCACAGGGGGCAAAACCTGGACATGGAGGCATTTTGCCAGCAGCAAAAAATACACCTGAGATTGCAGCCATCCGTGGGGTAGAACCAGGAAAAGCAGTGCATTCACCACCATATCACTCTGCATTCAATACGCCAATGGGTTTGATAGAGATGATTGGTAAGATGAAAGAAGTGTCAGGGAAACCTTGTGGATTTAAATTGTGTGTGGGACGTAAAAGCGAATTTTTAGGTATCTGTAAAGCAATGGTAGAAACGGGAATCTATCCAGACTTTATCACAGTAGATGGAGGAGAAGGAGGTACAGGTGCCGCACCTGTTGAGTTTTCAAACTCTGTAGGAATGCCATACCGAGAAGGCTTAGCTTTTGTTTATGATTCTTTAGTTGGTTTTGGAATCAAAAAGCACATTAAAATTGTCGCTTCTGGTAAAATCATGACTAGTTTTCATGTTTTCCGTGCATTGGCTTTGGGAGCAGACGCTTGTTATTCTGCCCGCGCGATGATGTTGGCTTTAGGCTGTATTCAAGCATTAGAATGTAATAGAAACAACTGTCCTACGGGCGTCGCTACGCAAGACCCAAAACTAACAAAAGGCTTAGTTGTCAGTGATAAAAAAGTACGTGTTGCTAACTATCATCATAAAACTATTGAGAACTTCACAGAATTAATGGCCGCTGCGGGAATGGATAGAGCTAGTAAAATTAACCGCACAGATGTCTATCGTCGTATCACAATGAATGAGATTCGTCGTTACGATGAGATTTTTAAACCATTAGTACAGGGAAGTCTCTTGAGCCAAGACGATTGTCCCACTGCGTGGAAAAAGCATTTAATGGAAGCGAATTCTGCTTCATTTCAGAGTGATTTGCAGTTATAAACTGTTCTCTCACTTAAATTTTAAATCCAAATTTACGAAGAATGGAAAAATTAATCCACTCTTATCATTTTGGTGCGGTAATAGATTGTTAACTTATCATTACTGCTCCTTAAATACTGTCTTTCCTAATTACTAAATTAAAAAATCCAATTATTTCTATTTGAATGTCAATTCAAATAGAACTTCCTACGTGTGCTACTCCAAGAATTAAGAAGCTATTAAAAAAATGAAAAAGCTATTAAAAAATGAATAATATTCCAATAGACATCGGATTTCACATCATATTTTTAAGCGTTTACTTCGGTATTCCGATGAGTTTGTTTTTACTTTTAGTCAAATCTTACAAGTCAAAAGCAAACATCTTCCTGGGACTTTTAGTGCTCATTTTTACGATTTATTCTTTTCCCCATTATATTTTTCGAATGGGAGGATTGGAATACTTCCCGCATACTATTAAAATGGGTGTGAGTACAGGTTTGCTCTTAGGTCCTTTGACTTATTTTTATATAAAAGCTTGTACTCAGAAGGACTTTAAGTTTGGGAAGTGGGATTGGTTACATTTATTACCATTTGTGGCAGATACCCTATTTCATATTCCTTACTACATGTTGGGGGCGGCAGAGAAGATAGAAATCTACAAAAATCTATTTTTTAATGGTGTGCATACGGAGTTGCGTATTATGCAATTGCTTCGTGTTGTTAGTGTGGTGAGCTATACACTTTTAGGTCTTCGATTAGTTTTCAATTATCGGAAACACTTGTCCAATACTACTTCTGCAATAGATAAAAGCTATTACAAATGGCTTATGTTTTTTTGCTTTATCATTCTATTTCCTATCATATTCCTAATTCTTTTCGCCTTTACAGGATTTGAGTTAATCAATAAGAATATAATTGTTACGGGTTTTTTAATGCCAATATTATCTTCTTTTTTTGTCGCACTTTTTAAACCCGAAATATTTCATTCTTTTCCGCATCAAATGCCAGAGCCAGACTCAGAAGAAGAGCAAAAGAAGAAGTATGAGACTTCGACTCTACAAGAAAAGCAGAAGGATAAACTTATCGAAAAACTATTGGCATTCATTAAGGTAGAAAAGCCTTATCAGGAGTCAGAGCTAACAATTGGAGACCTTGCCGAACGTGTAGACATTCCACCGCATTACTTGTCGCAGATTATCAATGAGAAGCTAAAATGTACTTTTTTGGATTTTATTAATGAGTATCGAGTAGAAGAGGCAAAAGAGAAACTTAAAGAAGAAAGCTACTCAAATTATACGATAATAGCTATCGCTTATGAGGCTGGGTTCAACTCAAAAACGGCATTTTATACTGCATTTAAAAAATTTACAGGAACGACGCCGAGTCAATATCGAAAGTCAGCGATAATGGCTTAGCACACTGTAAATCTAGGCATTCATATTCATAGAAGACCGTTTGTGTTCTTTCTTAAACGCACTCGGCGTCATTCCTGCATGTTTTTTAAAAGCCGTGTAAAAAGCAGACTTAGAATTAAATCCAGACTCATAAGCAACGGCAATGATAGTATAGTTACCAAATTTTTCATCTCTAAACATCATCTTCGATTCTTCTACCCGATAGCCATTCACAAATTCTAAGAAAGAACATTTCATTTTCTCATTGATGACTTGAGATAAATAATGTGAAGGAATATTGACTTGTTCTGCTAAGTCAGACAAGGTTAAATTTGCTTCTTTATATGGTTTTTCTGCTTCTATATAGCTCACCAACTTCTTAATAAACTGCTCTTTTTTCGCATCTTGTAGAGTCGAATTTTCATATTTTTGTTTCTCTTCCTCTTCTTCCCCTTTTACTTTTATTTGATTAGGAAAAGTATGGAATATCGCGGGTTTGAATAAAACGACGAGATAGACAGAGAGAATAAAAGTAAAAATAAAAGTAATATTAACCAGCGTGCCAGTTGCATTACCCCCTATAAAAGCCCAAGTCCAAATTCCTAAAATGGGCAACAATGCGGAGCTAGCAAATAAGATTAACCAACGATGAAACATACTGTCTATTGACGAAGCCTCATTGGTTAAATGTTTTTTATATTGCTGTATCAACCTAATCGATAAGATGAAATAAACGAATGCCAAAAGAGCCGTTGCAATAGAATGAATAGGATCTGGTTTTACTGTATAATTGACAAAAAAATCGATAAAGTAGGCAAGCTTTTCCTCTCCAGTTGTTAAGAAAAGAGGTATTTTAATGATAAGAAATAGGACTAAAGGAAGAAAATGTAACCATAAAATGGGCTTCATTTGAAAATCTTTCTCGGTACATGCTCGCACATATAGATATATCAAAGCGCCCGCTGATGCTTCATAAAATGAGCGCAAATGCACAAAATGTGGTAAACTTGACATCAAGTCTGCCCTGTAGAGAAAGCCTTGTATCAAATATACAGAGATGGAAAGTACATAAATACCTAAAAAAATATTAGCTTTATTCTTAATTGACTTTACCGTCAATAAAAATAATCCAAGTGATACTCCGAGAAAAGAACCTATTATGAATAGGACAAGATTAAGTAATGGTTCCATTGTTTTTATCGTTATTTCCGTGTAACATAAGTTTATCAACATTTTAAAGGACTCTTTTTCGCTCTGACTGCGTTCCTTAGTTATTTACTTTTAGAAGCTACTTGAATTTAACTAAATATCTTGTCAAAATTCTAAATCTATTTTTTTCGCGTTCCTAATTCTCTCACATGGTAACTCCTAAACTTTAATAGCTCTATCTGCACTCTTTCTAAATGCACTCGGAGTCGTATTAGTAAATTTTTTAAAAGCCGAATAAAAAGCCGTCTTAGAATTAAAGCCAGCCTCATAAGCCAGCGCAATAATTGTGTAATTCTCATAATCTACATCTTTCAACATCTTTTTAGCAGCCTTCACACGATAGCTATTCACAAAATCTAAGAAAGAGTTATTCATTTTCTCATTAATAACTTGTGACAGATAGTGCGCAGGAATATTGACTTGTTCCGCCAGAGTAGACAAGGTTAAATCTGCTTCTTTATAAGGTTTTTCAGTTTCCATATAAGTTAAGAGTTTCTTGATAAACTTCTCTTTTTTCGCATCCTGCAAACTTGAACTTTCATATTTTTGTCTCTGTACATCTTTTGCTTCTATCTCTACTATTTGATTAGGAAAGGTGTGAAATATTTGAGGTTTTATTAGGGCTACGGCATAAACCGAAAAGACAAAACCAAAGATTAAAGTCAGAATCACTGTAATTACCTCTTGACTACCTCCAAAAAATCCCCAAAAAATCATTCCCAAAATAGGTAATAAAGAAGAAGAAGAAAAAAGTAAAAGCCAGCGATGATAAGTTACGTCAATAGAAGAAGCTTCGTTTGATAAGTACTTTTTGTATTGTGCAATTAACCTTAAAGCCAGTACAAAATAAACTGTGGCTAAAATTGATTTTAGGAGAGAAGTCCATGGTGGGACACCAAGCACAAATTTTTGAATATACCTGTTGTAATAAGCCACTTTTTCTTCTCCACTTTCTATGAGAAAGGGGAAATAATAAAGAATAGCCAAAAGAGCAGGAATAAAATGCAGCCAAAGAATAGGCTTCATTTGAAAGTTTTTCTCTGTACAAGCACGCACGTATAAATATATCAGAGCACCCGCAAGCACCTCGAAAAATATATTTAAGTGAACGACATGCGGCATCATTTCTAACCAACCTGTGCGGTAGAAAAGTCCCTGTATCATATAAACGCAGAGCAAAAGTAGGTATGTACCTAAGAAAAAATTGGCTTTACTTCTTGTCGATTTGACAGTCAGTAAGAACAGACTGAGCGTCACTCCGAGGAAAGAACCTACGATGATGAGGATTAGATTATAAATTGGTTCCATTGTGTTGTTTTCATTTTGGTTTTGCAAAGTTAATTCATTGAACCTCTTATTTCAAGATTTGAAATGTATATTTTTCATGTGAATATCTTCTGTTCTGCTTCTTTTTCCTTTCATTTTTATCCGCCTTTATAAATCCGAACGTCCGCCTTTATAAATACGGACATTTAAGCGGGGATTTTTCTCTAAATTTGTATCGTATTCAGTGATAAACAATAATCTATTATCACAATATTGCTTTTCAGAATATTCTCTAAATAGTAAGTCAAGCTAATTATGATATGTTCGCGTGTGAGTATTTTTTGTCTGCTTTGGCTTTAGAAATCGACTATAGCCGTAGCTACATGAGAATTTTCAAAGTGAAAGCAGACGGAAAATTATCCGCGCCAACTCATCATAATTGATTTGACTTACTACTAAGGAACGCGCCAGAAATTTCTTTCCCAAGAATGTAAACTTATTTTTGACGCGTTCCTAATATCTCTTTACTATTCGTCATTTAGTCCTGTTTTATCTTCAAAAGCAGGAAATGAAAAGAGAGCTTTCCAACATTTAATACTAATTTTTTAATTGGACACAACTGTCCTCTGTCACTATTTTACTGAAAAATAGGCTTGATATGTTAGCGCAAAATTTTGCCACTAGCTAAGCACCTTTTCAGTTTTATAACAGAAAACAATGCATCTATCAATTGTAGCTATGGGCTTCAATTGGGAGTTATATTTTTTTAATTTCTTAATTCGTATTGCTCTCAAGACATCAAATGAAAACAATGTCAATCAACGCAGTACACAAACTATTTTTAATATGTCAAATTCTAAAGCACCAGCACCAGCAGCCAATGAAATGGTAATCTACAGAGATATCGAGCACGATGGTTACTGGGACGTTTACGCTGTCGAAGAAGGTAAAAAAGACACGCCTGTTGCTAATCTGCACGATATCGATTGGCCGAATACACGCAACAATGAGTCAACTGACATTTCCTCATTTATATTGGGAAAAGATGTTGTCGTAACGGTGTATTCTGACTATGATTTTAAGGGAGAGCACGAAAAATTCACAAAGAGTGAAAGAAACTTGAACAAGTGTACAATGCCTGATGGTAAGGAAGATTGGAACAATGAAATCAAGAGTTTTATTCTTGCTAAGAAATAGAATCAAAAGGTTAATCGCTTAATGAATTATGAAAGGGTATGCTGGTTCATACCAGTGTACCTTTTCTTTTATAGTTAGTGAAAATATTGACTTTTCTTTTAAAAAAAATCAGGGCTATTTTACTCTTTATTTTGTCCGCATTTATAAATTCGAACGTTTTAGCCCCAATTTAAAACTCAAAACGTTTCATTTTTATTTCTTTTTTTAATTCGTAAGGTGTTGATAATTAAAGAGTTATAAATATTTTTTCACTACATGTTTCCGTATTTATAAATGCGGACGTCCGCATCTATAAATACGAACCTTTAAACGCTAACTCGATGCTAGATTTGTGTCGTATTCAGGAGTAATGAACAATTCGTTATTTCTACAATCTCACTTCTTTCCGTTTCTAAATACCGATTTTTTACAAACACATTGAATTAAGGCATACCTCAAAGAGGTTCAACAACTTTATGTCTTTTAACCCTCGAGACTACTCAAAGTCTTGATAAATTTTACCAAAATGAAAAAGCTATTTAAAAAACAATTACACATTTTATGGTCAAAAGCCTTCCTGCTGACGATAAGTTTCCTCTTCTTTTGCGGACTTAGTCATGCACAAGTTATAGAGGATTTTGAAACAGAAATCGAGAATGCGACTTCCTTCTCAGAAGGCGGAGTCAGTTTCAATACCACCAATGGATTAGCCATAGATATCTTTGTCGGTGGAGGTTCCAGCGGAGATAAATTTATCGCTAAATCACCAGCCAACGGTGCGGTCGGTTCCATCCAAATGGCAACTGCCAATAAGGTTTTTCGCGTATTGGAAAGCTATGTTTATATTTCCACCAGTCTCGCGGGGGATAATCCAAATACTGGGGATGTTACCTTCACAGGCACTTTGAGTGGTGGCGGAACGGTTACACATACTTTCACCGTCACGAATACAAGTTTTAGTGTTGATAATGGCTTTCAATTCTGCAATTTTGTTGGGACACCTTTTAACAATCAAGATTTAACAGCTTTATCTGTTGTCATCCCAAACAACATGATGTATTTTGCTTTGGATGATTTTAAATATATTCCAGCAGATGCGAACTCCGTTGATGTAGGTATTAATAGCATTTCTCTTGCCGAAGGAGATAGTGGTAATACTCCTTTCGATTTTACCCTTACCAGAAATAATAATTCCACAGCCTTCGCTGTAACCGCGACTTCTGTTAATGGCACGGCCAACGGCACCGATTTTACGCCAATAAATACAACTGTAAACTTCACAGCAGGCGGTGCATTGACCCAAACGGTAACAGTCAATGTACTCGGAGATATTGACCCCGAACCAAATGAAAATTTTGTGGTCAATCTATCCAATCCAACCAATGGCGCGACTATCTCCGTCGCACAAGGAACTGCGACCGTAGAAGATGATGACTTGATTAACGAAGACTTTGAAGGAGAAATCGTGGGCGGAATGACTTTTTCCGAACCCGAGGCAGCATTTAGCTTGACGAATGATTTGGAGATTGGTTTTTACGCTCCTGGAGGAGGCGGTGGAGCTGGCTCGGATAATTATTTGGATACAGGCGCGGGCGATGGTAGTTCCTCAGGTAGTGTCGGAAAAATTCAATTAACGACAGCCAATACCGTTTTTCAATTATTACAAGTCGACTTGTATCCCTCAGGCGACGACGGAAATATGACAGCATCGGGTAATGTGACTTTTACAGGGACGCGTCCTGATATGACGACCGTTTCACATACTTTTTCGGTGATACCTCCTGGCGATTTTTCTTGGGCAGAAAATTTATCTTTTTCAGGTACACCTTTGGACGGGGAAAATTTGACGGAGGTAGAAGTTATTTTAGGTGCAGGTTTAGATTATGTGGGAATTGATAATTTTAGATATGCTGTTTTCGATAATAATACGACCTTGGTATCTATCGGGAATGCTGTAATAGACGAAGGCAATGCAGGAACGAGCAATATGACTTTTACCGTTTCAAGAAATGTAAATACTACGGCATTTGCCGTAGACGTACAATCTGCAGATATTACGGCAAATGCAGGTTCTGATTATATTGCTCTTCCTTTAACTACGCTCAACTTTAGCGCAGGAGGTCCCTTATCTCAAACGGTCACAATTACAATTAACGGTGATTTATCTCCTGAAGAAACAGAAACTTTTGCTATAAATTTGAGTAATCCAACAAATAGCACACAGATTTCGGGCGGACAAGGGATTGGGACTATCAATGATGATGATACTATTTGTGAAACTTACGAAGATGAAGCCCCTGCAGGCACTACAACGCATACCGAAAGTGGTATTAGTTTCACGACAACAAACACTTTAAAAACGGGATTTTTCGCTCCGGGTAGCGGCGGTTCTGGCGGTTCAGACTATTATTTAGAGTCAGACATTACAGGTGTGCCATACAGTGGTAGCGCGGGTGAGATTCAAATTACGACGCCAAATAAGGTTTTCAATGTCTTACAATTAGACTTATATACCTCTAATGATGCCGACCCAGTAGACCAAGAGTCGAGTTCAGTCAATTTTATCGGAAAAAGATTAGATGGCACATCTACGGCGGCGGTGACTTTGACAACGGGCACAAGTTCAGGGAGTTTTACCGAAAATCTTAGTTTTGCAGGAACAGCTCTAGAAAACGAAGATTTGATTGCTTTGGAAGTTGTTTTTATAGGAACAACGAATTATTTAGCTATTGATGATTTGAAATTTGCTGTGTACGATTCCTTTACACCCGAAATGGACATCACAGATGCCAGCGGAGATGCTATTGCTGATGGCGCAGATTTAGCTGCGACAAACGTAGCAAACAGTACTGATTTTGGAGATGTTAGTACCTCGGGAGGAACAGCAAGTTTTACTTACACCATTACAAATAGCGGTGCTGCTGATTTAGATTTTACGGGCTCGCCATTGGTAGAACTCACGGGAGGAGAAGTAGGTGATTTTACCGTTACGAGTCAAATCAATATAGACCCGCTACCACATAGTACGGGAAATACAACGACCTTTACGATTGAGTTTACCCCTAGTGCAGCAGGTCTTCGTTCGACGACAGTTTCGATAGAAAATGATGATTTGAATGAAAATCCTTACACCTTTGTTATCAAAGGGAATGGAACGGTACCGCTCTGCTCACTCACTTGTCCTAACAATATCAACGTTAATAACGATGCTGGCTTGTGTACTGCAAATGTCACCTATGCTGCACCTGTAGGTACAGGTAATTGTTTAAACCTAACCCAAATTCAAGGTATCGCCAGCGGCAGTGACTTTCCTGTTGGGATGACGATTAATACTTTTGAAGTCAGCGACGGAACAAATACGGAACAGTGTAGTTTTACGGTAACTGTAGCAGACACTGAAGCGCCCGTTTTAACCTTTTGTGAGTCTGATATTACAACCAATACAGACCCTGGAAGCTGTGAGGCAATTGTTAATTTTTCCCCTCCGACTGCAGTAGATAATTGTGCATTAGGTGTACAAGGAGTATTGGCAACAGATTACAATTCCAATAATGGACAACGTGGTGTCATGTTTGACATTACAGCTGTCAGTACCTTAAATATTTCTAGATTTGATGCGAATTTGTATGCAGGTACGATAGCTAATTATGAGATTTATTACAAGGAAGGTACATTTCAAGGTTCTGAAAATAATGCGGGTGCTTGGACTTTTGTTGGCAGTATAACGGGCATAACTTCCATAGGGAATAATATCCCTACACCACTTCCGATTCCTGTTAATGTGACTATTCCCGAAGGTGAAACTTATGGATTTTACATCACCAATGATTTTGGTGGAGGAACATCTTATACCGATATAGGCAGCGCTACAAATTCTTTGGCGACAAATGCGGATATGACTATTACAGGAGGCGTTGGTAAATCTTACCCTTTTGGTTTAACTTTTAACTATCGTGGATTTAATGGTACAGTACATTATGGTACAAACCTATCCATTACACAGATAGAAGGTGATGCTGCACCTGGTAGTAGTTTTTCTGTAGGGACGACACCAGTTAATTACGAGATATCAGACGGTTCAGGAAATACAGTCAATTGTAGTTTTGACGTAACTGTAACAGAAAATCAAGCTCCTACTATTAGCTGTCCAAATAATATTGTCACGAATGTCGATGCTGGGGCTTGTACAGCAAGTCCAACATGGATAGCTAGTGCCGAGGATAACTGTGGAACGGTTCCCTCTATGGCATCAGCAGGTAACTATACATTTACAAATGAAGGACAACTTAACGGGCACTACTACTTTTTATCGCAAGAGGTCTTGACCTCTACATCGGACAGTGATGCCGACCAAATGACTGCTTTCAATGCAGCACAATCCGCTGCTCTTGCTTTAGGTGGACACATCGTTACAATTAATGATATTACTGAAAATAACTTTGTTGAGGCTATTGCTTCGACTCAAGGAAACGGAATTATTATTGGTTATACAGACCAAGATGTGGAAGGTAGTTTTACTTGGGTTGGCGGGAATGGCTCTGGCTACACCAATTGGGCAACAGGTGACCCAAACAATGATGGAGCAGGCGAGGATTATGTAAGAATACAAACAGATGGAATGTGGAGAGACCAAATACTTAACATTGGTACCCCCAAGCCCTTTTTAGTAGAAATTCCGAACCCTGCAAATATCCCTGGTTATGTTGGTCCCCCAATTTCTGGTTCGCACGACTCCGGAGATGCTTTCGGTATAGGTACGACTACTGTAAATCTTACAACAACGGATGCAAGTAATAATACAGACGCCTGTAGTTTTACAGTAACAGTAAATGACAACGAAGCGCCACAAATCACTTGTCCGTCGAACATTAATGTGAATACAGACGCAGGTAATTGTAGCGCAGTTGTAGTTTATACAACACCAGTTGGAACAGATAATTGCACGCCAACGACTACACAAACGGCAGGTCTGGCAAGTGGCGCAACTTACCCAACAGGTATGACGATGAACACTTTCCAAGTCACAGACGGCACATCAACAGTAGATTGTAGCTTCAATATTGTCGTAACGGACAATGAAGTACCACAAATTACTTGTCCGTCGAACATTAATGTGAATACAGATGCAGGCAATTGCAATGCAGTTGTGACTTACACTGCACCAATCGGTACAGATAATTGCACGCCAATGACTACACAAACGGCAGGTCTGGCAAGTGGCGTAACTTACCCAACGGGTATGACAACAAACACTTTCCAAGTTACAGACGGCACATCAACGGCAGATTGTAGTTTCAATATTGTCGTAACGGACAACGAAGCGCCACAAATCATTTGTCCGTCGAATGTAAGTGTGAATACAGACGCAGGCAATTGTAGCGCAGTTGTCGTATATACCGCGCCAGTGGGCACGGATAATTGTACGCCAACAACGACACAAACCGCGGGTATGGTAAGTGGCGCAACTTACCCAACAGGTATGACGACGAACACCTTCCAAGTGACCGACGGCACATCAACAGTAGATTGTAGCTTCAATATTGTCGTAACGGATAATGAAAACCCAATGGCAATTTGTCAAAATATTGATGTACAATTGGATGTAAACAATAGCGCAAGTCTGACTGCAACCCAAATCGACGGTGGCAGCAGCGATAATTGTAGTGTTTCGATTTCTATCCCAACGACTACATTTGATTGTGATGATTTAGGTCCTCAGGATGTAACTTTAACGGCTACCGACTCAAACAATAACACGCATACTTGTGTCGCAGTTATAACTGTTAAAGACGATACCAATCCTTGTTGTGCCGCACCAGTGGCAGCATGTCAGCCATTCACCGCATTTGTAACTACGAGTGGAATTGTAACTATTTCAGCATCTGATGTTGACAATAGTAGTACAGCAGATTGTGGATTACAGAGTTTGACGATTGACAATTCTACATTTTCTTGCAGCGATATTGGCACAGCACAAAGCGTTACTTTGACGATTACGGATATTAATAATGAGAGTGATAATTGTGTGGCAACGGTTAGCATTGAGGATAATATTGCTCCTGTTGCTATTTGCCCGACAACCTTACTAACAGTGACTTTAGATGCTAGTGGAAATGGAACATTAGCTGCTAATGCCTTAGTAGGCAACAGTACAGATAATTGCTCTGTATCGGGAAGTAGTGCAGCAGTAAGTTACACTTGTGCAGATGTAGGAATACAACTAGTGACATTAACTGTTTCTGACGGAACAAATACAGATACACAAGATTGTAATGTCACCGTAGAACAAGGCTCCGCTGTTGCGATTACGAATATCAACGCAACGGACGAATCTTGCTTAGGAACAAGTGACGGAACGATTACAATAACAGCATCGGGAGCAAACTTAGAATACTCTATCAACGGTACAGACTATCAAACGTCTAATGTATTCACAGATGTAGCACCTAATACGTATACGGTAACAGTACGCGTACAAAACGCTAACGGATGTATACAAAGCAGCAGCGCAACAGTAAATGCAGGTGTCATGTGTGGCGCTGAAATCGAAGACCCATGTGCTTGTTTGAATAATGCCAGTCCAATAAATATCAATATGGGAACAGGCGGCGATGACGGTAGTTTTAGTGAAGTAGTAGCAGTAACAGGACCAGACGGCGGAGCGCTTCCCGCAGGTTTGACATTTAGTATCATTGCACCGACGGCAGGTGTTTTAGATGCATTCAATGTGCCAGCGGTAGGAAGTCAAAGCCCAGGTACACCAGTTGCAGCAGACGGAAGTGTAACATTGATGTTTAATGCAGTAAATGGACATTACGAATTACCATTTGTTCACTTAGACAATATTGGTTATTCGATAACAATAGAAGGACCACAAGCAGTAGGAACACCTGGCAATTTAAGCTTAACAATTGGTAATAAATGTGCGTATCCAAATCCAGTATTCTCACCAGCATTAGATAATTCTTACTGTCCGAATGTGAGTGCAATTACACTTGGCGCAATGGAGCCAAACGGTGCAGATGCCGTGAGTTTTACAGTAAATGGAAACACAAGTGCAACATTTGACCCGTCAACATTGGGAATAGGGACGCATGTTGTAGAGATGACTTATGACGGATTAGCAGATGCGAATGGTGGTAATTCACCAGACGGAGGTACTACCGCAGCTATTACAGGATGTACTCAAACAGTGGTTCAAACGATTGAAGTAACAGATACCGAAGCACCCGTAGCCGTTTGTCCTACGACAGCACCAGTAGTGATGTTAGATATGAATGGAGTTGGAGTTTTAGGAGCTAACGCATTGGCTGGAAATAACAGTACTGACAATTGTTCAGTCATAGAAACGAGTCCATTGACAAACTATACTTGCGCAGACATCGGAACGCAAATGGTAACTTTAACGGCATCGGATGGCAATCCAATACCGAATACAAATACGATAAACTGTAGCGTAACGATAGTTGATAATATGGCACCAGTAGCTATTTGTCCTACGACTGTGCCAGTAGTTACATTAGACGCTGACGGCAATGGTACATTGGCAGCTAACGCGTTGGCAGGAGGCAATAGTGCAGACAATTGTTCTGTAACGGAAACAAGTCCAGTAACAAATTATACTTGTGCAGATGTAGGTACGCAAACAGTGACATTAATAGCAACAGACGGCAACACAACGCCAAACGTAACGATGATTACTTGTAGTGTAACAGTTGAAGACACAGTAAATCCAGCAGCTTTATGTCAAGACGTAACGGTACAATTAGATGTAGACGGCAACGGCAGCACAACAGCGATAGCAGTAGACAACGGCAGTAACGATGCTTGTGGAATTGCTTCCCTTACTTTAAGTCAAACTGACTTTGTATGTAGCGAAGTTGGAGGGAATTCAGTGACCTTAACGGTAGTAGATGTCAACGACAACGAGTCTACTTGTACTGCAACGGTAACAGTTGAAGACACTGTAAATCCAGCAGCTTTATGTCAAGACGTAACGGTACAATTAGACGTAGACGGCAATGGCAGCACAACAGCAATTGCAGTAGACAATGGCAGTAACGATGCTTGTGGAATTGCTTCTCTTACTTTAAGTCAAACTGATTTTGTATGTGGCGAAGTTGGAGGGAATTCAGTGACCTTAACGGTAGTGGATGTTAACGACAACGAGTCTACTTGTACTGCAACGGTAACAGTTGAAGACAACATAGCACCAAACGTCCTAACGAAAGACATCGTCGCAGAATTGGATAATGAAGGTAATGTAACAATTACAACTGCTGACATTGACGACGGAACAACTGACGCC
>CALDUB010000239.1 GCA_937923465.1 uncultured Saprospiraceae bacterium
GTTATGGAGGATAATCGGATGGAGTAGATTTTTATCAAGCCTTTAGGCTTGTCATTCCGACGATAGGAGGAATCTGGGTGAGGGGTGTACTTAGATTCCTCCCTGCGGTCGGAATGACAAACTAAAAAACGGAGTTTTTAATTTGGTAAAAAAATATCTTCTTCCCCAACCTTTTATCTCTACAAACACGTTTTTAAAATAAGCCAACTCATCTTGAAAAAACGTGCATGCATTTACAATTTTACTTACTACTTCTTTCTTTGTTTTTTGTTTTGCCAATAAGTGCGCAGCAAAAGCAGATAGAGGGGGATACGGTTTATTGGTTTTCTCATGAAAATCGACTGATAAAGAAATTAGAATTACGAGACTTATCTCGTTCTTTTGTTCCTTTTGAATTTCGCTTTTCCAATGGACATCAATTTGTAGAAATGTGGCAATCTAGTGATACACTTGCCGGAGTACTGACAAGCTATACGATGAAACTAGGCAAAAAATATGATGACCCTAATATTGATACCTTTTTTACCAAAACTATACTCCCGAAAGAAGATTTAGAGAAAATAAAAACTTTGCTTGATGATAATGAAATGGCTAAATTACCGAGTCAAGATGAAATTGAAGGCTGGGGATATGGATTTGACGGTATTACGTACGGATTCCAATTTTCTTCTCCTGAAAAATTGATTTATAATACTTATTGGACACCTCAAATTTATGATACTTTGCCTGACGCACGAAAGGTATTATTTGCCGTTGATTCTATTACTAATTTATTTAATTTAGAACAAGAATATGAATCCTTTTTTAAGTCGTTACCTCGAAATGGCTCTTATCAATATAGCGGAACGAGTATTTTAATTAACCCCGTAAATAATTTTAGTGTAGGATATTTAGGGTCTATTAAGATGCCTTTTGGGGTAAAATTTTCCCATTATTTTGCAAATATTGGAGATTTAGAGACTTATTTATCTTTAGATGTTGAATGTAGAATTAACACAAAAAGAGATTACAATGTCGATTTTTCCCTTAGGAAATGGAATGTTTTCTTTAAAGATAATGAGAAAATTAGTGGTTCAGTTTCTTTTTTGGGGAGAGAAAGACGTATCGAAACGATTGATTTTGGGGCAAAAATACTTTTGACAAATTTAGCATATTTATTAAGCCTTTCTAAACAAGGCATTGGGGTAGGTGTAGGAGTTAGTCATGTTTTTATACCAGAAAAGCAAACAGGTTTTTATCTTAGAGTTGGATATTTGTGGGAAAAAGCTAAGCTTTATTTTGATAGCCGTATCTCTGTATTCGCTGATAGAAAAGATTACTACTTTCATCTTCAAAAGAATATAAACATTGACAATAGAGGCAATAATTTGAATTTTAGAGTTCAGATTTTCTCTGAGTCTTTTCGTGGTTTCTTTGATACAGGGCTTAGTGTGTCTGTGAATTTTTAATGCAGAAGAACGTGAAAATCACATGTTTTATCGACATCCAATAAATTTAATTTCATCCTATATCGAAATATCAAATAAACACCCTTCGGCAAGCCCGTAAGTTTGTGATATGAAAATTAAAAGGAGCAATTCTTTTAAACAACCATTCACAAGTTCTACGGAACATAAAACACCGAAAGATGAAAAAGATAATGATAGTCTCGATGATTTTGAATGTATTTTTTACAAGTTGCACTAAAACAGGAAGTGCAATTTTATCAGGAGTTGTGGGCTCTGAAGCATACGATGAAGATTGTGATGGCGAGGATATATTTCTTGATTCTCTATTTTTAACTGAAACTACACGGTCTATGATGCCTTACAAAGATGTCACTAACCTGAGTTTTAGTAATGAAAGCGGAGAAGTCGTTAACTTTAATTCTCAAGAAGGGGAAAAAATTCGACACGGTCGAATAATTATTGAAACCTATTGTACTAATTTTTTAAATCAACGGAGTAAAGGGTATGACATCGCAGAGTATACAGATATTACTTTCAAAGGCATTTTGCCAACAGGAGAAGAGCTTGAAATTAGAGCTTTTATGGGGATAGAAAGAACTTGGTATTCTGATGAAGATACAGAAATTGGAAATTATGAAACTTTTAGGGTGTATATCAACGATAGTCAAAAAAGAGAGGCGCAAATTGCTCGAATTCCATGGATGGATACTAAGCTCAATCGTGAAGATATCAGCACCGCTGATTTAGGTGAGTTTAAGTCTTCGGTGACTTTAGCTGGGCAAGAGTACACAGATGTGTATGTGGGACAAAAATATCAAACAGAGCTCAAGATTTATCTCAAAGCAGGAATAGGAATCATTGCTTTTGAAACTGCTGAAGGAGAGCTATTCGTTATCCAATAAGTATTCTGGTCTGCTGAGTATTTTCTCATTTTATAAGTGGCTTAATCTATCTTCTTTAGATAGATTAAGCCACTTATAAATTCTATTCAACCCATTTATTCCTTCTGTTTATCCAACCACCTCATCACAGGCAGCGCCGAAAAACCATGAATTGTAGCCGAACAAACAATAATAAATACCACCGTCGCCCATATCCAATTCATCTCTACAAAATCAGCCTTTCCCATAGCATAAGCCAAATAGTAAATTGACCCAATACCACGAATACCGAAAAATGCAACGACAGCACGTTCGTATTTTGGACGGTCGCAGCCCCATTGTCCTAGCCAACCTGCCAAAGGGCGAATGATGAAAATAGTCGCAATAGCTATGGCAACGCTTTCCCATGTGACATCGTCGATGAGTACCGTCGCAAGTCCTCCGAGTAAAAATAGAATAAGAGACATGACAATGCGCTCTAAATTTTCGCTAAAATCGTACAGAGTGGTATGATAATCATGCTTTTGTACGACTTTTTTAATTTTTAAAGCAGAAGCGAAAACAGCTAAAAATCCGTAGCCTCCCAGCAATTCTGCCCCGGCATAAGATATAAGTAAGATACTGATAGCTATAAATCCTAATCCTTCTCGTGCCAAAGGTTTTTCGGTCGGATATTTGAAAATAACTTTAGATAAAAGATAGCCGAGTCCCCAGCCAATTCCACAACCAACAATGATTTTGTACAAAACTTGCTTTAAAAACCAATCACTTACCCAAGCTTCGCCCCCAAGACCATACATCGCTAAACCGACAGCGAAATAAGTAAATGGAAAAGCTAAACCATCATTTAATCCCGCCTCAGATGTCAAAGGAAAGCGTACATGATTGTCATGCGGACTCTCATTTGGCGGTCTGACTTGCACATCTGCTGCTAAAACAGGGTCTGTTGGTGCCAAGACCGCACCTAATAAAACTGCCGAAGCCAAAGGTAATCCGCCCAGCCACCAACCCAAAATACTAATAGAAACAATAGTCAAAGGCATTGTAATCGCCAGAAGAAAAAAGGTGACTTTCCAGTTTTTCCAAGTAAGTTCTTTATCTATTTTTAGTCCTGCACCTAGTAAGGAAATAATGACGGCTATTTCTGTCATTTTTTCCCACATCCAGCGATTATCTTCGATAAAAGGGCTGACAGGTTTAAAGTCAATAAAAGAAAAAAGCACAAAGCCAATAGCAATGTGCAAAAGTGGTAAGGTAACATGTCTCCTGAAAAAGTATTGAGGAATCCATGCCGCTAGAAGTGTGAGTACGCCGATGACCATTAAGCCAATTTCGTATTTTTCTAAGTCAAATAATTCACTCATTTATGGTTATTTGGGGTTAATGTTTTTATTAGAAAGGATGAGACAGTGGAATGTTTACAGAAAAGTGCCTACGAAATTAACATTTCGCAGGCACTTTATTAAATCATCTAATTTTAAGTCATTTGATTAAACAAGTACAGTCGGGAGTATACTTAATAATACAATAACAGTCGAGAAAGTCGGGTGTAGAAAAAGTTGGGTTAATTAACAGTCCGTGTTTTAAAAAAGGGTGATTAATTTTTTGGTCAGTCGGGGTGTTTCTTTACGCTACAGCTTCTAATACGTTCTCGCCATATTTAGCTGTAACAGCACCTTTCAATTGCTTGCGCGCAAAGAAAATTCTGCTTTTTACCGTACCGATTGGTAGGTTCATTTTTTCTGCAATTTCAATGTATGAGTATCCTTCATAAAACATTGAAAATGGAATGCGGTAAGTGTCAGATAAGTTAGCTAAAATCATTTCTAATTCAGTCATCATGATACTTGAGGAAGCCGTTTCGCTGACAACCGCTTGGTCTGCAACGTGTAACATATCTTCTACTGGTTGTTCTACACGATTACGTGTACGTTGTTTACGATAGTCGTTAATAAATGAGTTACGCATAATAGTAGTAACCCATGCTTTAAAGTTCGTGCCTTCATTAAAACGGTCTTTGTTTTTGAAAGCGCGCATCACTGTTTCTTGCATTAAATCTTTTGAGCGGTCGCGATTTTTTGTTAGTTTCATCGCAAAACCAAATAATAAGTCTTCTAAGTTTTCAAGTTTGTTATTAAATTCAGTAACAGTCATGATAATTCTTTTTAGTAATTAGAAAATGGAACTTTAAAATTTTACTCGAGAAATGTAATGTTTTATACTTGCTTACATTTTCTTCTCTTTCAATTGGCGTGCCAGTTTTTTAATTAATTGATTGTCAGGTAGTTATGTGTGATTTTCTTATTTTTAGATAAAAGGTGCTTTCTGAAATTTCAGAAAAATATGTTATTTCAGAAAGATTGTATTTGAAATGTAAAGTATTTATGGCGAGCAATTGGATAGAAAAAAAATAGGCAGTCTGAGTAATCAGACTGCCTATTTTTAGCTATTATTTTTGTATTTTCTTAAATCACTATCATAAGATTAAAAATCAAATCCAAAGGATAAAACAGGCACCAATCCACTCGAATGCGTTCTAAGAGTCAGTTCATTGCTCGCTGCATCATAGCTCACTCCATTTGGATTATTACGCGCAGTAATATTTTGAATATCTAGAGAAATACTTCCCGCTAATTTAGGCGCATTATAACGGTAAGCGATACGGGTGTCAATACGGAAATAGCTTGGAAGTTGTGCCGTATTTGTCAGCAATGGGTCGCCAACATAAACACCCATTTCTTGTGAAAGAGTGGCGTCTAAAGGTGTATAACGATTACCACCATTGTATAAAATTCGCCCTCCAACTTGTAAAGTACGTTCTTTCTTCATTTCAAATTCTCGCCCAATAGTTAAGGCAGACACAAAGTCATTGGCAAAAGTAGTAGGGTAGCGTTCGCCATTTTTTGGATTAAAATAGGACTTAAAATAAGAACCAGTCAGTAAGAAGAATAAGCGATTAGAAAAGAACTTTTCAATCGCAAGGTCAAGTCCATAGTTTTGTCCTGTTCCATTACTTTCTACGACGGCTTCGGGGAAGGTAGAACGCGAATTTAGCATCCAATACAAGTCATCGACATCTGGACTGACAGGCACATCTGATAAGGACTGAAAATAAGCCTCTGCCGAAAAGCGCAAACCTTTTTCTGTCGCATAATTATAGGATAGAATATAGTGGGTTGATTTAATGAAAGGTAAGTCCAAGTTAGGCAGAGACTCTGTTATCACGCCATTCAAAGTATCTTGTTGTGTATAGAAATAACCCGCCATTGGTAGCGTCTTGCTATATAAACCATAAGCGAAACTCACAGTTTGCCGTTGATTGATTTTGTATTGAAGAGATAAGCGCGGTTCGACTGATGTTGTATTATTCAAAGTCAAAAGCATTAAGTGGGTGCCTGCATTTACCGTCAATCTTGCTCCTAAATCCTTACTGAATTGTGCAAAATATTGAAAGGTATTCGTGCTACCTTGACCGTTGATAGATAGGTCTGTATTGTCGTTTAAAACGTCTGAAATATTAGCGCGTTGACTGCTATTTTTAAAGAAATTATAATTTAGAATATTGTGGATGAAGGCACCTGTTTTAAAGCGCAAGGTCGGGTTCATTTTTCGACTATAAATGATAGAAGAAGAAAGGCGTGTTTCTTTATGAACTTCATTATGATATTGCGTCCGAGTATTCAAACTATCCAAGACATCATACTTCCAATCTATCTCGCTGCCGATACCTGCGACACCTATTTTGAGATAAGATTTTTTATCAATAAAACGACTATAAGTCACGCCTACAGTTCCCATGTTTCCAACTCTAACTCTATCTTCAAAATGCGATGCACGCGTCGGGTCACGGTCTGCATGTACATCCACAGGGTTATAATGTTCCTCACTCAAACCTCCCATTCCAAAGACCGTAAAATGATTTTTTTCATTACCATCCAGAGCTACATTAAAGGAGAAATCTTGAAAGTCATTGGTTACGCGTTCTCCTACTAGATAAACACCTAGATTTGTCAAAATACCGAGCGTAGAATAGCGATAATTAGCTAAGTAACTTGATTCTCCTTTCTTAATTGGACCCTCTGTCGCCAAGTCAATTCCCAATACTCCAAATCTAAAACGATGTTCTTTTTGCTGTTTATTTCCTTTTCTAAAATGCACATCCATTGCTCCCGAAATCGCATTTCCATACTCCGCAGGCATACCACCTGTAGAGAAATCCGAGCGACTCAACAACTGCGAACTAAATACCGTCACGCCACCACCTGAAGTACCTGGACGCGCAAAGTGATTGGGATTTGGAATATCAATACCTTCCAATCGCCACATCATTCCAAAGGAAGAATTACCACGAATAATGATATCATTTTCGGTATCGTCACTGCCTTGCGCCACACCTGGATAAGCCAAAGCCAAACGCCCCGGGTCATTGACACTTGCGGCTATTCTATCCGTCTCATCTGCGGAAAAAGAGCGCGTACTTACTACTGCTAAGTCATTGACAGGTTTGTTGACATTGCCCGAGGCAGTTACTTCTACAATGTCCAGATTAACGCCACCTTCACTCATCGCTACCTCCAAAAAAGCAGATTTAGTAGAACTGACCAGAGTACCTTCACTTTGATAATCCGCATAGCCGATATAAGTGCACATCACAGAGTAGCGCCCAGGTTTAACATCAGGAAAATTGAACGTTCCATCCAAGTCTGTAACTGTTCCAATCTGCGGGTCAGAGTCTGCGATAATGACAGTTGCACCGATAATTGGCTGCTGTGTCACCTTATCTTTGACTGTTCCCGAAATGAATTGAGATTGTTGTGCAGAAAGTAAGAAAGGAAGAAGTAAGAAAAGGAGTAAAGTTGATTTCATTGTTTTTCGTTTGTTTTCTAATGTGACATAAATATCGGTTTTTTTGCTTAAAAACAGAATAGAAAAGGGAAAACAATGAAGAGTGGCATTTTTATGTGTATTGATTGCAAAATACTAGTTTATCGATATTCGATAATTTTTAATTTAGTGCTTATCGAAATTCCAACCAATCAAGGGTTCATCTTGCTGTAAATTTGTGTCATAATTAATCGGAAAGATTTAATCTATTCGATAAAACCATTCACAAGTTCTTCGGAACATAAAAGACCAAAAGATGAAAAATTTATTGTTTGTTTTAATTGTAATGAGTATTGTGTTTGCAAGTTGTACTAAAGAATCACTTCAAATCACAGCTGCGGTTCTTGCTAATTCAGAAATTGAAAACCACGAACTTTTTGATGCAAATTGTACACCTGGTGATGTTGTCTTAGACTCTTTTTATTTAGATACAGCAACAAAAAGAATGATGCCATATGACAACACTAGTAGATTAGTATTCAAATCTGAAAGTGGAGAAACGGTAACATTATTTAAAAAAGAGGAAGACCCTACTTACAGAAGAGAAGTTGTTGAGCAATTTTGTGTAAATGCAGACGAAGAATGGAGTGTAGGTTCTGAAGTTTCGGAACATTTGAGAGTTAGATACGAAGGAACGATGCCGTCAGGTGACGAAATTCTTATCACTGGTTTCATGCATAAAGAAAAAACTTGGTTTACAGATAAAACTAAAGAAACGGGCTATTATGATGACATACAAATTCGTGTTGATATCATTACCGTTAATCCTGTGAGATATTACCAATCGGCAGTTAAATGCGTAACTTGGTTTGATGATAGCGTAGTTTCTATCGAAGATACGGATTTGTCATACGTAGATGAAAGACTAACGACTGTTACTTTGAATGGTCAAGAATTTGTGGATGTCATAATCGGTTATGACGACCCAGACGGCACAGAAATAAAAATCTATACTCAAAAAGGTGTAGGTGTTGTTGGTTTCGCTTCAACGACAGGAGAGTTATTTGTCATTCAATAATCAATTAAAAAAAGACAGGTGTCAGGTAAAAGGCAGAGTTTACCTGACACCTGACACCTGACACCTATTTTAAAAACTCATCCGTAAAATGCGCCTTCCGCTTCTCCAACGAAAATTTCTCCGCATTATAAGCCTTCGAGTCGCCCTTTGGAATAGACAAAGACTGCCATTCTGCCCCACGTATCATACGCCCGATAAAGACGATTTGCCCAACATGATACGCGTAATGTGCCAATTGACGGTTAACTGCTTCTGTAATCGTGTGCCCCATATTTCGAATGTAAACGGTCGTATCCGCATTGTCTTCATTGACAGAATCTAAAGCGGTAAAAAGACATTCCCAACCCGCATTCCATTTTTCAATCAATTCTTCTTTAGTCTGAATCGTTGCCTCAAACTCTCCGTCACGGTCGCGCCATTCTTTTTCTCCGTCAGCAGTCAGAAAGTCCGTCCAACGCGACAACATATTCCCCCATAAATGCTTGACAATGATAGCGATAGAGTTACTTTCTGGATTGTATTGCCAAAACAAGTCTTGTTCTTTGAGCTGCGCAAAAGTCAAATCGCCCAGTAGTTTATAATACTCAAATTGCTTTCTAGTGCCAGTAGCTTTAACCGCTTCAGCGGAGACAATAGAAGAACTCACCCCATAAGTCCGATAAGCACTCTCTATCTGTTCTGCTTCCGTCGTTTCTGGATAAAACCGATACTTAGGCGCGATAATCTCAGCGACTTTCTCTACCGAAATTTCTAATAAACTATTCACAGGAAAAGCTTCTCCCGCCATAACTTTCAATTGTTTGGCTTTCGCTGCAAAATCACTATTTGACCTCTTGATAAAAGTAGCCTTCCCCGTCAATTTGTACCCCTTCTGAACAAATACATCCACAAAACTCACACAAACAGACGCATTTTGCTGAATATTTTTGATAGTCGTCGGCGAAGCAATATTTGCAATCACGAGGGTATTGTCATCGAAATAAGTGAAAAGTTCCTTTGGCGAAACGTTGGGTTGATTGTC
>CALDUB010000240.1 GCA_937923465.1 uncultured Saprospiraceae bacterium
GTATGGCTAAATACGGCGCAGGACTTTACTTTGTAGAAATAATAACTTCTGAATTACAAACAGTCAAAAAGCTGATTGTCAGGTAATTATCAATAAACAGATAAGCCCTATTTTCAAAATAGGGCTTATCATTTCTCTAATCATCCATAGACCAATTATTGATAGCTATTCGCTATAAAAATGGTTTGTGGATGATTTTTTTTTGTAATTTCTACAATATAAAAGTCTAATATCTAAAGTCTAACATCTTAATAAAATTCTCACTCCACCACAATATCACAATAAGTCATATTTCGACTATTATGATAATCCTTCACATCTATATCAAACCGCCAGCGATATTCCCCAGGTTCTTTCGGCGTCCGCATTGTCGCAGTCGTCTCAATTACCTCATTACCTTTGATGATTTGTTGCGGAAAATCAGGACGCGCACTGCCCCATAAAATCACATCTTCATAGCTATAAACATGAAATTGCATCTGTGCAGGATGTTCTGGATTACCATTGAAATTATAATCGTATGGCGTCTTATTCACAATCCTAATCGGCAAAGTCAATTCAGTATCTGCGGGCAAGATTTCAGGACAATCACCTATCAATTCTATTTTTATACTATTATAAGAACGAAAATTAGGCTTGTATTTCCAACCCGTTTCTTTCAGCCCTCCAGGATTAAAACGATGCTCTTGATGATAGCCCGAAACCGAAACTACTGTATCTCCTTGAAACTTCGCCGCCTCTTCATACATCAACTCATACTGCGTACCAACATGATGATGCACACTTATACCAATCGCAGGTTTTTGAGCATAAAAGCGATATTTTGACGCATCCTTATAGCCATTATAAAAAACAACGGGATGTTCACCTGCCACCTCGCTGATGTCTTCTGCCCATTTATCCCAATTATGAAATTCATTGCGCGGGTTCATCCCTTCTGGTAAAAAATCCCAAATTAAAAATACCCTGCAAATGCCAATTAAAACCATAGTTGGAATAGCCAGACGGTAAATCAAACGATGTTTGTCCTCCTGATTTTCAATGTATTTATAAGCCAAATAAATGAGCGGTAAAAATGCTGTTGCCGTCCAATTTGCTTCCGTCCGTTGATTAAAGCTTTGATAAAAGAAGAAAGCTATAATGCCAAACAGAATCCATTTTAGAGACTTTTCAAAATCATTTTCCGTCTTATATTTCCATGCATAAGGGAATAAAACAAAACTTAAAAAAGGTCCATAAATTAAGACTTGTCCCAAAACATAATCAGAAATAAATCGCCATTGGTACAAATCTTTATTGCGGTCAATGAGATGATAAACAAAAGTTGGGAACCCATTTTCATACTGCCAATGCAAATGAGGAATAAATAAAATAGCCGCAACAACAGGAATGACATAAAAACTAGGACGCTTTAATAATTTCCAATTTCCAATCAAAGCAAAGAATAAAACCAAAGCTCCGTGATACTTACTATAAGCCATGCAAGCAACGATAAAACCCAATAAAAACGCGGTCTGCCAAGTATCTCGTTCCGTATATTTTTGATAAATATACAAGAAAGTACTCGTGAAAAATAGCAGTGATAAATCGGGTGCAGCCATCCAGCCGACATGTACAATTGCCGTCCCAAAGACCATCATAAAGAACAGTTTTACATTAGCTGGCGAGACGATTTTGTACAAAAAGTAAATCGTTGCGGTATTAATCAACACAATAAATAGCCGGACACCTAACTCATTTGGAATCAAAGCATAACCCAACTTAACCAATAAAGGAGTCATTGGCGGATGGTCCCAATATCCCCAGGCAAGATGCTGTGAAAACATCCAATAATGTGCCTCGTCATGCCACAACTCCGTAAATAAAGATTGAATAAGATTGAGAATGAGCCATGCAGATAGCCAAGGCAGCCAAGGTCTTGTTTTCATAATAATGTTTTATACGGCGGACAGTATTTTTGCGCATCAAAGGTATCCTTTTTCAAATAATTATCTAATGCTTTATATCACAAGTAATTGACACCACTATTTTATGATAACCACTAATCATCCACACATCGAAATTTGAAAGCCAACAGCTTTAAAATAGAGTTTGTGGATGATTTCGCTAAGAGTTACAGCAAAAAATATCCACAAAGACAAAAAAATCCAAAATTTTCCAATGTGTGGATGATTAGCCAAGACTCAGACCTCTAATTTTTTGAGAATCATAAATTTGTTCGTAGATTTAACGCATCAGTAAAAATTTAACCTTTAAGACATGACGAACCGTTTTCACTTCCTTTTCTTTTTTTGTTTGAGCAGCATTGTCCTTTCCGCACAGTCTGACTTTGAAAACAATCTCCTCGAACAATTTATCAGTGCAGAAGACGGCGCGACTATCACCCTGCCCGCAGGAAATTATTCGATGAAAGGAAGCTTATGGTTAGATGGTAAAAATAACATCACTATAAAAGGGGCGGGTATAAATAGCACAACGATTACCTTCAAAGACCAAACGGAGGGTGCAGAAGGCATGAAAATCACGGATTGTAAAAATATTACACTCTCAGATTTTACTGTACAAGATAGCAAGGGCGACCTCATCAAAACTCAAAATGTAGATGGGATGACCTTCAAAAATGTCAAAACAGAATGGACTGGTAAGCCCGATAAAAAAAATGGCGCATATGGTTTATATCCAGTTCAATGTCAGAATGTCGTGATAGACGGTTGTGTCGCTATTGGCGCTTCAGATGCAGGTATTTATGTCGGACAATCAGATAAAATAGTTGTCAAAAACTCAAAAGCAATCAATAATGTAGCAGGTATTGAAATCGAAAATTCGACCAATGCAGACGTTTTTGATAATGAAGCTTATGGAAATACAGGAGGTATTCTCATCTTTGATTTACCTGGTTTGATAAAAAAGAAAGGTGGAAATGTACGTATCTTCAATAACAACGTTCACGACAATAACTATAAAAACTTTGCTCCAAAAGGCAATATCGTTGCGCAAGTACCTCCAGGTACAGGCGTTATGATTTTAGCGACAAGTAAAGTTGAAATATATGATAATGAGATAGTTAACAACCGCTCCTTTCCTTTCGTAATTGCGAGTTACTACATTACGGAAAACAAAATTGATGATGAAGAATACGACCCATATCCATACAGTATCTACGCGCACGATAATAATTTTGTAAGAGGCAAAAAGAAACCAAGCTTTAGCAATAAACTATCGGCACTTGTTCGTTTGAAGTTTAAGAAAACAACGCCAAGTATTATTTATGACGGCATCACAGATGAAAGCCATTTTGATAAAGACGGAAAACGCAAAGCGGGCTACGAAATTTGCTTTAAAAACAATAAAAACGGTACGTTTGGGGATTTAGATGCTGCCAATAGTTTTAAAAATCTAAACCGCGATATTACTCCGTATGAATGTGAAAAATAGTTAGGATGGTTATTAGTTATTGAATTACTTTTACTTATTAGTTACTACGCGTGAGAATAACCAATAACGAACTTATTGAACTCAACCAAAAAAATGAAAAAATATATCCTCTTTCTCCTCTGTCTGAGTGCTTTCTTTTGGACGGCATTCAACACCAACACCTCTGTCGTAAAGAGTTATAAAAAACAATTGTCCGAATATGCCTTTTTTGAAGGCGAAATGGCAGAACTTTCTCCTGCTGCAGACTTATTGCCGTATGCTTTAAATGCACCTCTTTTCTCTGATTATGCTAAGAAGTTACGCTTTATCCGCTTACCTGACGGCGCAAAAGTCAATTACCGCGAAGACCAAGTAATGGATTTTCCCGAAGGAACACAAATTATCAAGACTTTCTATTACACAAATGATGAGCGCAAACCCGAAAAGGGCAGAACTATTATGGAAACGCGCGTTCTTCTAAAGGAAGAAGGAGAGTGGACAGCCTTACCTTACATCTGGAATGAAGCACAGACCGATGCCAAGCTTTCCGTCATTGGAGGCAAACGCGATATAGAATGGCGCGATGAAAATGGCAAAAAACGAAAAGTAAATTACAGTGTCCCTAATAAAAATCAATGCAAAGGCTGTCATGGTTACGATAAAAAAATACGACCAATAGGACCGTCTGCCCGTCAACTAAACGGCGATTTTGATTACAAATCTGGTACAGAGAATCAATTGGAACACTGGCGAAGTATGGGCATAGTCGAAAATATGCCAACTAAAGAAAACTTACCTCAATTAGCCGATTATATGGATAAAGAAGCGCACAGTCTAAATGACCGCGCTCGCGCTTACTTAGATGCCAATTGTGCCTACTGCCACAACCCACACGGGGCAGCGAGTACCTCTGGAATGTTCTTGCACAGCAGCGAAACAGACCCCGCAGCACTCGGTATCAATAAATCACCAATCGCAGCAGGACGGGGCAGCGGTGGCAAAAAATACGGAATTGCTCCAGGAAAGTCGGATGAAAGTATTCTATTGCATCGTATGAAAAGTACAGACCCAGGCGTGCGTATGCCCGAGATAGGTCGTCAACTTGTACATGATGAAGGAATTGCATTAATAGAAGAATGGATTGATAAAATGGACTAGATTTACGAAGTACGACTTACGAAGTACGACAGCCTTTACTCGGAGATGATTCGGAATTGTGATTTTTGGGTAGAAAGATGGGCTTTTTTTTGGTTTTGAAAGTAAGAGTAGATACTTTTCGTTTTGTAATTTCAATATACTGTAATAAAAAATGATTCTCCGTCAAATCGTGTGAAAGTCACACGATTTGACGGAGAACGTAAAAAATTAAGCATACGTATTCTGCGCACATTAGAGCAGTCGTAATTCGTAATTCGTAAATCGTAAATCAATGGACGCCTACATTTTTGACGCATTAAGAACACCTCGCGGTAAAGGAAGAAGCACTGGTTCTCTTTATGAGGTGAAGCCCGTAGATTTATTGGCGACAATAATGAATGGACTTCGCGACAAGTACAACTTGGACACCTCTGAGGTAGACGATGCGATTATCGGTTGTGTCACACCCATTCAAGACCAAGGAAGTAATATAGCCAAAGCAGCCCTTTTGTATGCTGGTTGGCATGAAAGTGTGGGAGGTGTACAAATCAATCGTTACTGCGCCTCTGGTCTAGAAGCGGTGAATCTGGCAGCTATGAAAATCCGTTCTGGCTGGGAAGATTTAGTCTTAGCAGGAGGTGTCGAAAGCATGAGTAGAGTGCCGATGTGGAGTGACGGCGGCGCACTAATCTATGACCCTGAGGTTATCAATAGAGTAGGATATATCCCTCAAGGCGTCTCCGCAGATTTGATTGCAACTATAGATAATTTTACACGAGAAGAAGTCGATGCCTATGCTTTGCAATCACAACAACGTGCCTTACATGCCCAAAGTAACGGCTATTTTGATAATTCGATAATTCCAATCTACGACCGAAACGGTTTATTAATATTGAACAACGATGAATGTATTCGACCGAATACGGACCTTGACAAATTAGGAAATCTACCTCCTGCTTTTTCTTCCATTGGCGCGCAAGGTTTTGCGAATATGGCAATCATGAGATACCCTGAGGTAGAAGAACTCAACTATGTCCATACCGCTGGAAACTCTTCCGGTATTGTCGACGGTGCATCTGTCGTATTGGTGGGCAGTAAAGAAAAAGGAGAGAGTCTAGGCTTAAAACCTCGAGCGCGTATCGTTTCCATTGGTAATGTGAGTACAGAGCCAACTATAATGTTGACTGGTACTATACCCGCTACAAAAAAGGCTTTGAAAAGAGCAGGAATGACTGCCAAAGACATTGATTTGTGGGAAATGAATGAGGCATTTGCTGCGCCAGTCCTTAAGTATCAACAAGAAATGGGAATTGACCCTGATAAG
>CALDUB010000241.1 GCA_937923465.1 uncultured Saprospiraceae bacterium
ATTTTATGATAACCACTAATCATCCATACATCGAAATTTGAAAACCACCAGTTTTCAAATAGAGTTTGTGGATGATTTCGCTAAGAGTTACAGCAAAAATCATCCGCAAAGACAAAATTTTCTTCCAAAATTTCTCCAATGTGTGGATGAGTAGGTCAATAGTTTTATAGCAAAATTTATTTTCTACCAACCAATATCATAAAGAACCATAAAATATGCATATGATTAATTTTGGTTCTTTGATAAATCTAACGTCTAGCATCTCTTGTCTAAAGTCTAAATATGTAGAAAGTGTAGAGTATGCTACTTTTCCTTTTATACCGTGAAGTCGAAATAGGTATCTTAATAGTTACTGAAAGAATTCTTAAGGTTTTGTTATTATAAAATATCCTCAAGTTATATTTCAACATTTAACACAAATACAAAACATTATTTCCTTAAAATTAAAATCTAAATCATCTCAAATATTTTATCGAAAGAGGTTTCAATCTACACTAAAAATATATACCTTTGCGGCGCGAAATCAAAAGCGCATGAACAAAACAAAATTCTGTATATATCGTTAGTCTATCTATCAAACAGAATTTTTCTTGTTTAAAAATGCGTTGTACAATCAATGTACACGATTTAGATAAAAATAACTTTACCCTAAGCATAGTCAAAGGGTTCATAATTAATAGTTAAGAGATATGGCAAGTAATAGAACTTTTACGATGATTAAGCCAGGTGCAGTACGCAACGGTCACATCGGTGGTATTTTAGCAGCAATCAATGCAGGCGGTTTCAAAATCGTAGCAATGAAATACACAAAATTGTCAGCTGAGAAAGCAGGCGAATTCTACGCAGTACACAAAGAACGTCCTTTCTACGGCGAATTAGTTGAATTCATGTCAAGCGGTCCTATCGTTGCAGCTATCTTGGAAAAAGATAACGCAGTAGCTGATTTCCGTACTTTGATTGGTGCAACTAACCCTGCTGATGCAGCTGAAGGTACTATCCGTGCAAAATATGCGACAAGCATCGGCGAAAACGCTGTACACGGTTCTGATAGCGACGAAAACGCTGCTATCGAAGGTAACTTCCACTTTGCTGGAACAGAAATGTTTTAAGGAACGGTGGACAGTTGACAGCTGTGAACTCTTGAAAAGGGCAATCGAATTATTTCGGTTGCCCTTTTCAGATGGATGATACTTCATTGTATTTATACATTTTTGAATTAATAGGAACGTCGTTTTCCCTCATTCGCCCTACAACCTTTAAAACTCTTACAACTTTTACAACCTTTTTCCCTCATAGTTCTTACTTTTGCCGCAAATAATCATACGATAATGTTGAAGTCAACATAATCAACCAATTTCTATGTCAAACTACAAATACGACCAACGTGGCGTTTCCGCTACCAAAGATGATGTTCATGCTGCTATCAAAGGCATGGACAAAGGTCTCTATCCTCTTGCTTTTTGCAAAATAATGCCTGATGTCGTCGCTGGCGATGCGGAATACTGCAATCTCATGCACGCGGATACTGCGGGCACGAAGACTTCCCTAGCTTACATGTATTGGAAAGAAACGGGTGATTTGTCAGTTTGGAAAGGGATTACACAAGATTCTATTGTCATGAACTTGGACGATATGGCTTGCGTTGGCTGTATTGATGACATTGTGTTGAGTTCGACTGTGGGGCGTAATCGAAATTTGATTACGGCTGATGTGATTTCGGAAGTTATCAATGCTTCTACAGAGATTAAAGCGGAATTGAAGAAACATGAGATTGATTTGCACCTTTCGGGTGGAGAGACGGCTGATGTGGGGGATATAGTGCGGACGATAGATGTAGGATATACGGCTTTTGCACGGATGAAGCGTTCAGATTTGATTATCAATGATATTCAAGCAGGCGATGTCATTGTCGGAATGGCAAGTTATGGTCAATCGACATACGAGACAGAGTATAACGGAGGAATGGGCAGTAATGGCTTGACAAGTGCCCGTCACGATGTTTTGAGTCATGAATATGCAGAGAAATATCCAGATAGCTACGACAACAATACACCAAAAGATGTCATTTTTGTTGGTAGTAAAAAATTGACGGATAAAATAAAAGTTCCTGGAGGAGAAATGACAGTTGGAAAATTAGTTTTATCGCCAACGAGAACATTCTTACCTGTTTTAAAAAAGCTCTTTAAAACACACCGCAACAGCATTCATGGAATGATACACTGTACGGGTGGTGGACAAGCAAAAGTCTTGAACTTCATCAAAAACAAACGTATCATTAAAGATAATTTGTTGCCAATTCCGCCTCTCTTTCAGATGATTCAAGAAGAAAGCGGAACAGATTGGAAAGAAATGTTTCAGGTTTTTAATGTGGGTACACGTTTGAATGTCTATGTAAAACAAGAAGATGCACAAGCAGTTATTGATGCTGCAAAGCATTTCAATATTGATGCTCAAATCATTGGTCGCGTGGAGGAAGCAGAGGAAAATGAAGTGATTATTGAACACGAAAAAGGAACATTTAAATATAAGTAGGCTATTGGTTATTTTGGACTTTGGACGAAAGATGTTGGACCTTAGATTTTAGACAAAACAATCAAAATATAGTAAAAGTAATCTATTTAAAAGTTTGATTTTCAAAATAATACGATTACTGTTATTTTACATATGTTTGAATCTAAGGTCTAATATTTTTTGTCCAAAGTCCAATGGTTATTACATCATGCAAGAATTAATTCTTAAACTCAAACCTAATAACCATACAATAAGGAACGCGACAAAACGGACGTGATACTTTCAAAGGCTGTTTTCTCTGAGGAGGAAACAGCCTTTTTAATTTGAAATACAATAAATCAATCTATCTTTACTCAAGAAATAAAGAATTTCATTTTAACTAACAGTGTGCCCGTCAACCGTCAACCGTCAGCCGTCAACCATCTTCGCATTGGTTTCGACGCAAAAAGAGTCTTCAATAATCGGACTGGACTCGGCAATTATAGCCGAACTCTACTGGACAATTTGCGCCGTTTTCAGCCAGATAACGAATATGTTTTATTTACGCCAAAGGTGAGCGAAAATGAGTTTGGGGACAAATATGCAAAGGAGTTTCCGACAATTATACCTCACAAAATGGGGGGCACTTATTGGCGGTCTTATGGTGTGGGAAAAGACATAGAAAAAGAAGGCATTGAAGTTTTTCACGGTTTGAGTAATGAGTTGCCTTTTCGATTAGAAGGCGTCAAAAAAGTGGTGACTATCCATGATTTGATATTCAAAAGATTACCAGATACTTATCCGTTTTTGGATAGACAAGTGTATGACATGAAATCTCGGAAATCTTGTCGAAATGCAGATGTTGTCATTGCAATAAGCGAAAGTACGAAGCGAGATATTATGCATTATTATGGCATAAAAGAAGAGAAGATTAAGGTTATCTATCAAGCTTGTGACGCGATTTATTATGAAGAAACGTCTACTGATAAAAGGGCTTTAAAGAAGTATAATTTACCACAAGATTACTTACTAAGTGTAGGTTCTGTTGTCGAGCGAAAGAATTTATTGAATACGGTAAAGGCAATCTCTGAACTTCCGAAAGATTTACAAATTCCATTAGTAGTCGTCGGAAAAGGTAAGAAGTATCGTCAGAAAGTGATGTCTTTTCTACATAGTAATCGTATGGAAAGTCAGGTGATTTGGTTAGAAAACCTGACGGATATTAGAGATTTAAAGAAAGTATATCAACATGCCTCTACTCTACTCTATCCTTCTGAATATGAGGGATTTGGATTGCCTGTGGTGGAAGGATTACTTTGTAAAACGCCTGTGATTACCTCTAATGTTTCATCTCTTCCTGAGGCGGCTGGTGACGGGGCTTTGCAAGTTAATCCGCATTCTGTGGAGGAAATAACGGAGGCTTTGGAGAAGTTGTTGGGGGATAGTAAATTTGCGGGGGAGTTGGTGGAGAAGGGTTATAGGTATGCACGGGAGACTTTTGACCCTAAGCATTTAACAGATAAAGTCATAAAAGTTTACAAAGAGTAAATATTTCGGTGCCGGACACTTAAATCATCAGAAAGCTAGGAAATTAAAGAATTATCGAACAGTAAGAATAGTGCAGTGTCTGACACCTGTAACAAGCACATTACAGGCGTCAGACACTTTTTTGTGCTAATTCTACGATAATTCTTTACTTTTGCACTTCGATTTAAGCGAAGTGTCCGACACCAGCATCAATCAAAAATTTAAAAATAAAAATGGCAAATACAACATTCCAACTAACAGCCCTAAACGCAACACGCGAAAACATCTTAAAAATCCTCAATCAATTCACTTTAGAGGAAATGAACGAAATCCCTAAAGGCTTCAACAATAATCTAATCTGGAATGCAGGGCATGTAGTCGTGACACAACAACTTTTGTGTTACCGTTTGGCAGGTGTAGCAGTCAATGTCTCAGAGGAGATGATTGCGAAATATAAGAAAGGGAGCAAGCCTGGTGACTATGTCGGTGAGACGGAAAAGAACTTGATAATCAGCCTCTTAACATCAACTGTAGCAGGTATTGAGGCAGATTTAAAGAGCAAAGACTTTAGTGGATATAAACCTTATCCGACAAGTTATGGTGTAACTTTGAGTTCTGTTGAAGATGCAGTCGCATTTAATTTGGCGCATGAGGCGATGCACTTAGGGACAATGATTTCCTTGAAGAATGCGCTAAAGTCATAAGACTTTTAAAACTACTATTTTTAAAGAATTAAGATACAGACAATTGTTTAATTCATGACCTTGAAGAGGTCAATAAAAATAGCCCCAAGCAAAGCTTGGGGTCAATAGTATCAATCAGAACGACTTTGAAGAAGTCAACAAATACACACTAAATTACATGAGTCGCTTCACACAAATTATTTACCAAGTCGTTTTTGCCACGAAAGGTAGAAAACCAAGTCTTGCCAGAAAAGACAGGGCGCAATTGTTCGCCTCAATGGCAAGCTGGTGCGTTAAGCATAAGTGTCATCCTTACAAAATTAACGGAGTCGATGACCACGTTCATATTCTATTCGCCTTGAGTCCTTCAATTTGTTTGTCGGATTTTGTAAAAGACATAAAACTGATGTCTTCAGACCTCATTAGAAATAAATTAAATATGCCTGATTTTGACTTCTGGCAAAAAGGTTATGCTGCTTTTACCTATTCAAATGATAGTCTTCCTGCTTTGATATCCTATGTAGCAAATCAAGAAATACATCATCAAAAAAGAAATGCTAAGGAAGAATTAATTGCTTTATTGGTTAGACATGAGCTTGAATTTAAGGAAAATTGGTTGTACGAAGACTGATGTCGACTTCTTCAAAGTCGTTTCACTTACATCATTATTAGCCCCAAGCTTCGCATGAGGCTACGTTTGTTGACCTCTTCAAGGTCGCAAGCAAAAAAATCTAACTTAAAACATGCCCACTATGTAAGCTCGACTTTAGCCATTTGAAAGAAATGAAAACCTAATGGTTATAAGTATTTGATAAACAGAAGTTTAGTTTCTTTACAGTCATAGTAAATACATAACTGTAAGTTAACTCAAACCCCACAAATCGGACATTTCATAACT
>CALDUB010000242.1 GCA_937923465.1 uncultured Saprospiraceae bacterium
ACCGTAGAAGATATGGGGAAATGGGTGAATAATTTCCGCAACCCTATAGTTGGTAGCAAGGCAATTTTTGAAGACATGGAAACTTTGGGCGTTTTGAATAACGGGCGGACAAGTACCTTTGCCAGAGGACAATTTGTTGATGAATACAAAGGCTTACATCATGTCAGTCATGGCGGCGCGAGTTCGAGTTTTCGAGCAAATTTGAGTCGATTTCCAGAGCAGAACTTTGCAGTTGTAGTTATGAGTAATTACCGTAATTTTAATCCTAATGCCAATACTTACGCTCTGGTTGACCTCTTTTTAGATGATGAGATTAAAGCGGCACAAAAGACTGATACAGAGTCAGTTAAGTTCGTGAAAGCTTCAACTAAAAAGTTAGAAAAATACACAGGAAACTATATCCACCAAAAATATTACTTTACTCGAAATATCGTCCTCCGAAATGATTCTTTAATTCTTGTTCGACCAAATCAAGGCGGACGTGAAAGTGTTTTGTTTCCGATAAATGAGAGTGAATTTCAGTTAGGAGAGTATGCTGACAGTCGCATTTCTTTCAAATCAAATGACGGAAAATTCACCATGCATTTGCACATTGACGGAGAAGAAAGAGACATTTGGGACAGTTACGAAGACAAGAAATTGACCGAAACAGAAATGAAAGAGTTGGCCGGCACTTATTACAGTGAGGAATTGGATAAAAGGTATAATCTAGAAATACACGAAGGCAATATTACTGTTGCCAATCCAGATATGCACCGCGTCACTCTTCAACCGATTAAGACTGACCTTTACTTAAATGATTATTGGTATTTTAACTCTTTGATAGTTGAAAGAAATGAAAAAGGTATAGTCTCAGGTTTTCGAATTTCCTCCTTTCGAGCTTGGAATATTCTTTTTGAAAAGGATAACTGCAACTGATATTTTATATCAAATAAACCTTGCCATCTGATTAGTCAATAACCCCAAAAATGTGCTTTCATGGGAACTGGTCGCTCTAGGCGGGAGGGCACTCAACAAACTGTTTGACTGGAAGGAGTTTTTGTTGAGTAGCGTTTTTGGTTCTTTTGAGGCAATGTCAAAAGAACATAGTAAGAAGTGAAAGCAAGAACAGAAAGTAATAACAGCAAATCATATTTTAAACAAACGATACAAGTCATGCAACAACTAAAAACAATCACACTCTTAATCTTAGCCCTAAGCCTCTCCATAAACGCCAACAGCCAAACATACACAGGCAAACAAAAAGACATTCAACAAATCCTAAAAAACATTGACGCATTCTCCCAAGCCTACATGAATGGCGAAGCGACCACAATGGCAAATGCCTATACAACAGACGGCAAAATATTCCCCAATAACACCGACATTATCGACGGAACAAAAGACTTAGAAGGCTACTGGACACTGCCAGAAGGTATGAAAATATTACACCACAAAATCACGCCTTTAGAAATCAATATCGTTAAGAAAACCGCTTATGACCACGGCTATTATGAAGGCGAAACGCAACGTGCTGACGGTTCGACTGTCAAGTGGAAAGGGAAGTATGTGATAGTCTGGAAGAAAGTCGGGAAGGAGTGGAAGATATACTTGGATATTTGGAATAGTATGCCGAAGGTGAAAGAGGGGAACTAAAACCTTCGTCGATAAATATGCTTCTTCTTATCTAAATTTTTGATTGTTGTTTTTATAAAGGCTGTAATTTTAGAGCTCAAATAAATTATCTAAAAATTCCTTTATGAAAGCAGCACTCAGAAAAAAATACGGAGACCACACCAACATCACGGTAGAAGAATATCCAACACCTAAGCCAAAGGATAACGAAGTCCTAGTCAGAGTTCACGCCACAACCGTAAACCGAACAGACTGCGGCGTATTGACAGGATTACCTTATGTTTTTCGCTTCTTCACAGGTTTATTTGGTCCTAACACACCCGTTTTAGGAACGGACTTCGCAGGACAAGTAGAAGCCGTCGGCATTGCCGTCAATGACTTTAAAGTTGGAGATAAAGTATTTGGTTTTCATGATGATGGGCTACCTACACAGGCGGAATATTTAGCTTATCCCGAAGACGGAAACATCTCAACTATGCCAGATAATGTTAGTTGTGCGGAGGCAGTAGCTAGTTTGGAGGGAGCGCATTATGCTATTAATTTTATTAATAAAGTCAAATTAAAACCAGAGGATAAAGTGCTGTTAAATGGTGCTACAGGAGGTATTGGCTCCGCAGCATTACAACTCTTGAAAGATAAAAATATTTATGTCACTGCAGTCTGTAATACCAAGAATGTTGACTTAATTAAATCTCTCGGAGCAGACAAGGTTTATGATTACGAAAAAGAGGATTTTACCAAGGATACTGAGAAGTACGACTTTGTATTTGATGCTGTTGGAAAGAGTTCCTTTGGTGCTTGTAAACCCTTGATGAAAGACAAGGCGATTTATATCTCTTCAGAATTGGGTCCTCGAAATGAAAATCCATTTCTAGCTTTAGCCGCGCCATTCATGGGCGGAAAGAAAGTTGTTTTCCCAATACCTGTTGATGTGAAGCGGAGTATAGAAATTATGAAAAGACTATTGTCAGAAGAGAAGTATAAGCCCGTCATTGACCGCGAATATGCTTTGGATGATATTGCGGCGGCTTATAAATATGTAGCCGCAGGATTGAAAACTGGGAATGTGGTCGTGAAGATTTAGTTTTGATTATCTTGTGAATGGAATCAATAAATAGTCAATTATGAAAAAAATAAGCCTTTACATATCCTTGTTAATCCTTTTTCAATCTTGTCAAGATACACAAAGTCAAAGTACGAAAACAGATAATACTACTGTTGAAGAATTTGTAATTGAGACTCCAGAAGAAATAGAAGAACCGATGTCAATTGATTTTGATATAGAAACACATCTCGTCAATTACAAAAAATTAAAATCAAGCATCACCCAGCAAAAAAGAGCAATTAAAAGCAGAACAGAACTAGACCAAGAAGCTAAGTACACCCTTGCTGAAAACTACATGTCCAAAACCTTAATCGACTCCATATTCCCATATTGGTTAGGAACAGAATGGGACTTTAATGGCTACACCGA
>CALDUB010000243.1 GCA_937923465.1 uncultured Saprospiraceae bacterium
ATATTTTTCAATTTTTCGTCAGAAAGTGGCTTACGTTTGTGCTCATTTTCGATAACTTCCGTAAGGATTTTCTTAACCTCTAAGGTTGAAACTTCCTCTCCAGATTTCGTTTGTAAACTCTCCGAAAAGAAATCTTTCAAACGCTTTGTACCAAACTCTGTTTGCACAAATTTACTATTTGCTACACGTGAAACAGTAGAGATATCTAAACCAGTAATGTCTGCAATGTCCTTCAAAATCATAGGACGTAGCTTCTTTTGGTCTCCCGTCAAGAAGAAGTCATATTGGTATTGCAAAATAGCATACATTGTTTTGTACATAGTCGCCTGACGCTGACGTATCGCATCAATAAACCATTTTGCACTATCAATTTTTTGCTTGATAAACATCACTGCTTCTTTCTCATCTTTCTTCGCACGACGACCTTTAGTATTGTCCTTATAGGTCATCAACATGTCCTTATAGTGCTCATTTATCCGCAAATCTGGTGCATTACGAGAATTTAAGTCTAACTCTAATTCTCCATCACGATTCGCAAGTAAAAAGTCAGGAACTACATAGAAAGTATTTCTACTACTCTTGTCATTAAAACCACTCGCAGGCTTTGGATTGCATTTCAAAATTTCCTCTACTCCGTCTTTCAACTGCTGCTCACTAACGCTCAATTGACGTTGTAAACGCACATAATGCTTCTTTGAAAATTCATCAAAACAATCTTCAATGATACGAATAGCCAAACGTAAGTTCGGACAATCAGCATCATCTGTTTCTTTTTTATAACGCGCCTTTAGTTGAATGAGTAAACACTCTTGTAAATCACGCGCACCGATACCTGGTGGGTCAAACTGCTGAATTTCTTCTAAAATACCTCTAATTTCTTTCTCTGTTGAGGTCACATTCTGAGAAAACATCAAATCATCAATAATAGCAATAGGTTCACGACGCAAATAACCGTCATCGTCTATGCTTCCGATAATTTGTTTTGCAACAATAAGTTCGCGGTCATCTTTCAGATTAAGCATTCCTAATTGTGTCTCCAGATGCTCATGAAATGTACTTTCTACAGCAATAGGAATAGTTTTCTCTTCATCATCAGCTGAAAAGTTATTCACTTTCAACTTATAAGAAGATGGGTCATCTTCAATATATTCTGACAAATAATCATCCAATTCAAATTCCTCCTCACGAACTGGCTCCTCAAATTCTGGCTCCTCGTCAAAGCTATTGTCATCCTCTTTCTCTGCCTTTTCTTCCTCAGTACGAGGTTGTTCCAGACTATCCTCACGGTCCTCCCCTTCCTCCAAAGCAGGGTTCGCCTCCAATTCCTCTTTAACACGTTGGTCAAGGGTAGCCGTCGGTATCTGCAACAGTTTCATTAATTGAATCTGCTGCGGTGACAGCTTTTGTAACATCTTGTGGCCTAAATTCTGCTTCAGCATTGCCATAGGGTTTAAATAACTTTAGGAAATTAGTGTCTTTCAGACATCAGAGAATTTTTTGTAAAGAATTTTGCTTTGGTACTATTAAAAATGCTTTTTAGAGCTTTTTTGTTCATCCAATAATCCTTTAAACTTGGAAAAAAATTCCTCCTCTTAATGTGTTTATGTTTGTTTTCTTGGCAGTGGGAAAAAAGCCTCTTACATATCTCGCATTTTTCTGATACATCTTACGTGAATAAGTCTATCTTGTTTAGAATGCGGACAAAACATAATATAATTAATTATAATATGTTTTATTAAGAAACCAATTAGCGTGCCGGAACATAATCTAAAAAATATATGATAGGGAGGAAAAGAGGGCAAGTTTTTGATAATCAATTGTTTATACGCAAACAAATATATCACTTTTTTTTCAAAAAAGATACCCCTTCAAAAATAGGTATACTTTATTTTTCATTTCAGAGCGTTTTTTTTTCATTTTAGAAACGAATCAAAAAAAGTTGAAAGAAGGTTGACGATTCAATAGAATCTAATGTATCTTTGTGCTAGAAATTAAGAACATTCCCCACGTAATAATTTCATTTATTTTAGACATCCTACCAATTTGAAATTCAGTAATCTAACATAACTATCCTTCCCAAAGGCTACCATTTTATAATTTTTCAACACTATACAATACTTTATTAGAACGACTATTAAGTCTATGCAATTAAGCGTATTCCTGTCAAAACAGAGTGCAACTACAATTGCTTTATCTTATTAAAGTCGAATAGTCTTGAAAAAATAATCCTCTGAACATGACAAACATAAACGCATTAAAAACACTACTTATTCTCTGTGTTTTCGCATTATCCCATTCTTATTTGACAGCACAAATCACTTATGTAAAACCAGGTGGAATTGGCGACGGTAGTAGTTGGGTCAATGCTTCTGGTGATTTACAAGAAACCATGAGTACCGCTTCACCAGGTACAGAAATTTGGGTAGCATTTGGTACTTATACACCAACGACTTGTACAAGTTGCGATTTTACAGCTCGCGCTACTTACTTTCATTTACGAGAAAACGTGCAAGTTTATGGGGGTTTTGCAGGAACAGAAACAAGCTTATCACAGCGTAATCCTGTATCTTTAGTAACAATTCTGAGCGGAGATATAGACGGAGACGGTACTCTTAACAACAATTCTTATACTGTAGTCTACAGTAGAGATTTAGACTCTTCGGCACGCTTAGACGGCTTCACAATATCTGGCGGTAATGCTGACAATCCAGATAGCTCCACAGCTTCTGAATATCATAGTGGTGGTGGCTGGTTTAATAACGGTTCACTCAATGGTTATTTTTCTAATCCAACAATTGAAAACTGCATTTTCAAAGATAATTTCGCCATATCTTTTGGAGCCGCACTGACTAATGACGGAAGTTATAATGGTGCTTCTAATCCAACAATAATCAATTGTCAATTTACTAATAACGTTTCTAATAGTCAAGGTGGTGCTGTTTATAATGACGGCGGCTTCGGCGGAGAAGCTAATCCAAACTTCACCAACTGTTCCTTTACCAGCAATATATCACAAACAGGTAGCGGTGGCGCGATTTATAATCAAGCATCTGAGGGTGAAACTCACTTGACGATAAGTGATTGTAGCTTTATTGGAAATTATGCTTTTACTAAAGGAGGAGCTATTAATACATTTGCAAAAACAGGAAATAGTTCTTCTATACATACAAACTGTACATTTGAAAATAACTCTTCTGAGTCAGGCGGCGCAGTAGCCAATGACGGTAGCTTGAGCGGATTTTGCACCCCAATTTATACCAATTGTCAATTCAAAAGCAATACGGCATTTAATAGTGACGGTGGTGCTGTTTTTAATTTTGGTGCGCTATCGGGAAATTGTTCTCCTGACTTTATAGGTTGTCTTTTTGAAGAAAATAGTTCAGAATTTGCAGGAGCGGCTATTTTTAATAATGCAATAGAGGGTGTTTCTAGTCCCAACATTATTAATTGTCGTTTTTTAGAAAATACGGCAGGCACTTACGGTGGCGCAATCTACAATCAAGGAAAAACAGGTAACGCTAGTCCCAAAATAATAAACTGTTTATTTTTCAACAACGGTGCACTATCCGCAGGAGCAGTTTACAACTTGGGTTCTGTAAATGGAAATAGTAGTCCAGAGATTACAAATTGCACCTTCTACGGTAATCATGCAGATGTTGGCGGTGCCATTTACAACAATGCCAGCGATGCTACAGGAAACAGCAGTCCAATCATTTCAAACTGCATTATCTATGGAAATACAGCTGCTTTAGGTCCCATTTTTCGAAATATCTTAGGCACACCGACGATACAATATTCTTTAATTGATGCGCCAGATTGTGAGTCCTCCAACAGCGGTATCGACGGTACGATTAATTGTGGCGCAGGTATGTATTATGATGTTGACCCGATGTTTTCAGATGCTGTTAACGGTAATTTGCACATCAGCAGCAGTAGTTCGTTAATCATTGACAACGGAAACAATGCTTCGATTAATCAAGCCAACGTAACTGTAGATTTAGATAATTTACCACGGATTCATAATACGACGGTAGATATGGGTGTTTTTGAATTTGGTTCGTCAGCAGGCAATGCAATTGTCATTTTACAGCAACCTAATGACTACAACATTTGCTCTGGCGAAGGAGTAATTGAATTGACAGTTGACGCCAATAGTTCGTCTTCTTTATCTTTTCAATGGCAAAAAAACGGTGAAGATATTGCGGGAGCAAACAACCCTACCCTACTCATCAGCAGTCCTAACACTAGCGATAGCGGAGACTATATTTGTATTATAACAAATGATGCAGGCACCATGATAGAAAGTGACCTTGCAGAAGTTAATGTCACTCAAATTACCGCTTTAACTGTAAATGCAACAGCAACAAATACCACTATCTGTGCTGGTGAACAAATTACTTTTAGTGCAATAACCTCAGGAACTCTTGCCGAAAACATAAGCTATCAATGGTACATCAATGGCAATCCATTTGGAGGTAGTATTGCCTCTTTCAATATTGACAATTTAAATAATGGCGATTATTTTCATGTAGAAATTAGCTCAAATGCAGGCTGTTTATTAAATAGTACTGCTAGTTCTGAGATTTTGACGATTGAGGTCACGGACTCTATAGTTCCAAGTATTTCTATTTCCTCTGCGACTAACACGACCCTATGCCTAGGAGAGACAGCCACTTTTAATGCCATGACAAATGGAGGTGGAATGACGCCTTCTTTTACATGGACAGTAAATGGAAACCTTGTGGGAGACAACAGCAATCAACTGACACTTTCTAGCCTAGTTGATAATGATGTCATCAGTTGTGTTTTGAACTCGTCTTCAGCTTGTGCTTCGATTTCTAACGTTACTTCAAATCCATTAAATGTAGCCGTAGAAGATTGCTCTGTAGCCGTAGATAATTTATTAGGCGCAGATGCTATTTCAGTTTTTCCTAATCCTGCGAGTGCCATTCTTTTTGTAGAGGTCGCCGAAAATTTAACTGTTGAAAAAATTCGTTTGACAGATTTGAAAGGTGTAGTTATTTCTGAAATTTCCACGATTGCAGATGCTCGCATCTTCCGTTTCGACACAGAGAAAATTTCAGTCGGAATGTATCTTTTAGAAGTACAAACTATTGAAGGTCATGCGATACGAAAGGTTGTAGTAAAATAGACTAAGAATGGTAAAGGAATAGATTAAAAATAAAAAGAGTTGTTAGATTAAATCTAACAACTCTTTTTATTTTTAGCCACACATTAGTAGCTTATTTTTTCTTCTTTCGCTTCGATTTTTTCTTCTCTGCTTTACGCGCCATACGCTTTTCATGTGCGCGATTCACTTTCATATTTTTCTCCTTCTTTTCGTGAAATGCACCGTTTGTTGTTTTCTTTTTCGTACTCAAGTAGTTTTTGTCTCCTCCCATCTTTTCGATTTCATCGGGGATGAGTTCAAAAGAAATTTCAACATTATTCGGTAATTCTCGTTCTTCAACCTTCTGCAAAATCAAAGTTTCAATTCCTTCCAAATAGGGCAGTTCTTTTTCAGAAATAAAAGAAATCGCAATACCTGAGGCATCTGCCCGCGCAGTACGTCCGATACGATGAACAAAATTTTCTGGAACTTCTGACAACTCAAAATTGATAACGTGCGTAATACCTTCCACATCCAAACCACGGGCGATGATATCCGTTGCAATCAAAGCACGATACGTTCCTTCTTTAAATTTCTTAACTGTTCTAATCCGAAGGTTTTGAGATTTATTAGAGTGAATGACACCAATCTTTTCGGGATATTGGAAAGTCATCATCTCATGAAGTTTATCCGCGTGTTTTTTATTACGTGTAAAAACCAAAACTTTCTCCATACTCGGGTCACTCTCAAAGAGTTCGATGAGTAAATTAACTTTAGTATTAAAGTTAGGAACATGGTAATTATACATCTCTATTTTTTCAGCAGGCATACTCACAGCTGCTGCCGCAATGTGAATAGGTGCATTGAAAAAATCTTCGATTAAATCTTTCACCTCATCCGTCATCGTCGCCGAGAAAAGTAAATTTTGGCGTTTCTCTGACATCAAATCCAAGAGTGTCACCAATTGTGGACGAAATCCAAGATTCAACATCTCATCCACTTCATCAATAACCAACACTTTTGCCGCTTTTAACTTCAATGCCCCGTGCAGTGCCAAATCCATCAACCGTCCAGGCGTCGCCACCACAATATCTTGACCAGAGATAAGAGCAATTTTCTGTGTGTTGATATTCGTTCCACCGTACACCGCAGCAATACGTGTATTCATGTACGCTGTTAATTTTTCTAGTTCTGCTGCCACTTGAATAACCAATTCACGTGTTGGCACCACAATCAATACCCTCGGGTCACGACTCTTCGTAAACTTCCATTGACGTAAGATTGGTAACAAATAGGCGTAGGTTTTACCCGTACCTGTTTGTGCTGTACCTATCACATCCCGTCCTGACATTATAGGTGCAAATGCTTGTACCTGTATTGGTGTTGGATACTCCAATCCCATATCACTCAAAGCATTTAGCAATGAATTATTAAGATTGAGGTCAGAAAATTTTGTCAGTTCGCTCATTGAAATCAATTTTGAATGACGAATTTTGAATTTTGAATGATTAGTCATCAAACTTATTCAAAATTGGCTTACAACTATATTAAAAAATCTCTTCTTCTATGAATATACTCAAACAGTGTTTGAGTCAAAAGAAAGTGCAAAATTGCACACAATTTCTTAAAGAACCGAAATTCCGAATAAGTAGTTTACTTTTATCTGAAAAGTTTAGTTCCTTTGCAGTAGCTAAATCGCCAATTTAAGACATTAGATTTTAGATAGAAGACCTTAGATTACTTAACTAAGCCTCTATAATTAAATTTAAAAGTCTAATTATAATTTATGTTAGAACAATTAACACCTACTCTTATTTTATCCGTCATTATCGCTTATTTCCTAGTGTTAATGGGCGTATCCTGGTGGACAGGACGTGATGCTGACAATGAAGATTTCTTCGTTGCAGGTCGTCAGTCCCCTTGGCTTTTAGTAGCCATTGGTATGATTGGAGCATCCTTGTCGGGCGTTACTTTTATATCCATACCGGGTGTCGTCGGTGCAGGTAAGGGAAATATGAACTTTAGCTACATGCAAATGGTTTTTGGCTATTTAGCAGGCTATCTGGTCATTGGGACGGTATTATTGCCATTATACTATCGTTTGAAGTTGACTTCAATCTATGGCTATCTTGGTCAACGTTTTGGAGATATTTCTTATAAAACAGGAGCTGGATACTTTCTGCTTTCACGCGTAATTGGAGCTTCTTTCCGTTTATATTTGGTCGCGATTGTCTTAGACCAATTCGTTTTAGGTGTTGCGCCATTTAATTTTCCTTTTTGGGTGACGGTCTCTGCCACTATTCTTTTGATATGGGTTTATACCTTCAAAGGAGGGATAAAAACAATTGTGTGGACAGATGCATTGCAGACGATTTGTATGCTAGCAGCGGTCATTTTGACAATTTCAGCGATTGGGAGTTCTATGGAAAAAAGTATCGGTGACCTCTTCGAAATCGTGCGTAATAGTGAATATTCTAGAATATTCTACTTTGACGGAGGCTGGTCTGACCCTAATAATTTCTTTAAGCAATTTATCTCGGGAGCATTGATTGCTGTCGTGATGACGGGACTGGACCAAGATATGATGCAAAAAAACTTAAGCTGTCGTAGTTTAGGTGATGCTCAAAAGAACATGCTTACGTTTAGTATAATCTTAGTTTTTGCTAATCTTCTATTCTTGACTTTAGGCGCATTGCTCTACTTGTATGCTGCAAATATCGGTTTAGAAATCCCAGCAAAAAGCGACCAACTCTTCCCTACTATTGCTTTACAATATCTTTCACCTACGACGGGAATAGTTTTTGTCTTAGGGTTAATAGCTGCGGCTTATTCTAGTGCAGATAGCGCTTTGACAGCTTTGACAACTTCTTTTTGTGTAGACTTCTTGGGCTTTGAAAAGAATGATAAACCCGAAGAGGAAAAAAAGAAAACTCGTTTTTGGGTACATGTTGGGTTCTCCGTTTTGTTATTATTCGTCATCCTAATTTTTAATGCATTAAATGATGATGCGGTGATAAACAATGTATTCAAATGGGCTGGGCTGACTTATGGTCCTTTATTAGGCTTGTTTAGCTTTGGGATGTTGACCAATCGTCGTTTCAAGAAAGAGATACTAGTTTTAGCCGTCTGCTTACTTACTCCTGTCTTGTCTTACTTTTTAGATGCAAATAATCTATTCATCAATTTCAAATTGGGACACATGATTATCTTGTTAAATGGAATCTTGACTTTCGTTGGATTATTCTTGATTTCAGAAGAAAGTCCAATTGAGCCAGAGGATATTTATTCTTAGAACGGTGGACGAGAGATGGACGTTTCACTCGACGGTGGACGAGCTTGCGTGACTATCTCATGAGCTATTTTACATTAACAATACGTGAGAATTATATTCTCATTCAAAATAAAAAACATGATACAAAGAATACAAACCATTTTCTTAGCCCTCGCTGCGGGTGCTAATTTGTCGGTTTTCGGATTACCATTTGCAGAAGTAAATGAAAAAATTGCAAACTCTACTCTCTTTACCAATGATATACTTTACAATCTGCAAGACAATATAGTTTTGCTAATTGCTTATGCATTATCAGGCGTTTTAGCACTAGTTGCCATTTTCCTATTTAAGAACAGAAAACAACAAATGTTAGTAACGCGCATAGCGGCTATTGCGACAATTATCTCTGTTGTGCTGACAGTTGTTTTCTTTTGGAAGGATTATCAGACTATAGCGGCTGATGTGACTGTAGATGACGGTATTGGAGCATATACACCGATTATAGGCGTTATTTTACTCTTCTTAGCTAATTTCTACATTGGAAAAGATGAAAAGCTAGTAAGGTCTTCTTATGACCGTTTGAGATAGGATGAAATTAACAATGAACTAGGAAATAGTTTAGCGATGAACAGCAAGGCTTTATTAAAGTCTTGCCGTTTGTGTTTTACGATTAATAGGGGGCTGCTAGACCACCCCAATTCCTCTTACCTTATATTTCTTGGTTCTTTACATCTCTACTCTTTCTAAGTATTTTGATTTTCATTCTCAACTAATAAAAACACAAAAAGGGCATCTCCGTTACTGGAGATGCCCTTTTATATAAAAACTAATAGTTCTTATTTTAAGTCTTCTGCACGTTTCTTAGCAGAGTAATTGACTTTCAATTGGTTAGACTTACGCAATTGTGTTTTAATATCTTGCACGATTCCCATAGTTACCTTACCATCTACACGTAATGAAGATGTAATACCCGACTGTTGTTGTTCGGATACTGTGATACGGTGTTTCTCTAAGAAAAGTGGAATATCTTGTACAACAGCAAATTTATCTCCCAACTGCATACGTGGTGAAGTACCATATACACTTTGATACTTTTTACTTGGTCGTCCTACATAAATGTAGTTAACCAAAGATTTCTTCTCTAATTTGGTCATTTCGGTCGCCGTTGGCGTAGAAACTTCAACTTTCAATTCTGCATCACGCAAAACTGTCGTTACCATAAAGAAGAAAAGTAACATGAAGATGATATCAGGTAAAGAAGCCGTAGAAACCTCTGGATTTTCCTTTCCACGTTTGGAACTAAATCTTGACATAACTTTTATTATTTTATGGATTTATTTTAATTAGCATCAAAATAATATCCAGTGTTAAAAAGGACTGTGATTGATGAAAAAAACGTTAAAACGCCTTTCTCTACTTGACTAAAAACAGTAGCTTTCGACGACTCCTGTTTGGTCGGACAAGTATTGAAGCATCATCAATAAACCCTTCCCGACACAGTTTTGTTAGACTACAATTATTCCTCACCAAAGGCAGTAGGTTCCGCTTCTGAGATAACTAATGGGAAATCTCCTCTAATTGCTTTTTTATAAGCAATCGGTAAATCATCATAAGCTTTACTATAACGCTTTTGCGCTTGGTCTTCCCAGATTGAATTATAAGCCGCTCTTAGTTCGTTGTAAACTTCGAGGTAAGTCTTATAGTTGGTTCCACGGTCATTTTTTAAGGAAATGATTGCCTTAGTTGGACTTTCCGCTAAATCATCTGCACGATTTGGGTTGGTGATAAACTCAATTGTATTATCCTTAAGATTTTTGAGTTTTTTCTCTTCCCCACGTACTAAGAGTTGATTATTTGCATTTACCAAAACAGAATACACGTTACGTGTTTTCAATTTAGTAATATCCGGTTCATCTTCTGACCATGGCGGAAGCTTCACAAGAATACCCTTATCCTCAGCAATGGTAGTTGTTACCAAGAAGAAGATAAGTAGCAAGAAAGCAATATCAGCCATAGAGCCGGCATTGATTTCATTCTTCATTCTGTCTCTTGAACTTTTACGAGCCATAAGTCAGATTATTTAATGATGTTAACGATAGCAGAACCTATTAAAGATACTGCGGCAATTACTAAAGTTGCCATGGTTGCGATGATAGCACCGCTTACAAATTTTGAAACTCCTGGAGTAATGTTAAATTTACCCATCGTATCGAAAATCGGATTTCCTGCAACTTCTGGAGTAGCGGTAGCATAAGCAATACCAAAAATGGCTGCTAGAATACCAACTCCAATAAGTCCTTTTAATGCACCTTTTAAATCAGTTATGACATGGAATAATCCAAATCCAACGATAGCAAGAGCACAAAGGATAGTTAAGAAAATGGTCAATTTCAAGCCTAAGTCAAAGATATTAGTAGCTGACAATTCTTCAATAGTACTTTTATCTCCAATTTGAGTAAAAACACTAATTAAGAATATAGCAACAACTGCTGATCCAAGACCGAAGGCAATGGTAGAACCATTCCTCGAAAGCATTGTATACAAGTTGTTCATTACGGTTGATTTAATTGTTTACGATAAAGATTTTTCTGAAACAATCAATAAGTAAGATGCAAAGACACAACATAATGGCGTGTCTTCTACTCAAATATTGATTAAAAAGGTAAGAACAATTGATATAAGGAGCTTCCCGATATGTACCGGGAAGCCCTTATTATATATTATAGTTTTACCTTATCAAACTACTTTTACGTAACGCTTACTTAAAGTAACCGTTAGAAGCCAACAAGTCAACTAAACCATTAGAAGAATCTTCCATCTTCAAGGTAATGCTGTCTACTTTGTTAACGATGTAGTTGTAAAAAACCTGCAAGATAATCGCTACAATCAAACCGAATACAGTAGTCAAAAGGGCTACCTTGATACCGTCGGCAACAACTGCAGGAGATAAATCACCTACTTCGGCAATTTTATCAAATGCCTGGATCATACCGATTACCGTACCCATAAACCCGAGCATCGGTGCAATCGCGATGAAAAGAGAAATCCAAACTAAACCTCTTTCTAAGAGACCCATCTGAACTGAACCGTAAGAAACCATTGCTTTTTCAACAGCTTCTGCGCCACCACCTGCGTTTTTCAATCCTTCGTGCAAGATAGATGCAGTAGGACCAGCAGTAGAGCGGCATACTTCTTTAGCACCTTCAAGGTCATTAGAAGCTAAACTTTCGTTAATGCGTTCTAATAATTTGTCAGTGTTAGTTGTAGCAATGTTCAACGTGATAATTCTTTCAATACAGAAAGCAAGACCAAGAATCAAACATACTAATACCAAACTCATGAAGCGCCAATCTCCTTCAATGAATTTTTCTTTTAAAATTTGGAAGCCAGACGGCTCAGCAGCCATAGCGTCCTGTGCCCAAGAAACCTCCGCCATAAAGATGGAAGTAAGTCCAAAGACGAGCAAGAGTGCAAGTAACTTTCGCATAGTCGATAAGGTTTAACGATTGTTATAATTGATGAAATAACTGACAAATTGGTTTATAATAATCTAAAAAACCGTAAGCTTGTCAGCCGTGAATAAAAAAGTATAATACATTTATTTTCAAGTTCTTACAACTGTAAAATCTCAAAAACAAAGTTCTTAACTTCATAACGGATTCTGGTCATCTCAAGAGACGACTTTAAATCGCGGCATGAAGTAAAGTAAAATATTTCGTAATATAAATATGAAATGGAAAAAAAAGAAAAATGAATCTGATTCGTAGGACTTTTTATCAAAAAATGTCGGATTCGAAATATTATATGGCACTTTTATTTTGCAATAAAGCAATACTGTCCAAATAATAGTAGAGTACTCTTTAATAGAAAAAACAAGCGGAGAGACAGGGATTCGAACCCTGGGTACCGGTAAAGGTACACACGCTTTCCAAGCGTGCCCGATCGGCCACTCTGGCACCTCTCCGTATTCAATTTGCTCTTTTATATTCAGCTATTCTTTATAAGAATAGAACACACCTAAAAGGCAATTTGCTTTTTCATTAAGGAAAAGATACAGTCCGTTTGATTAGGTAAGTAGACAGTTTAAACAATCCTAGATATAATGATTATTCAAGAGTCTCTACTTAAGTGACCTATTTTAACGTTTGGAGAAGATAAACTACTCACATATTCTTTCTAAAAAAGACTTTTGCAGACCAGTGTATTGTCGTTTCACATTTCCTATTATTCCAATGAAATTTTCGATTAAAAAAACGCATCCTTTCCTTAAGGGTGCGTAAAGATAGTGGAATAAATGAAACCTACAACGATAACAAAATACTATCAAAAGTTTCCTTTACAAATCAGAAAACTAACCATTTAATATAAATTAGTTAATTTTCTTTCTTCCTAAAAATTCAATTCTTTTTTCGCTGACTCTTTCGTCAATACGATGCTTGTGTAGTTTACTCTAAGTAGCGCGTTACGTATAAAATTCATTTGTGTTTTGTTAACGCAGTCACAAAAATTGTAAAAAGAATGTATAAATCAAAAAATTTAGAGAGATTCATTTTCTTTTTGTTGATTTTCTAACGAAAACATTACGTTTTTCACAATTTTTCTTTTTTATATAGATGCAAAGGTTATCCGTTTTGGTTGTTGGTACCAAAAATATTTTTTGCATTGCGTGTCGTGACCTCTTCCACTTCCTCAAACTTCACTCCTTTGGCTGCTGCTATTTTCTCTGCAATCAAGCGTAGATAAGAAGTCTCGTTACGCTTCCCTCGATAAGGCATCGGAGACAAATAAGGCGCATCTGTTTCCAAAACCAAACGCTCCAAAGGAAGGTCTGCTACGGTCTTATCCAAACCTGCATTTTTAAAAGTTACCACCCCACCTATTCCTAAGTAAAACCCCAAGTCGATAATCCGACGCCCCTCCTCTACAGTACCTCCAAAGCAATGAAAAATCCCACGTAGACGATTATCCTTCTCTTCTTTCAAAATCGCTATAACTTCCTCTGTACTGTTGCGAGAGTGAATAATAATTGGAACATTCAAATCCTTTGCCCATTCTATCTGCTGTTTGAAAGCTTTCTTTTGGATTTCAAAAGTAGTTTTGTCCCAATGCAAATCAATTCCTATCTCTCCAATAGCACAAAAAGGTCTGGCATCCAAGTGAGCTTTAACGATAGCTAATTCTTCTTCATAACTTTCTTCTTTTACAGAACAAGGATGCACACCCATCATAGAAAAAACACGGTCAGGATATGCCGCCTCTAAATCTAACATCGCTTGATGTGTTTCACTATCTATTGCGGGCAAATACATTTCCTCAACTCCTGCATCAAAGGCACGTTGCATGGCTTCTGCCCTATCTTCATCAAATTGTTCTGCGTACAGATGTGTATGTGTTTCAATCATTTTAAAAAAATATGAAGTATTAAATATTTTGGACTTTGGACGAAAGATGTTGGACGTTAGATTTTAGATAAAACAATCGAAATGTAGTAAAAGTCACTTGTTTAAAAGTTTGATTTTAAAGTGATACGATTACTGTTATTTTACATGTGTTTGAGTCTGAGGTCTAATATCTTCTGTCCAAAGTCCAAAAATATTAGACTTTGGACGAAAGATTTTAGATATTAGACTCTCTAAATAGTGAAATCGAGATAATATGTATTTTATTGATTATCAATGTTCGTAAAAAATGAAAGTTAAATTTTCTACTTGAAATGTCTAAAATCTAACGTCTAATATCTTCTGTCCAAAGTCCAAATTAAATATGAAATATGAATTTTCTTTAGTTTCACATGTGGTATTGATTATTTTCAGGCACAAAGGTAAGATTTCCTTTTCCCTTCGCAAATGATTTGTTGCTTCCTTAAAATTTACTACTTTCGTCACGATGTAATAAATATGAACTTTGGCTCATCAACAAGCAGTTATTACAATTTTAAAAATAGTAAGTTACTTTCATATTTTGTATTTCACACTTCACATAAAAAAGAATGGCAAAAAAGAAGACGAAAAAATGGTATGTGGTTTGGGAAGGACACAATACTGGTGTTTTTGATACTTGGGCTGAGTGTTTAGCAGAGACAAAAGGATACCCTCAGGCAAAATACAAGAGTTTTCCTTCGAGAGAAGCTGCGGAAGCTGCTTACTCTGGAAATTATGGGGACCATATCGACTTTTCGGGCAGAAGTGCGAAAGCTAAACCTGTCATTTCAGAAGAAGCGCGTAAAGCAATTGTCTGGGAAAGTATGTCTGTTGATGCAGCTTGTGCTGGCAATCCTGGCGTTATGGAGTACCAGGGGGTTGATACAAAGTCTGAAATGCGCATTTTTCATCAAAAATTTCCTTTGGGTACTAATAATATTGGAGAATTTTTGGCACTTGTTCATGCCTTAGCGTTATTGCACAAACAAGGAAAAGATACGCCAATATATAGTGATTCGAAGATTGCGATGAGTTGGGTACGTGCTGGTAAGTGTCGTACAAAACTGGCTCGAAAAGGTTCAACAGAGCAACTTTATCAAGTAATAGGACGTGCCGAAAGTTGGTTAGCAGGTCATCGTGGACAATGGTCCAATCCTCTCTTAAAGTGGAAAACGAAAGAATGGGGAGAAATTCCAGCAGATTTTGGAAGGAAGTAAAAGGAAAATATTAGATATTAGACTTTAGATATTATACTCTTTTCGCGAGTTGTACAAGCCTTGCAATTATACATTATACAATCGACATTAGACATTCAAAATATGTTAGAAAATTGGCTACGCCCTGTATCAGAAGAGTTTCTGAAGGAAACGGATTTAAAAGATTTTCATTTTGGAAAAAAAATAAAAATCTATCGGAAGAAATTACCGAAAATGTCAGAAGGGCAAGTCGCTCTTATTGGCTTAGATGAGGTGGCAGCAGATGCTGTACGGCGTGAATTGTATTTGCTAAGTTTTGCTTTTCAAGGAACAATCATTACCGATTTAGGAAATGCTCGTCGAACGGAGCCAGATTTTCTATTACAACTATTGACTGATTTATATCAGAGTAAAATAATTCCAATTTTTATCGGAGAAGCGCCAAGTCTCGCTTTAACTCAGTTTAAAGCACAGCGTTTGGTGCAGAATGCCGTTAATTTAGCGGTCATTGATGAACAAATAGCTTATAACACTGGAGAAAAATCTACTTCTTGGCTAGATTATATCCTCGATAATACGCGTTCAAAATTATTTCATTTAAGTATTTTGGGCGTTCAGACCCATTTCTTACCACCAAATATTATTCAGCATCTTTCTGACCGTCGTCACGATATTATTCGTGCAGGACATATCCGTGGGAGCATTCAAGATGCCGAACCTGTCTTACGGGACGCAGATACCCTTGTTGTCAATATTTCTGCTCTAAAGGCTTCTGATGCGCCTGCACAGGCTGAACCGTCTCCAAGTGGACTTACTTCTGAAGAAGCTTGTCAACTAACTCGATATGCAGGAATGAGTGAGAAGTTAACGGCAGCAGGTTTTTATGGTTTTATTCCAGAAAAAGAACAAAATAGACAAACAGCAAAGACTGTTGCCCAAATGATTTGGTACTTCTTAGATGGCTTTCATAATCGCCGCAATGATTATCCTACTTCAACGGATAACATGGTGGAATATGTTACGCACATTCAAGGCTATGATTGGCAATTTACCTTCTGGAGAAGCAATAAAACTGGACGCTGGTGGCTACAGGTACCTATAAAAACAAAAAAGAATTTACAACGTCACCGCTTATTGTCTTGTACTTACGAGGATTATAAAAAAGCGGTAAATGGTGAATTACCAGAGCGTTTATTGAACGCTTTTGAGAGATTCGCCTAAACAGTATCCCGAAACTCCCGTTTTGGAAACTCTAATACACGGCAAACCGAAACGGGAGTTCCGGGAATCGAGTAGGGTAAGATAGGACGAACTTTTATGCCTGCCTAATGGCAAAGGAGTTCACCAATCCTATCTTATCCCTCTCACACCACCTGGCATACGGTTCCGTACCTCGGCGGTTCATAAGTATTGAGTGGCGACGGTTGTACTTCTCCAATATGGATTGGTAGCCGCGCTGTTTTAACCGTTCATTTGTTATTGTTGTCTGTAATATTGGACTTTTGGAGGTGTGCCAATAGCTTTGGCGCGTATTCCCCCATTCATAAGCCTTCTGTGGCGACGCGCCTAATTGGATTAGACTACGTATGCGTTTCCCGACTTTCTTCCATTGTTCCCAGATACACATCCGAAGGCGACGACGCAGCCATTCATCTATTGCTCGAAGACGACCGCGTCCTTTTGCTTTACCGTAGTAACTTATCCAACCGTTTATCAAGTAGTTAAGGTGAAGTATTCTTTCATCAAAACTAACTGACCAACTGCGGCAAGTGTAACGTTTCAACTTGCGTTTAAATTTATCGTAGGACTTCTTGAGGATACGACTTTGTACACCTTGTGCATTCTTATAAAAGCCGAAGCCTAATAAGCCGCCTTTGGTGTAATGTTTCACTCCCGATTTGTCTCGATTGACACGTAATTTTAAACGTCCTTCTATGTAATCTGTCATACTCGACAGTACCCGTTCTCCTGCTCGACGACTTTGTAAGAAAATACTTATATCATCCGCATAGCGAACAAATTTGTGACCTCGCTTCTCCAATTCTTTGTCCAATTCGTCTAACACAATGTTAGATAAAACAGGGCTTAGGTTGCCGCCTTGCGGTGTCCCTTCCCTTGTTTCGTGTACCACTCCCTCTATCATCACACCACTCTGTAAGTAGCGACGTATTAGGCGCAACACTTCTTTGTATTCTATTTGAAGGCTTAATGTGTGCATTAGATGGTCGTGGTTCACGCGGTCAAAGAATTTTGATAAGTCGATTTCTACGAAAAATACATAACCCGCGTTCAGGTAGTCTAACGCTGTATCTATGGCCTTGTGACAACTCCTATTCGGGCGAAAACCGTAGCTATAATCGGAAAACTGTACGTCGTATTTTAACGACAACTGTTGAGCAATTGATTGCTGCAACATGCGGTCAAGTACCGTAGGGATACCTAATAAACGGATACCTCCATTAGGTTTTGGTATCTCTACACGTCTGACTGCTTGCGGACGATATGTACCCTGACGTATCTTCTTTTCTATATTTGACCATTCTTTCCTCAAATAAGTGGATAACTCGCTAACGGGCATCTTGTCAATACCTGCTGCGCCTTTATTCCTCACTACTTGGGCGTAAGCTGCTCGCATATTGCTTGAAGATAATATGTCTTCGAGTTTTATCATCCTGTTTTGATTGGTTAATTACACCGTATTTATCGTCGTTGATGCACTCCCAAACTCACGCTCTCATTTCTTACCTCGGCATTCCGTGCCTACTTCCGAAAGATAGTTCCTCTAAAAAAAAGGCTTGACTGCTTTTAGCGTTCAGGCGTAATACTGTGCGAGATAAATACTTTACTTATGTTCAGTCCTTCGCTTTGAGCAATCAATACTCCGCTACTATGACCTCTGCTGACTTCTGTCTAACCCTGATTATATTGCTGTAAACAGTTGCCGCTTTGGCTGATGCGTTGCCGCCGCCAACAGTTAAACAGACCTCCCCAAGTAAGACAAATAACCTTCATTCCACATCCCTGCCGCATTTACAAACATGAGTTCTGGATAGCTGTAGGGCTTTGTTTTGTGTAGCAAACTCACCCACTCATGTCCGCCTTTATATGCGATTTCTGTTCGTCAGGGCGGAATTTTGCCGCCAGCTTCCTTCAGACCCAGCATCACTACTACGCCCTTGCTCTTGGCTAACACTCCTCGCTATCAAGCGTGTAGAGGACTTGCACCTCCAAGTTATTTCCCATGTCGGGCACACTACTAAAAAAGCCCTTACTGCTTGCGCAGTAAGGGCTTTTTTCAAATCAAGCTAACTATTAATAATAACAGCCAACTGGCAATTAAATTTAGTTGTAACGACGCTTAGTCTTGTTACGTTTCACTTTAAATTTATTACCAGCGCTATCTTCATTTCCTGTTGGTCCACCCGTACGAGTCATTGCACAACGGAAACCGATAGTACGGTCTGATTTATCTTCTTCTTTGAAACGACGTGCACCTGGCGCTAACCAATAAGCACGGTCTGCCCAAGAACCACCTTTGATAACGCGAGATTTATCACTAATCAAAGTAGTTTTTCCATAGTCATAGTAAGACTCAGATTGCTTGTCACCATCTAAGTAGTTGAATGGTTGACCTACTTTGTAGTTTTCACGGTCAGCAACTTCATCATCTTCTACGTAACGGTAACGTAAACGACCTAAGCTATCTTTCTCTACTGGTCTTCCGTCTTCATCTAATTCCTTAGCTTCAAATTTGTTACCACGGTAAGGATTCAAGTCTTGGTTATCAACATCACGTAAAGTTGTAGCCGTCAAAGGACGGTAAAGGTCAGCAACCCACTCATTTACATTACCAGCCATGTGGTACAAACCGAAATCATTCGGTAGGTAAGTACGAACTGGAGCAGTAATGTGTGCCGCATCATTCAAGTTACCTGACATACCCATGTAGTCACCACCACCTTTCTTGAAATTAGCTAAAACACGACCTTGGTACTTGTCACGTTTTTGGTAACGAACCGTGTTGCCATCCCAAGGATACAAACGACGGTCAGTAATATTTTCATCTTTTTCAGTAGCCATGTTACCAATCAATGCTAAAGCAGCGTATTCCCACTCAGCTTCTGTTGGTAAACGGTAAGAAGGTAACATGATACCGTCTTCAAAACGTACTGGACGTTCACCGCCAGTTTTGATATCCTTCAAGTTTTTACGTACATCTCCTTGGTATTGACCAGCCAAGTAAGACTCTGTGTTGAAGTTATCTTCGTCTTTTTGTTCTACGTTTGGATTTAAGATACCGCGCTCAATCAAAATCATTTCGTTCACACGGTCTGTACGCCATTGACAGTAGTCATTAGCTTGCAACCAAGATACACCAACAACTGGGTAGTTGTCATATGCAGGGTAACGTAAGTATGTTTCAACGAAAGGCTCGTTGTAAGATAATTCTTCACGCCACACCAATGTATCTGGAAGTGCATTAGTATATACTTCTGGGTAAGATTCGCCAAAAGTATTATTTAACCAATATAAATATTCGCGGTAATCAATGTTAGCAACCTCAGTTTCATCCATATAGAATGAAGAAACAGTCACACGACGGGCGATATTATCCCAATCATAAGTAACATCTTGTTCTGTTACTCCCATACTAAAGGTACCACCTTCTACCAAAACGAGGTTTGGACCAGTAGCTTGACCTTCGTAGTCTTTCTTTTCAAAACCACCCCATTTCTGGTCGTTGTATTTCCAACCGGTAGTTGATGAACTTTCTTTTTTGCCGCAAGAAGATGATAGTAGTAGTAAAAGTAGCAGCGAACAAAGAGAACTAATCTTTAAAAGATTTTTCATTGCCTGATTTGAATTTGCAGTCGCAGATTTGTTTCGATACATAATCGGTGTAGTCTAATATAACCAAGAAGTTGAGAATTCTTCTTGCAATCTGCTGAACTATGATTTAAAAAAGAGGAACAAATATATCACAAACTAGGAAACTCTTCTATATATTAAAGAGATTCGTCTTGTATTAAGTCAAACTTTAACCTAATAGACTGATATTCCGAGTTTTAAACTTGTTTCTTTGATAAACCCCATTATATAATGTGATTTATCATAGAAGGTATAAATTTCAATTTCCGCACAAATGTAGCCGGAAATTTATTCTTCTGAGTTTATTTAACGCAATTAATTGCACAAAAATTTGACGGACAGTAAGCAAATTTCAAATTTTAACAATTTTTCTTTGCAGACTTAGCCCTAATGGCAAAAAAGTGTATGTTTTTTTGTCGTTGTATAGTTGAATGCATTTCTATCTAAACAATTGAAAGCAATCATTATACCTACCTGCCTTTCTCTGTCTCTTCACACTCTCACTTTCATCAAAATTTAAGATAATTGATATTTCATGCGTTCCTCCAGGATTCGTTGCCGATAATGTAGAAATCGTCGCATCGTAGCTATATCCAATTTTCAATAAATCCTTCTTCACTCCAAACAAAGAAATCACCGCATCTTGATTACCAAATGCGTGACGATACCATACCCCTGCAAAGAACATTCCTAATCCGAAATATGCACCTCCATTTACCTGTCCAAAGTCACCTTGACGTATAAATAATACATTTGGAGAGACAAATGCTTTTTTATCACGCACATTTCTGTGTCCTAAAGGAATTTGTGCACCAGCATGTAGACTCACGCGCATTGGCAAACCATTGTATAGATTTGTATTGATGCCTAAGATGCCATCATCAGGAGTAGAAAGGTGTTTTAATGAAATACCTCCATAAAAAACAGGTCCATAAGCTAATAAACCTGCCGCTACATCAAAATAAGAACGATTAAATTCTAAAGGCGCAACTTCTTCAGTTGGAAATGGAGAACCTCCTTGGTCTATAGGTCCGTTGATAGGGTCTATTTGGTCTAAAAATATCAGACTATTCCAATCGACATTCGTTTGCATCAAACCTGCCTCTAATCCCAATTTTAAATTAAAATCACGATTAACTTTTAATTTATATGCATAACTCACTGCAAAGCGATTGGTTTTATACAAACCGTCTCCTGCGTCATCCGTCGTTAGCATCAGACCTATACCGCTATTCAAGTTCTCTACAAACTGTGAATAACTAACAGAATATGTGGAATAAGCTTTTAGAGAAGGCCATTGATTCCTGTAATTTACACCGATACGCGGAGCAGTCGTGTTTCCTGCGAAGGCAGGATTCATTTGCAAAGGCGCAGCGTAAAACTGGCTGTAAATAATATCTTGAGCATTGGCTCCCAAGCTTAAGAATAAAACGAAAATGGTCGATAATAGTATTTGTCTCTTCATTGACTGATAAATTGAAGATTTACAGGTATTTTTGACGTTTCAGATACAATTACAGTCTTTAACATAAGTTAAAGTCAGCGGTAACAAAACAGCCTACGCTTGATAACGTTACTTTTGCATTGTTTCGTATCTAAATACAAATTTTAGAATTTCCTTTTATTAGAACGTAATAAATCAACTTTTCTTTGATAAATTCAGTAATTGAGAAGAATTTTCAAAGAAACATCAATAACGCACGCTCCTTAACAAACGGTAAGTTATGAAGAAATTATTAACCGCACTATTTTTATTGACAACTTTGACGGCTTTCACACAATCTGTCTTCAATACGAGTATTCAATTAAAGTGGCAAGAACCTGCGATTCATTCTATTTACCCAGATGCGGATACTGAAATTCCTCAGTTTCCTATCTACAGATTTGACGGTGCGAGATACGAGGACAATATTAATTCTCTGCCTTTGTACAGTGTTACTTTTGATATACCTCGCTACGGAAACTTACGTGCAAGTTTGAGTAATGAAGTTTGGGAAGCTTTTGAAAAAGAGAATTCTCCTGATGATGCGATTTTAAAAGAGACTTTAGAAATAAAATCTACCGTTGCCAAGGAGCGTTTACAACATAAAGGTATTGTGAGTTTTATTCCTATTCGTAAAAATGGGAGCAGTTTCGAACGTTTAGTTTCTTTTGATTTACTTGTTTCTTTTAATGCACAGCCTTACCCAAATCAAATTGGTACTAGTCGCGACGAGTATACTACAGTCTCTGTTTTTGCTAATGCCGATGATAATCTCTTATTTAAAATTCCTATTCCTCAAACAGGAATGTATAAACTAGATAAAGCATACTTAGATGAATTAGGCATTCCTACTAGTGATATCGACCCACGTACTATCAAAATCTATGGTAATGGCGGCGGTATGCTAGAAGAAATGATTGATTCCCCGCGAATTAATGATTTGGAAGAAAATCCAATCAAAGTATTAGGAGAAAGCGATGGAAATTTTGATGCAGGAGATGCTGTCATTTTTTACGCAGAAGGTCCACACAAATGGTCTTTCGATATTAGCAGTCAATCTTTTAAACGTACGACAAATATCTACGCTAATGAAAATTACTACTTTTTAAAAATTAGTGCAGGAAATGGACTGCGTGTTAGTAATAATCCCCGTGCTAATCTTTCCGGTGCAACTTACACGACCTCTCAGTTTAGCGATTATCAAACGTACGAAGAAGACATCCAAAACCTTTTAGATAAATTTACACAGGGCTATGGAACAGGTCAACAGTGGTATGGTGACTCTTACAAATTACAAAGAGAAAGAACTTATACGAATAAGTTTAACTTCCCAAATATTACTTCTGATGAAGCTTTGATTGACGTAGGATTTGCAGTACGTGCAGATGTTAGTTCTACTAAGTTAAACGTGAGTATTGAGGGAAATACCTACCAACACGAAAATCAAATAGGTAGCGTTAATCTCTCAAGTATAGATGGCGTCTATGCTAAACGCGTTGATTTTCAGAAAAGATATACGCCATCTAACTCAAATCCTGACGTAACAATTGAATATCCAAATATTGGTTCTAGTGAAGGCTGGTTAGATTATATCACAATTAATGCGCGACGCGCATTAACAATGGACGGTGATGTTATGGCTTTTAGAGATATTCGTTCTTTTGGTGAAAGTGTTACTAGATTTAACTTAACTGCGGGCTCGGATGTAGAAATTTGGGATGTTACTAATCCTGTCGACGCAGCTCTACAAGCTGTCGATAGCAATGGAAGTACAATTAGCTTTGGAAGTGGGACTTCTGATATTTTGCGTCAATTTATTGCGTTTAAACCTTCTGCTTCATTGATAAAACCAATGGCAGGTACAGCAGTTGGCGCTCAAAATCTTCACTCTATTTCAGATGTAGATATGCTTATTGTTTATCATCCAGATTTTGAGACTCCTGTAAAACAACTAGCAGAGCATAGAGCAGCATATAGCAATATGGATGTAGCAATTGCTGACATTAATCAAATATACAATGAGTTTTCGTCAGGAAAACAAGACCCTGCTGCGATTCGTGAAATGGGAAAAATGTTGTTTGAACGTAATCCTGAAAAATTCAGATACATATTACTCTTTGGAGACGGCTCATTTGATGCGCGTGGTATTTCATTAGAGCCAGGTCAAGTTGCTCAGCAATACGTACCAATTTACGAAACAAAAGAGTCACTTGCTCCCATCAATGGCTTTCCAACAGACGATTTTTTTGGACTCATCACAGAGGGTGAAGGACAAACAAATGTAGGTGGAGGACTACTTGACTTATCAGTAGGTCGTATCCCTGTACGTACAGTGAGTCAGGCACAAGCGATGGTTAACAAGATTATTCGTTACGACTCTGATAGAGAGTCTTTTGGAGACTGGCGAAATCGTATTCTTCATATAGCAGATAATGGGGACAATAATAAGCACCAAGAAGATTGTGATGATGTAGCAGAAAAAACGCGTGCTCAAAATAAAATTCTCAACATTGATAAGATTTACTTGGATGCTTATCAGCGTGTAGCTACCACGGGTGATGCGCGTGTTCCAGATGCGAATGAGGCTTTGAATAATAATATATTTAAGGGAAGTTTGGCTATTGTTTACTTGGGACACGGTGGACCTAATGGCTGGACGCAAGAACGTGTATTAAGAAAAGAAGATATTTTTAGCTGGGACAATTCGGACAAATTACCTCTTTTCATTACGGCAACTTGTACTTTTTCAGGTTTTGATGCAGCCCTAGATGTAAGTGCAGGAGAAGAGGTATTCTTAAATGAAGAAGGCGGAGCGATTGCTTTATTCAGTACTGTACGTCCTGTATTTGCATCTCAAAACAAAGCCTTAACGGATAGTGTAGCTAATAAGATTTTCAGGGAGCCAGAACTAGAAGGTTTGCCAATGGGTGAAATTTTGCGTCTAGCAAAAAACAACTTCTCTGGTCAAAATAATCCACGTAAGTTTTTAATGCTTGGTGACCCTTCTCAAAAATTAGCAGTTCCAAAATTGAATGTTGTCACAACTAGAATTAATGATATTCCTACTTCTGAAGGTATACTAGATACTTTAAGTGCTTTAGAAAAAATTACGATTGCAGGAGAAATCAGAAATTTTGACGGTACTACTGCTACTGATTTTAATGGTGTGGTTTATCCAACTATTTATGATAAAGTGAAAGTCTTGACTACTCTAGGTCAGATTTCAGGTTCTTCCAAAATGGACTATAACCTTCGTAAAAATGTTATTTTCAAAGGTCGCGCAAGTGTAACTAATGGTAAGTTTGAATTTACTTTTATCGCACCAAAAGATATTGACTATAACTATGGCGAAGGAAAAATCAGTTATTATGCTGAAGATGAGAATAATGATATTGATGCGGCAGGTGCATCTTGTGACCTTATTATCGGAGGCATCAATGAAGATGCACTAACAGACAATGAAGGTCCAGAGGTTGAAGTATTTATCAATACTTGGGAATGGGTAAGTGGCGGAACAACAAGTGAAAGCCCTACTCTATTGGTTCGTTTGTCTGATGATTTAGGTATCAATGTCGTTGGTAACAGTATCGGACATGACCTGACTGGTTTGTTAGATGAAAACAGTCAAAATACTTATTTACTCAATGATTTTTACGAAGCGGAATTGGATGATTATACAAAAGGAACGGTTCGTTTCCCTCTAAAAGACATCGAACCCGGTCTTCACGAAATCAAAGTAAAAGCATGGGACTCTGCTAATAACTCAGCAGAAGGTTTGACAGAATTCATCGTAGCAGAGAGTGCTGCTGTCGCCTTGACAAATGTACTTAACTACCCTAATCCATTTGTCAATCGTACTTGCTTTATGTTTGACCACAATCAAATCGGAGATGTGGATGTTTTAGTTTCTATCTACACCGTTTCTGGTCGTTTAGTTAAAACCATCGAAGAGCGTATTGACGGAGGCACGGGTAAAGTGACGCGCGAAAATTGCCTAGAGTGGGACGGAAAAGATGACTTTGGAGATGATTTGGCGCAAGGTGTCTATTTATATAAGGTACGCTTACGCAATTCTTCTACGGGAGTAATCTCTGATAAGAAAGAAAGTGAGTTTGAGAAGTTGGTTATTATTAAATAATAGTCAGGCAGCTTTGACTTGGGAAATCCCGAATTCTTGTTTTGAGAGTTCGGGATTTTTTTATTTAGACTAGGACTCTGTTTGAGTAAAATCATTCTCTATAAATTTCCTACTTTTGCATTGAAATTAAAAAAAACTAACAATGAAAAGAAATCTCCCTTTAACTGTCCCCTCTCCACCGGAATGGATAACAACTGTATTAGGTGACTTTGATGCGTTTTTACAAGACCATGCAGATGCAGAGCGTAAAGCAAGTGGTTTTGCGATGAGTATGGTCGCAAAATATCCTGACCGCTTAGAAATTATCCCGGAGTTAATTGAGACGGCATTAGAGGAAATGGAGCATTTTCAGGCAGTCTATCAGGTCATGGCAAAACGCGGCATTCAGTTAGCGCACGTCATCCCGAAAGACCAATATATGATTGATTTGATAAAAATGCGTCGGACAGGTAGAGATGAGCATTTTTTGGATAGATTGTGTATTGGTTCAGTAGTAGAAAGTCGAGGCGCTGAGCGTTTTAAATTAGTAGCTGATAATTTGGTCGACCCCGAATTGAAGAAATTCTATAAAATGCTATGGATATCAGAAGCCAAACACGGAAATGTTTATGTAAATATGGCTTTGCATTACTTTACTGAAGAGCAGGTTTATGAACGTCTGAATTGGTTTAATGATAGAGAAGGAGAATTGATTACGGCATTGGAGGTGCGTCCAACTTTACATTAAAGAGAAATGGCAATACAGAAAATATCTGTATTGCCATTCTTAAAACTATCTGAATTTAGTATTAATTCTATTTCTTGACTAAATCGTCTCCGTCTCATTTTCGCTCTGCCCTATACTCTTCTCATCCACCTCCGTTGGACATAAAAAATCTTCCTTCCCCATTTTCACTTGTAAACAATCTCCATTTCCAAATGGATAATGTCCTGCAAAATCATGAGAAGTATTAAAAATATCTTTAGTCAGAGTAATCGACTTTCCCTCTGGCACATTCACATCAATGATAACTCTTTGTCCACGATATTTAACACCTTTCGGTATCGAAAAGTGTGTAGGTAAAACTAGTTTGTTACCTTCTAAAACCAAAGGATAATTTAAGCCTTCCGCTAATTGATTAACCTCTTTTACACTTTCCCCTCTCGTATAAACACGTTGTTTGACAGTAATATTATCACCCTTTCCTTTCTGAAAATTCAAATGAATATTTTTCGTAATCAACTCATTGTCATTTTCGAATAGTTCAAAACTACCATCCTCTATCATTATGAACTCATTATCCTTAACGCCTGTATACTTATTTTCGAATTCTATTTCTAAAACGTCCTCTTGTACACTTGAGGTTAAAACTTCGACCGAACGTCCTTTATGAAATCCACGAGATAAATAACTAGCTGATGCGAAAAATCCAACCCAGCCTAATACTGTCAAAATCGTCACACCTCGTTTCAGATAAGGATTAACTCGCGTCGCAAAAAGCAAGCGCGAAATCAGAAAAATGATACTAATCAATGGTAAACCCACCATTAAAAACAAACTAAAAACACCCAAATTCGCAACTAACATCTGCTCAGGAAAAACGTAAGCAAGATAAGATTGACCAAAGAAGAGACTGATTATTGCTGCAATCCATGCGACTGCAAAAGCAATAATCAGCACAATTCCGATGATAAAAAGGATAGGTTTAATAATCATTTTGGCGACACGTATCGCCGATAGTAACATCGAGCCTAAAAAGGAAATCCCTTCTGACAAAGCTGCTCTACTACCATTTTTTCCTACTGTTCCGTCCGGGCTTTTTTTTTTGAAAGTCTGACCGTCGCCAAACTTTTCATTTATTCCGTCTCCAAACTCCGTCATTTTCTCGCTAAAGCTTTCCATTTCCTCTTCGATAATCTTACCGATATTAGAAGCTGTAATGGGTTTACCTCGCATAGCCAAACGGTCAGCTGCCGTTTCAGCCGTAGGCATTATTGCCCACAATATCAAATACAAAGGCAAAGCAAAACCACCTGCAAAAAAGAAAAGAGCAAAACCCAAACGTACCCAAAGTGGGTCCTCTACTCCAAAATACGCTGCGACGCCACTACACACACCTCCTACCACTTCATCCTCAGGATTACGGAAAAGGCGTTTTCCAGTTTGGTAGTCGCTCTTAGTTTTCGTTTGGTAACTATTTTTAGCTTGTCGCTCTTTCTTACTCCCAAAAGTTGTTTTCTCTTCTGTATAATCAGGCTCACTCATTAGCGGGTCTGCGCCAAAATCCTCTGGTGTTCCCATGATAGCAATCGCATCTTGCACAGTAGAAATCATGACAATTGGACGGTCACTTAGTTTGTCTTGAAACAACTCTGCCAAGCGAGATTCAATGTCTGAAGTGATTTCTTCGTAACCTTCTGACTCTCTAAAATGATTGTGTATGGTTTTCAAATAGACCTTCAAGTGCTCGTAGGCGTCTTCATCTATAGTGAAAGGATAGCCGCCAAGGTTGATGTTAAAAACTTTATTCATTGGTTGATTGATTTTAATTTTTGTTTACAAATACCCTTCATCAAAAACTGCCTGAGAAATTATCATTCAAAATTCAAAATTTCTCATTCATAATTAATTCTCTCAGTGGACAAATTTCTCTGTCGATTGCTCCACTACTTGGTTTAATTCTCGCCAAGTAATTAACAACCCAGCTAAAAAATCTCTCCCATGTTCTGAGATTTGGTAATATTTGCGTGGCGGTCCCCCATCACTTTCGCGCCAGAGGTATTCTACTAATCCTGCATTTTTTAATCTAGTCAGCAGAGGATATAAAGTTCCTTCTTTTATTTCCTTTAAAATATCTCTGCTTCTAAGACGACTTATAATATCTGAGGAATATACTTCGCCTTCACTGATAATGCCGAGCACGCACATCTCGAGTACGCCCCGAAGCATCTGCGTTTTCTTCTTATTTATTTCTGTTTTCAATTCCATGATACAAATATAGGACGAAACCCACTACTATGCAAGACATAGTAGTGGGTTTTACGTAGATATCCGACGAATGGAAAAAAATTAACGACGAAAGTTATTTAAAATACTGTTGTAAAAACGAAAAAGCACACTTTGAGCTCTCAAAGTGTGCTTTTTCTGGTTTGATTTGTTAGAATAGTTTCAAACTACTCTAACAAATCAAACCATTCTAACTATTTTCTTAACTCATCTCCTCCTCTTTCTGCCCCATCGTCACACGCCTCACCTTATAAGGACGTTTTTGCTGAGATTCAAAATAAGTACGCATTTGTATCTCAATGACAATACCCATTGTAATCAGTTGAATACCTGCCACGACAAGCATCAAGCCCAAAATAAGCAAAGGCTTTCCCCAGATATCTTGTCCTAAACCAATTTTTAAAAAGAGTAGGTATAAATTAATCATCGCCCCTATACCAAATAGCAAGACGCCCCAATTACCAAAAAGGTGCATAGGCTTTTGCATATACTTTTTAAAGAAGAGCATTAATAAAAGGTCACTCACTACTTTTAAAGTACGACCGAGCCCATATTTAGAAGTACCAAACTGACGCGCGTGGTGTTTAACATCTACTTGCGTAATTCTCGCGCCTTCTAAAGATGCTAAAACAGGAATGAAACGATGTAACTCACCATACAGCCCCATATCTTTAGCAATCTCTGCCCGAAAGACTTTTAAAGCACAGCCATAATCTTTCATCTTTACACCAGAACTTGTCCTAATAATCCAATTTGCGATATTAGAAGGAATTTTCCTGAGAACCATTCCGTCTTGGCGATTCTTGCGTAAGCCAACAACCAAATCCCAATCTCCCTCTTGCAAAGTTTCCAACATCATCGGAATATCCGACGGGTCATTTTGCAAATCTCCATCCATAGTGATGATATAATCACCCGTCGCATAATCAATCCCTGCCATTAAAGCCAAGCTCTGACCATAATTTTTACGAAACTCCACAACCTTTAAAGTAGGATGCGGTAGTGCTCTCAAATTTTTAACAGTATCATCAGTAGAACCATCATCTACATAGATAATTTCATAATCATATCCTTTCAATGCATCAGAAATTTGCTGCACCAAAGGTTTGACATTTAGCTCTTCATTATATACACAAACGACTACAGATAGCTTCATCAGAATATTTTCTTGTTCATTTTTGTTCTTTGAATGGCTAAAGGTCTAAAAAAAACTCTGATTTTTGCCTCATATTGCTCATTATGAAAAAAAGTTACAATAAAATGAGCCCGAACGGTTGTTAAAATTAAAAAAGCCTGTATATTTGCATCCGCTTAGAAAAATAGCTTCTATTATATCCTTCTTAGGAAGAGATATTATGCTAATTTTCGCTACTTGGCGCGGTAGCTCAGCTGGTTAGAGCGCAGGATTCATAATCCTGAGGTCGGCGGTTCGGGTCCGCCTCGCGCTACTAAAGCTCGTTCGATTTTCGAACGGGCTTTTTTTCTTTCCTGTTTTAAAAACAGCTAATCTTCCCTAAATGAATTTCATAGAGATAAAGGACCACTTCTTTGAGAATGAATTCGTTGATTACCTATTCTTCTCATTTCCTGAGCTATCTTCTATGGTTGATAGGGATTACGGTTCTTATCATGTTTTAGGAGTATTTGGAAGTTTCTTTTCTGAAAATTTCCAAAATGATGATATATTTTTAAGAGGTATAAAATTTATCAATCACTCTCTCGACAAAGGAGGACACAAAACGGAAGACCTTATAATCATAGAAGTTTTTGAAGAAAGTTATACTCATCCTTTCTTAGTTGAAAAAATGAAAAAATATCTATCTGGTGAAGCTCTTACTATATTTTTAAAGTTCCTTGCTTTACAATAAAGAATAAATTCTCCACCATGACCGAAAAACAAAAAATGCTCTCTGGCAATCTCTACAACGCTACCGACTCCACACTCACAGCAGAACGCCATCACGCACGTCTTCTCTTTCAAAAAATCAACGCAATGTCTGATGAAGAGAAAGAAGAGCGCAATAAATTGCTCTATGAACTCATGGGCAGCGCAGGCGAAGGCATGTGGATAGAGCCACCATTTCAATGTGATTACGGCTACAATATACATTTAGGAGAAAAGGTCTTTATGAACTTCAATTGCTGCATCTTAGATGTCATGGAAGTCCGTATGGGAAACAATGTCCTTCTTGGTCCCGCTGTACAAATCTATACAGCGACACACCCAATAGACGCCAAAGAAAGAGCGAGCGGTTTAGAATTTGCAAAACCTGTCACGATTGGAAATGATGTCTGGATTGGTGGTGGTGCAATCATCTGCCCTGGAGTAACAATCGGAGACAGAGTAGTTGTTGGCGCAGGAGCAGTTGTAACGAAAGATGTGCCTGATGATGTTTTTGTTGGTGGAAATCCTGCGAAAATCATTAAGAAAATATGACCTTTGGTCTTCGGTAAAATTAAATCACAAAACAATCAGTCTTGCAAGATTATCTCAGAAAAAGCGCTCTTCATCCTACTCTAATCAAATCAGAACCAGCTGCTGATTTAGAGCTCATCATTACCATTCCTTGTCGAGATGAACCTAATATCGAGGCGACTTTTTTGTCTTTAATGGATTGTGATTTACCAGATTGCTCTACTGAGGTCATTCTTTTAATCAATGATTCCATAGTTGACACGGACGAAGTAAGAGTACAAAATCAAAAGACACTTGAGTATGCTCAAGCTTTTGCAGACAAACACAATACCCCTCGCTTAAAATTTTTCTCGCTATACTTTTCAGAGATACCTAAAAAGAAATCAGGTGTAGGTTGCGCACGTAAAATCGCCATGGATGAAGGTCTAAGGCGATTTGTTGCCCTTGAACGACCAACGGGTATTATGACGGGATTAGATGCAGATTCTTTAGTGGATAAAAATTATTTGACTGCGGTCTATGATTATTTTTCTAAAGATGCTAAATGCCAAGCGGCAAGTATTCATTACGAACACCCTCTAGAAGGCGTAGATTTTCCTGCGGAGAATTATGCGGCGATTCTCACTTATGAGTTGCACTTGCGCTATTATGTGCATGCTTTACGCGCTGCGGGTTTGCCAACTGCTTTTCAGACCGTCGGTTCTTCTATGGCTGTGCGTGCGAATGCTTACGCAAAGCAAGGAGGTATGCCTCGTAAAAAAGCGGGTGAGGACTTTTATTTTATTCATAAGTTTAC
>CALDUB010000244.1 GCA_937923465.1 uncultured Saprospiraceae bacterium
ATGGAAATAACAGAAGATTGGTTGTATAAAAACGCGACAGAAACCTCAATTAAAAGAGGCAGAGAAATTTACCGCACTCAAATGATACGCCCGATGCGTGTAGAACACGGATTCGTTGCAACAGTTTATGGTTCAGAAGATTATGAGATTAATTTCAGGAAAAAGAAGGATAATTTTAATGTGACTTGTAGCTGTCCATATAGTCTTGAAGGGGTTTGCAAACATATAGTGGCAGTGACATTGGGCATTTTAGAAGATGTGATAGAGGAAAGTCCGCAGGCGGTAAAAAATGGTTTATCTGATTTGGAAAAGAGTTTAGATATGGACTTTTTTGAAAATTACTATGAGGGCGTAAGTGACGCCTTGAAAGCTGAATTTCCACGAGAGAGATTGGAGCAGAATAACTCCTTGCGCATGCGTTTTTTGCAAGCCTTGCGTTAAGTATCACGGTCGTTCTACGCCGTGAAAGAGACGCACCGCACTCATTTATGCACGGGTGGAACCCGCGTGCTACTTTACACGGCGTGGAACGACCGTGATACTATTGCGCGTCACAATTTTCTAATTCTGCATCAAATCTCTCCTCCCAATCCACACCATGACGTTCTAACAAAATAGCACGCACCTCGCGATTGTGTGCATTAAAACGGCGCATTCTCTCCAAATCATCCATCATGCAAGAACCTTGACTTTGGTAAGCAAAACCATATTTTTCTTGTAACTTAACAGCACATTTGGTCTGCAAAACAGGATTTTCATTAATCCCCCAAGTGTAAATATAAACAGTCGTGCTGTCTGAGAATTCAGTTGAAGGATGGTCTATCGTTATCTGATTGTCAGTTTGATAAAAAGAAAAAGAACTCAAAAAGAAGAATAAAATAATTACTTTCATAGAAATAGTATTTTGTTTATTTGACTGTATGATGCTCGAAAGGTCACGATACCCCTATTTCTTAATAAAAATAAAAATGACAATGAAAATTAAAAATGCTCTTGGTCTAATTGCATGTTTAACACTCGCTATTTCTTGCAGTGAGAATAAAGAGCAGAAAATGAAAAAAGAAGGAATTACAGAAGTACAAAATACTATTCCTGCCATAGATACAATCGTTTTTCCTATAGCAGAAAGTTTCGATTTTCCTGTCGGCACACCAAATGCAAAAGGTTACTACAATGCACAGCCATTCACCGAGAATAATCATTTGGGAGATGATTGGAATGCGGTTACAGGAGGAAACTCTGACTTAGGACATCCGATTTACTCCATTGCCGCAGGTATTGTCACTGATGCAGAGGATAAAGGCGCTGGCTGGGGAAATGTGATTAGAATAGAACATCATGTTCCAAATGAAGGGAATGTGGAAAGTCTTTATGCGCACTGTCTCGAAAATATGGTAAAAGTGGGTGATATTGTAGCAAAAGGGCAGCAAATTGCCACAATCGGAAATGCTGACGGAGCTTATTTGGCACATTTGCACTTTGAAATTAGGAATATTGTTGGTTTGCCATTAGGACCAGGCTATAGTTTAGACACCTCAGGTTATCTAAACCCGACGGAATACATAAAAGCCCACCGATAAACAAGAATCAACCAACAATTCCTTACCTTCGCAGCATCAATGGACTAAAAGTATTTCAAGTTCTGAAAACTATACTAAAACATTCGTTGTTAACAAATGCGGAGAGTAGCAACTCTCGTAAATCGTACTTCGTAAATCGTAATTGCAAATGAGTTTTTTTAAGAAATTTTTCTCCAAAGAAAAGAAGGAAGACCTAGACAAAGGTTTAGAGAAAACCAAAACGGGAATTTTTGACAAATTGTCCCGTGCGGTCGCAGGTAAATCTACTGTAGATGAGGCATTTTTGGATGAATTAGAGGGGATATTGATTTCTTCAGATGTCGGATTGGATACGACTATCAAGATTATCGACCGCATCGAAGCGCGTGTTGCGCGTGATAAATATATCAACACATCAGAGTTGAACGGCATTTTGCGCGATGAAATCGTGGAATTGCTGGGTGAAAATAATACAGCAGATATTGCTGATTTTAGTTTGCCAGCAACACACAAGCCGCACGTCATCATGGTCGTGGGGGTAAATGGCGTGGGCAAGACAACTACCATTGGAAAGTTGGCTTACCAATACAAAAAACAAGGAAAGAACGTTCTTTTAGGAGCAGCAGATACTTTCCGTGCAGCAGCAGTTGACCAATTGAAGATTTGGTCTGACCGCGTTGGCTGTAATTTCTTTAGCAAAGGTATGCATACAGACCCCGCAGCGGTAGCGTATGAAGCCGTTGATATCGGAAAGGCATTTGGTTCTGATGTAGTCATTATTGATACAGCAGGTCGTTTGCACAACAAGGTAAACTTGATGAGTGAGTTGAGTAAAATCAAACGCTCTATGGAAAAAGCTTATCCAGGTGCACCACACGAAGTTATGTTGGTTTTAGATGCAACTACAGGTCAAAATGCTATCGAACAAGCAACGGCATTTACCAAAGCAACGGATGTGACTACATTAGCATTGACAAAGTTAGACGGTACCGCAAAAGGTGGTGTAGCGATTGGAATTTCTGACCAATTCAAAATTCCGATTAAGTATATCGGAGTAGGAGAGGGCATCGAGCAATTGCAAGTATTTAACAAGAAAGCATTCGTTGAGTCTATCTTTGGTGACAAGAAATTTGTAGAAAAACCGAATAACTATAACCGGGCTATCAAAGGGTGATAGAAGTTGTAAGAGTTATAGAGTTACTCAATGCGGCAGTGTCGGACGCTTAAACTATCCAAATGCGGAAAATTTAAGATATCCATACATAAAAGCAAAAAGTAGCGTCTGACACTTGTAACATGTTTAGCTTTTCTAAAAATAGACGTCCCCGAAATAATACGGGACAGGCAGACACTACTTTTCATTAATTCAGATGTCAATCCGCCATTTTATGCTCCTTAATAATTTAAGTGTCCGACGTCTCCAGTAAAATAAAATGAAACATATCCTTTCCATAGCATTGATATTCAGTACATTAACTGCCTTTTCGCAAGTCGGTTTGAGTGCAGATAAGCATGCGCCGAAAATTGATATTCCTTCATTTGTTTCTGCGAATCTTCAAAAAATAGAACAGCAAAGCGATACGCAAAGCTTGATATTTACAGACGACAAGTCACCAGAATTTCTGCATAAGTACTACTCTTACGATGATTTAGCTTTCTTTTGTAAAATAGAAGTACAGCTGGAAAATGCGGTTAAGTTTCCTGTGAAATTTCGACTGGGAAGTGTGGACTATGTAGATTATTTGGAAGGGAAGGGCATAGGCACTTATTAAGCAAAACAACTCAAAAAAAACGGCTTTCTGCATAACGCAGAAAGCCGTTTTTAATGCGGAAACCTCACAACTCACAACCCGCAACCTCCTAACCTTTCAACTCCACAACTTTCGCATTGTAAAGCTTCGTGTAATACTCCGTCGCCATACGATTAGAATCAAACTGCGGCGTCACATCTTTCTGACCTTGCTTCACGATTTTCAGCCAAGTTTTTGGTTTATCGTAATAAGTAGGAATTACCTCGTTTTCTAAGACATCCAACATATTATCGCGGTCAAAAATATCTTGTTCATGTTGAGGTAAAGACAAATCGACCTTAGGAATCATCCAGCCGTTTTTACCTTGTTTGCAAAATTCAGGAACCCAACCGTCAAAAGTCGAAACGTTCACCGAACCCAACATGGCAGCCGTCATACCACTTGTTCCAGACGCTTCGCGCGGCACACGTGGATTGTTCAACCATACATCAGAACCAGCCTTCAACTTCTTAGACAAATCTAATTCATAGCCTGTCAAAATCGCCACATTTGGATATTTTTTCGCTAGATGCGCCAAGTTATTCCAGATGTCAACCGCACCGTAATCTTGTGGATAAGGCTTACCCGCCCAGATAATTTGTACAGGATATTTTGTATTGCTAACGATGCGCTCAAAGCGCTCAAAGTCCTGTGTAATCAAGTGTGGACGCTTGTAAGCACCAAAACGACGTGCCCAAACTAAAGTCAAAACACTAGGGTCAAAAAGCTTTCCACATTGGTCTGCAACGACCTTAAATGCGTCCGCTTTCATCTCTGATTTGCGTGCTAAATATGCTTTATCATCCTTCGCTTTGAAAGCTGCATCATATTCAGCATCGTGCCAGTAAGTGTGATTTTGGGAGTTGGTAATGTGTGTGATTTCACAAACACCGTCGTGTTTTTCCCACATTTCGCGCGCTACATGACCATGGATTTCAGAAACTCCATTTGCATAGCGAGACAAACGCAAACCAACCAAAGTTTGGTTGAAAATATCGCCATGAGTTCCCGTAATTTGACGCACTTCATGTGCAGGCACATCACCGAAGAAAGACATTCTGTCTAACATGTCGAAATCGTGCTTTTCATTTCCTGCCTCTACTGGAGTATGCGTCGTGAAAACGATTTTCTCTTTTACAGCCTCTACCGAACCTAACTTTGAGTACAATTCAAAAGCCGCTGGCAAAGCGTGAGCTTCGTTGAAGTGGTAAGTATCTGGCTCCCAATTCAACTGCTCCAATAACTTCACACCTCCAATACCCAAAAGTGTACATTGTGCCACTTTTGTCTCCACATTATTGTCATACAAACGATTAACAATCGTACGAGAAAGGTGGTCATTTTCTGGTAAATCTGTGCTCAAAAAGAAAATCGGACAAGTATTAAAAGTCTCTGGCGCAAGGTACATCGCCTTCACTTTCACAGGGTGACCATGTACTTTGATGTCAAAGCGAATGCCCGTATCTTCTAAGAAATTGTAGTTGCGCTCCAAGAAAAGCGCATCCATTTCGCGGTTGCCTTTGCGAACTTGGTCGTAGTAGCCCGTTCTCCAAAGAACGCCAATACCCACCATGTTTTGCTTCAATTCGTACGCGCTACGCATGTGCGAACCTGCCAAGAAACCCAATCCA
>CALDUB010000245.1 GCA_937923465.1 uncultured Saprospiraceae bacterium
GATCCTGTAGCGTATTGACTAACTGTCATTGCTGTTGCATCTTCATAGCCATTTGTTGCATAACCAGAGCCTGTATTAGAGATATTCGTAGAACCTCCTGCTGTTGTAAAATCATCAAAATAACTACTTGAGTTCGATGAAGATACTGGACAATACCCTGTGAAAAAATTATAAGGACCAGCCCAATCGCTCGTATCAGAACCACCACAATCTGCTCTTACATAAAAATCATAAGCCGTATTTTCTGTCAAACCAGATAAAGCGTGTGGATTAGTCGTTGTACCTGTTACAGTTGGAGTACCAGTAGGTGTGAAGCCCATTGCTCCATATTCAATATCCCAAGTTGTAGCTGTACCATTTTCTGTCCAAGATAGACTAGCGCCAGTTGATGTAATACTAGCTACAGTTAATGCAGTAGGAGCGGCACATGAAGGCTGCGTTCTTACTTTAAAATTATCAATATAGAACCTATAATCACCTCCAGAGGTAGCATCTTCTAATGCAAAAATCGCAAACTGTGTAGTTGCACTTGTAACAGCCGTAACATCAATACTTAGATTATCTCCTGTATTTGAAGGAGAGTTTGCATTATCCCAAGTATAAATCGTTGTCCAAGTTGCGCCACCGTCAGTAGATTGCATAACATATACAGCATCACCTACTTCAATTGTTGTACTTGCAGTACCTGTCCATGGTGTCAATGCTACATCTAGATTGATTTCAAATCCACCACCTGTTAAATCCATGAGTGGCGTTATCAACCAGTCGTCTCCACCAGTAGCATAAATATTGAACATAGCAGCCGTATTAGAGCCTGTATTTCCAAAATTATGCTCAGTCCAATCAGCAGCACCTAAAGACGTTGGACCTGTAATTGGTCCTGTACCTTCTGTCCAACAAGGATTAAGAAATGTCGTAAAATCTTCTGTATAATCTGGAGTTTCCAGACATGGCGTTGTAAATGAATAAGGACCAGCCCAAGCACTCACATTACTACCACCACAATCCGCTCTTACATAGAAGTCGTAAGAAGTATTAGCTGTTAGATTAGATAAAGTGTGTGGATTAGTCGTTGTACCTGTTACAGTTGAAGTACCAGTAGGTGTGAAGCCCATTGCTCCATATTCAATATCCCAAGTAGTTGCGGTACCCGCTTCCGTCCAAGCTAAGTTTGCACTTGTTGCTGTTATACCAGAAGCTGTCAATGCAGATGGTTGCAAACACGAAGGTGCTGTTGGCACAATAATCTGGAATGATGCTTCTAATTCATCTGCTGGAGTGTCCCAAAAAGCTCCTGCATCAACATCATTTCCATCATCTGGAGTAACTCCTCCATTATTACCTATGACACTTCCATAAGCATTAACAGATATTAAAGTACCATCCCAAGTATCATCATAAAGGTCATAACAGTTAACATAGTAAGTTCCTGGTGCAAGAGATATACTTTCGTTAGTCAGAAGTTCTGCTCCATTGCCATAAGTACCATCACCTTGACCCCAAATTTGGGTGCCACCACCATCAATAGCAGTTGTTATACTTACCCACTTTTCAGTGGGGAAATTACCTCCTGAAGTTGTAATGTTTATCGTGCTTTGTGCAACCGCAGCTAAGCTGAGAAACGACATTAAAGCCGATAATAAAAGTAAACGTGTTCGTTTCAGAAAAGGCAAAATTCGACTGAACACAGTCCTTTTGCGCACAAACAGAGTGTAAGTTTGTTTCATTTTAGATTATAATTTGTTAAAAAAAGGATTATTAAAGTAATCGAGTTCTTGTAAAAAAGGAAAGCCCTTTTATAATGACGAATGGATTATTCATTCATTATGAAAGAGCATAGCAAACTACTCACACCCACGGGATGTCAATAGCAATATATTTTTTAAGATGTCATCTGAAAAGCGATGAAACATTGGATTATAATTTGTTTTTAGCCTGATTTAATCAGACTAATGGATTGAATTTTAAACTTGTGGTAGTTTTCTCGAAAGGTAAAAAAGAAGATTACTAAATGTGTAGTCGACAAATTTAGCTAAAGTAGTATTTCACTAATATCAAAAAAAGTAAGTATTACTTATTTCTTGCGGTGAATGGAACTATATACCGATGAATGGTAATGTGTTATCCTATCCTTGAAATTTTTTTGAAAAAATCAGACCGACGGGTACGACTAATGGGTATTTTTATTGCTTCTATCTTTACCCATTCTCCCTTAACGTCTAAAATGTCTACTTCGTTTATATTTATTAACCAGCTGCGATGTGTTCGAAAAAAGGAATCGGAGTTAATGCTTTCTTCCATTTTAGTCAGGCTAGTTCTCAATAATATTGTCTCTTTATTTTTTAAAGTTAAGGAGACATAGTCACCTTCGGCAACAGCAAAGCAGATATCTTTCGTATCCGTTTTGATATAAATATTTCCCTTTTTGCAAAAAATACTTTTTGTCATTGCTTGTCTTATTAAAGTCCGATGCATTTTTCTAAAACACAAATATCAGATTTTAATGACAAAAAATCTCCTACGATTTTTTGATATTGTCCTGTTTTTTAAAGATGTAAAAGGTGTAAATATTTGATTTTGAGGTAGTTGTGGTATGTTTAATTTTAAAATTAAGTAAGAGGTAGTTGAAAAATACATTTTATCAGTTGCGCAATACCCTATAAAAAAAGAAATCCCGAACCTTCATAACTGAAGATTCGGGATAACTTATATCGTATAGAAAAAGGAGAAAACTACGCCTCTGCAGTTTCTGCAAACCATGCTGCAAAATCCTCCACAGACATACTTCCTTTGTTGCCATCTTCGACACCTTGTAGACGTACAGAAACTTGACCAGAGTCTGCTTCATTGTCTCCAATAATAAGCATAATCGGTACTTTTTTCATTTCTGCATCACGGATTTTACGACCAATTTTTTCATTACGGTCATCCACGAATCCACGAATATCAAAAGGAGCTAATTTCTTCAAAACATCGTGTGCATAATCATTTAAACGCTCACTGATAGTCAAAACAGCAACTTGGTCTGGTGCCAACCACATAGGGAATTTACCCGCCGTGTTTTCAATCAAAATTGAAATGAAACGCTCCATAGAACCAAATGGCGCACGGTGAATCATTACTGGACGGTGTGTCTTGTTATCACTACCGATATAGTTCAAGTCAAAACGCTCAGGCAAGTTGTAATCCACCTGTATTGTACCCAATTGCCATTGGCGACCGATAGCATCTTTAATCATAAAGTCCAATTTAGGACCATAAAATGCTGCTTCACCTAACTCCGTTACAGTTGTTAAGCCTGCTTCTTGAGTGGCTTCGATAATGGCATTTTCAGCTGCTTCCCAGTTTTCATCGCTACCGATGTATTTTTCTTTATTTTCTGGGTCACGTAGACTGATTTGAGCAGTGAATTCACCAAAGCCCATTTTAGTTAAGACCATTTTAGTCAAAGCTAAAACGTTTAAAAATTCTTGCTTTAACTGACTCGGCATACAGAAAATATGCGCATCATCCTGCGTAAATCCACGTACACGAGACAAACCATGCAACTCACCAGACTGCTCGTAACGGTAAACCGTTCCAAACTCCGCATAACGAACTGGCAACTCACGATAAGAACGTGGACGGTGTCCAAAAATCTCACAGTGGTGTGGACAGTTCATTGGTTTGAGGTAAAATTCCTCGCCGTCTTTTGGTGTCTTGATAGGCTGGAAAGAGTCCTCACCATACTTCTCATAGTGACCAGAAGTAACGTAAAGTTCTTTGTTAGCGATGTGTGGCGTGATGACCATTTGATAACCCAAACGCTCTTGTTCACGACGCAAAAAGTTTTGTAGACGCTCGCGCAATTGAGTACCTTTTGGCAACCAAATCGGCAAACCTGCACCCACTTTTTCCGAAAACATAAACAATTCCAACTCCGCACCCAATTTACGGTGGTCTCGTTTTTTTGCTTCCTCTAAACGCTCCAAGTATTCCGTTAATTCTTTTGCTTTCGGGAAAGTAATACCGTAAATACGTGTCAATTGTGCCTTTGTCTCATCGCCGCGCCAGTAAGCACCAGCGAGTTTTGTCAACTTGACAGCCTTGATAGTTCCCGTATGTGGGATATGAGGTCCACGGCATAAATCCGTAAAGTTTCCTTGTGTATAGAAAGTAATCGTACCGTCGTCTAATCCTTCTAAAAGCTCCAATTTGTATTGGTCACCTTTCTCTTCAAAGTACTTAATTGCATCAGCTTTACTGACTTCTTTGCGTTCGTATACATTCTTTTGACGCGCCAATTCTTTCATCTTATCTTCGATTTTCTTAAAATCAGAAGAAGAAAGCGTGCGTTCGCCTGCATCGATATCGTAGTAAAAACCACCGTCTTTGAGTGCCGGTCCGATAGCGAACTTCATACCAGGGTACAAAGCCTCCAAAGCCTCTGCCATAAGGTGTGCAGAAGAGTGCCAAAAGGTCATTTTTCCTTCTTCATCTCTCCATTGCAATAATGCTACTGTAGCATCTTCGTTAATCGGGCGCGAAGCATCCCAGGTCTCGCCATTTACTTTGGCGGCGAGCACGTTGCGGGCTAAGCCTTCGCTGATACTTTTAGCTACGTCCATACTTGAGACGCCAGCTTCGTACTGACGGACCGAGCCGTCAGGTAATGTGATGTTAATCATTATTAAAAATTTAGAACTATAATCACTTTTTCGCGGGTAGAGTTCCTTACAAGAGAACCTTTTTTGCGCGAGGTGAAGATAGTTCGTGATGTTTCGTGGAGATAATCTTCCACTTTATTCGGTTTTTTGCCGAATTATTTTCTACGTTATTAGTGTGTTCTGGGTTGCAACCCCAGAGGATAACAGCTTGAAAAGCTATGCTACTTTTTTACGCGAACGCAAAAGTAATTTTTTTAATGCGATTGGAGGAATGATAAGGCAGGAATTATGCCGATAGAGGAGACCAATTCGACCCAGAAGCAAAATTTATAGCTCTAAAAGCTATGGAAACAGATAGATTTCCAATAGTTTTACAACCTTACAACCTTACAACCTTTTTTCAATGATAGACAAACTAGCCTTCATTCTCATCGTAGACCAAAAAATCCTCAGCACCCGCAGCCGAGGCAGGACTAAATACTATATTCCTGGAGGAAAACGGGAAGTAGGAGAAAGCGACTGGCAAGCATTATCGCGAGAGATTAAGGAAGAATTGTCTGTGGAATTGATAGAAGAAACTTGTCAGTATTATGGAACATTTGAAGGGCAAGCAGACAGTCATGCAGAAGGAGTTATCGTCAAAATGACCTGTTACACCGCGGCTTATGTAGGCGAGTTGAAAGCTGCTGCGGAGATAGAAGAAGTTATTTGGCTCGATTCCAACAATATGGATGCCATTTCTCCCGTTGATAAAATAATATTTGCAGATTTACAGATGAAAAAATTTATTAATTAATAAAAAAATAAATATATTTGTTTTCCCCGAACAAATCATAAGAAATATACCTTCTTCTTTTTGAGTCGCTCGAAGTAATTTGTTCCAAATTATTTAAGGAACACGTCTACTTTTTGGATGCGCCTACTATATATTCAAACAATTTCATTTAGAAAAAGACTGAAATGAACCGATTATTTCTACAAACCTTTTTGCTGCTTGCTGCTATTTCTTCGCTTAGCTTCTCAAATCCTGTTGTCACAGGTAAAATGATTATTGAATTTCCTAGTATCCATCCAAATCAAGGAATGGTAGAGGTTTCTGTGTACGACAAGAGTGATGCATTTTTGGTAAAAGACCAATTTATTCAAAAGAAAAGAGCACAGATAGTTAATGGAAGGGCACAACTTATTTTTGAAAATATTCCTTATGGTAAAATTGCAGTTGGCTCTTATCACGACATTGATGCCGATGAAAATTATGATAAGAATTTCATCGGATTACCTGCCGAACCTTACGCATTTTCAAAAAAGCCAGTTTGTAATTGGCGCAAGCCTCGTTTTGAGGAAGTGAGTATTGATTTTGTGGAGAATGGACAAGTTTTGCAAATGGAATTCCAAACTTTTATGGAGTAGTGTTATAGTCGCTCCGCGCCGTGAATAACAGAGTGCACGGCGTGGAACGACTGTACTATTCGACACGGCGCGCAGCGACTGTGACACATTTCCCTTCTAATCCCAATTCACTATTGGGAAATACACTTTTTGCTTCTTCTTCCAAAGGTGTTAAATCTCCATATCGTGAGGAATAATGCCCACAGATTAACTTTCCAACACCTGCCATTTTAGCAATTGTCGCGGCTTCTTTTGCTGTAGAGTGTCCGTACTTAGCGGCGCTTTCCTTTGCATCTTCCATGTAAGTCGTCTCGTGATAGAGTAAATCGACACCTTTAATTATTGGTACAATGCTTTCTTGATAAGTCGTATCGGAGCAAAAAGCAAACGAACGAGGTAGGGGAGGAGCTATCGTTATTTCTTTATGAGGAATGACTTTTCCGTCTTCTGTCGTGAAATCTCCACCGTTTTTGATAGCATTGATTTTAGAATAATGAATGTTATATTCTTCTATCTTATCGGGACGAATATTGCGCACTTTTTCTTTTTCTTTAAACAAATATCCTGTTGTTGGAATACGATGATTTAAAGGGATTGTTGTGACTGTAATATCCTTATTATCAAATACTTGTACAGATTTATTAGTAGGGACAACCACAAATTTCAAGTCGTAAGAAAGGTGTGAATAGCTATATTTTAAAATAGCTTCTATCATCTCTTGTAGACCTGCGGGAGAGTAAATAGTCAGCGGCGCTTTCCGATTATTCAGACTAAAAGAAGTCAATAATCCTGGTAAACCAAAGATATGGTCACCATGCAAATGAGAAATGAAAATCTGCTCAATGCGTTCGCGGCGGCTGATATTATAATCCCCTAAACGTGTCTGTGTTCCTTCTCCGCAGTCGATGAGGTAGAGTTTATTTTTGACTTGTAGTACTTGTGCAGTCGTAAAGCGTCCATTGGCGGGTACAGCAGAGTTTGAACCTAGAATAGTGAGTTGAAAGGGCATTTATTAGTTTTTTTGAAAATTATCGTTCTCTGTCACTTTCACTCGATTTGACGGAGAACTAAAATTATTACGCCAAAGGTAAAATATTAAATGGAGTTAAAAAAAGGAAAGGGCGAACACTCTAAAGTGCTGCCCTTTCATACCAAAACCTTACAAAGTTTCATAGTGTAATAATCCGTTGAATAAGAAATGTTTCAACGTCTTATGCAATTTGGATTAAGTACCGCGTAGCAAAAAATATATAGTTCATGCGGTAATTAAGTACTAAAAATATAAGCATAATTTTTTCTTAAAGTATTTGGGGAAAAAGCGACACCGAAATTATTTTTCGATGTCGCTGCTAACATATTGTAATCTTAATTTAAAACAACTCCTTACTTCACAAATTGTCTTGAAACAGTCTGCCCATTGGCTTATCATCTCGTTGATGAAATATTCTCTTTTTAGTAGGTTGTAAAATTAATCATGGCACAAATTTATATATATATTATCATTCTTTTTCCTACAAATAAAAGGTTTTGTCCATTTTTATTTTGACTTTTTGTATTTAAATGGTTGAAAATGAGTTAGTTATATTTGTATTTTTTATTGTTGTTGTGGATAGTAGTATAAATTAATGATAAAAAAATGTCTCTTTCAGTATTGTTTATAGCGTTCTTAAAACGAATATTGTCCAAAAAACGAAAGGGCGGACACCAACAGTGCCGCCCTTTCTGAACAAAACCTTACAAAGTTTTATTGTTTAATAATCCGTTGAGTGGTAATAAACTCACCGTCTTGCATCAACCTAAACATCAACATGCCTTTCGGGTATTGAGAAAGGTCAAAATCTAAACGCTCGTGACCAGCACCCTGGTAAAAACGTTCTTCTAATACACGTCCCATATTATCCATTAAAGTAATCGTTAAATAGCCTTTTGGCAATTCACCAATACTCAATGTTGCTCTTTCGCGAGCAGGATTTGGATAAACAGAAGTTTCAAGTGTAAACACTTCTTCTTGGTTGTCAGATAAATCCATAGAACGAGCTGTTGCTATTGGTTCATTATCATCACTAACGCCTAAGCTTTGAGGAGCATTTACAGTAACATTATAAGACGTCATAGCCCAGTTACCGTAATTGTCTACACCTTTCCAAGTAATCTCAGTAGTCTCACCAACTGGCAAAATATCCGAACTTAGCAACATGATACTCATGCCACAAGCATCGGTAATCACAGGTTGAGGTAAACTCACTTGTACTTCCGATACGCCCGCAGGTGCAACGACTGTAAAGTCCTCAGGAACAGAAACAATTACAGGAGAAGTCGTATCGTGTACGGCTACTGTTGTTGTACAAGTACTTGAATTACCAGCGACATCCGTTGCTACAAATTCTTGTTCGTGTAAACCAATAGGTAATGTAACAACACCATTTCCAGTGAAAGAAGCTAAACCACAGTTATCTGTTGCGACCATGTTTAAGAACACAGAAGCAGTACATTGGTCAGGTTCTGTATAGCGAATAATGTTTCCAGGGCAATCCAAAGCTGGCGCTTCTTCGTCATAAATAATGACTTCAGAAACACATTGACTCACCAAACCAAACGTACTTGTTACTGTCCAAATAACTTGAGTCGTCCCAACTGGGAAGAAATCAGGTGCATCATTTACCAAACTTTCTAACTCCATACCTAAAGGAATATGAGGAGATAAAAGGATGATATCACTTCTACCACATTCGCCTGGTCCATTACAAGTAGAAACGGGTTGACGACAAATAACATCCAAAGGATAGCGATTGATAACGAAAACATTAGCAGGGACCACAGTTGGATTACCGTTGACATCTGTTACTGTAATCATTACGGCATTATCACCTTCATCATCTTGTGTGAATTCAGTTATGTTTAACTCTGATGTTGCAATTCCACAATTGTCAGTCATCGAGAAAATACATTGCGAAGCTGCGATAGTAACTGGTTCATCTGGTAATACATTGATTGTAATATCCTGAGGAACAACAATCGGAGCGATAGGGTCAAGTACCGTGATTGTTGAGTTACAAGTACCTGTAGTACCCGCATTATCTGTCACGGTTAAAGTCACCGACTCTGGCGTACCTACGTTACTACAGCCATAAGACAAAGCACCTGATGTAATAGCGATAGATTGAATACCTGCCTCGGCAGTACTACCACCGTCTACATTTTCAACGGTTACTGTACCATTGCCATTGGCGTCTAAGTTGCAGATGAAAGGAACACAAACCGCATTCGGAGGAGTAATAGAAACCAAGTCAAGGACGAATGGGTCGCTGTTATTTGTACCAAAATTAGTCACGTAGATATAGTAAGTTTTACCAATGTCCGCATTCCAAGTGATAGAGGGGTCGTTACCGCCACATACTGAGAAATCGTCATCTTCTCCGTCCATGCAAGTCAAATTATCACAATCACCTTCGTAAATTGCCATTTGTGTATCACCGTCACTACCACATAATGAAACTGTAACCATTGTATCGTCACCTTCGTAAGTAAACCATACGCCTGGTGAAGTACTTAAGTCGTCACTGTTGCCACATTGTACAGGAGGGTTAGTTGCATTGGCACCAACATTGGTACTATTGTATAAACCTTCCGCACTCATCAATTCTGCATTGGCACACGCATCATTTGGTAAGGCTGGGAAACAACCACAAGACAAAGTATAAGAACCTGTATTGCCACCTGAGCCCGTTACATAGATGTAGTAAGTCACGCCAGTTTCTGTACCGAAGTAAACTACAGCATCGTCATCAATAGAGTCATCATCACCTGTCACACAAGTCAATCCATTGTCACAGCCACCGCGATAAACTGCCATTTTGGTATCTAAGGCAGAACCCTCTAAAGACAATTCAACGTTTTCGCCTGTACCCTCAAAAGTGTACCAAACACCTGGAGTGTCGCTCATGTCACCACTATTGAAACATTCTGCAGGAGCACCAACTGTAGTTGCGCCTTCTGTTGTTCCATTAATAGTTTGACCACAAGTAATACTTTCCGCGCCTGTACATTCATTGTTTGATGGAATGTTAAGGACAGTAATAGTGACAGTCATTTCAACTGGGGGATTGCCAGGAGAGTTAACTGTCAAAATTACTGTATTCTCTCCTTCATCCTCGGGAACGAATGTCGAAGGTGTCAATGTATAAGTAATCTCTTCTGAACAGTTATCAACTACAGAGGTAATAACCTCCAAAGGTTCAACGGTTACAGTTTGACCAGTAGTCACGATAATTGTGATATTCTCAAC
>CALDUB010000246.1 GCA_937923465.1 uncultured Saprospiraceae bacterium
CGATTGCCAAAGTCGTCTCTAGAACAAGTAGAGAAAATTTATAAAAAAGCGCGCTTAGAAAACAACTATCCGCAGGTGGTAAAAGCGGTTATTTATCGCTCAAAATATGTGTCTCAATTAGAAGAAGAGGGCATGGCAAAAGTAATTGCAAATTGGGAAGAAGAAATCAAAGAGGCAGCCCCCCCTACCAAACAGATTTTGCAGTCCGTTTTAGCGCAGGTAGTAGACTCTTATCGTCAAAATAACTCTTGGCGACTGCGGAATAGAACTGAGACACAAGACTTTGACAATCAAGATATTAAAACTTGGGGTTCGGAGCAATTAACAGATTATAGTCTGACATTATACTTGGCTTCTTTAGAAAAATCAGATGTCTTAAAAGCGCAGCCTTTTAGTGAATTTAAGGCTATTACTACTAATGGAAATGCAGAGACTTTACGCCCAACTTTGTATGATTTTTTAGCCCATCGCGCGATTGATTTCTTTATGAATGAGCGCAATTATTTGACGCAACCAGCATACAAATTTGAGTTAGATAATCCAGCTATTTTCTCCTATACAAATGAGTTTATCAATACAGAATTTCCAACCAAAGACGAGACCTCATTTAAGAAAATAACGCTTGATTTATTTCAAGACTTATTGCGTTTTAGAATGGGAAAAGAAAATACAGATGCACTGGCAGATGTAGAGTTAAAACGTTTGAATTTTGTCTACAATAATGCTGTAATGACAGATAAAGACGACTTGTATTTGTCGGCTTTAGAAAAACTGTATAGCACGCATGAAAAAGATAATACAGCTGGCGAAATCTTGTATAATATCGGTCTGTGGCATGAAACGAAAGGTTTCGCTTACAGTGTCGATGACCCAGCCAAAAGCGGAGAAATATTCAAAAATGGCTTCAAAACTGCCCTGTCTTACTACGAGCAGGTGATGGAAAAGTATCCTAAAACTGCTGGCGAAACCTTTGCGAGAGGCGCCACAAATAGATTAAAAAGGAAGAATTTCGCTTTAAATACAGAGCAAGTTAATTTACCCAACGAGCCTATATTAGTATCTCTTGCTTATAAGAACACTACTAAAGTTCATGTAAAAGTAATTCCGTGGAATGAAGAAAGACAGGATAAATTAACGAAAGTAATACAAAGTAGTAAAGGCAAAGATGCGCCTATTGCAGAATATTTTAACGGTCTGGAAGCACAGCAAAATGCCAGTTATGACTTGCAAGGCACCGAAGATTTTCGTCAACATTCTACCGAAATTGCCTTTGCGGGATTGCCTTTCGGAGAATATATGATTATTGCGGGTAGCGATGCGAGTTTTGGCGTTGACAAAAACTTCCTCAGCTATACAAACATCATCGTTTCTAATCTCGGATATTGGGCAGAAACAGGTAATGTGGGCAATCAAAGTACTTTTTTCACAGCTTACAATCGAAAAACAGGCGCAGCAGAAAGTGGTGTGAAAGTCGAGTTTTACAGCTATGAATATAATAGTGTTTTTAGAAAAAATGAATACAAAAAAATCAGTGAAACAAGTTCTGATAAAGACGGCTTTTTCTATTCAAATGTACCCGCAAATAGTCGCGGTCGTAGTAGCTATAGATTAAAATTAACTAAAGGCGCTGATATTCTTTTCTTAAATAGTAATCACAATGATTATCAATATACCTCAGGAAACCAGGTTAATCAATCTGTCCAGTTTTTCACTGACCGCGCTATCTATCGCCCTGGTCAAACGGTCTATTTTAAAGGCTTAATACTCAGCACCGATAAAGATTACATGCCGAGTGTCGTCTCGAAGAAAAAGGTGCAAGTAGTCTTTAGAGATGCCAATTGGCAGGAGATTGCAAAAACAGAACTAACATCCAATGAATACGGGACTTTTAATGGTTCTTTTAGTGCACCAACGGGTGGTTTGTTAGGGCAAATGCAAATAGAAGTAAGCAACCTAGGAAGTAAATCTATCCGAGTTGAAGAGTACAAGCGACCTAAATTTGAGGTGAAATTTGAGCCAGTAAAAGGGAGTTTTGCATTGAATGATTCTGTTAAAATTGAAGGTAAAGGATTGGCGTATGCAGGCAACAACATTGACGGGGCAGCTGTCCAATATCGTGTGACGCGTCAGGCGCGTTACCCGTATCGTCCTTGGTGGTACTGGCGCGGCGGCAATCAGCCAAGCAGTCCAGAAATGGAAATCTCTAATGGGACGACTAAAACGGATGCGGAGGGTAAGTTTGCTGTGACATTCAAAGCTATTCCAGACCCAAATGTACCTGCGAAAGACAAACCTGTTTTCACCTATACCGTGACCGCAGATGTGACGGATATTACGGGAGAAACACATACTAGTACACAGCGCGTGCAGGTCGGTTATGTTGCGCTACAAGCGAGTGCAGATATTCAAGACGAAATGGAAGCACAGGACCTAAAAAGTATCGTGCTAAACACAAAAAATCTCAATGGAGAATTTGAAGCAGCACAGGGAACTTTTGAGTTAAACCTCTTAAAAGCACCTCAGCGTACTTTCATTAATCGCTATTGGGAACGTCCAGAGTTTAAAACGATTAAGCAAGATGATTTTTTAAATAAATTCCCTCATTTCGCTTATGATGAGGAAGATAAAGCGCAAAATTGGAAGGAGGAACGCTCTGTGATTTCTACTAATTTTGATACAGAAAAAAGTAAGGAAATCGCAATAGGAAAAATCAAACTAGTACCTGGGAAGTACCGCGCCATTTTAAAAACAAAAGATAAGAATGGAACGCCGATTGAATGGGAAAAATTGGTGACGATTATTGATTTGGGAGCAAATAAAATCGCCTTTCCAGAGGTTGGTTGGCATTTCAAAAAAGATATAAATCACGAGCCTGGAGAAACGGCAAGTGTATATTTTGGGACAGCAGAAAAGGATTTAAAAGTCTTATTTTCTGTCGTAAAAGATAGAAAAGTAATTTTGCGTAAATGGTTGACTATCAATAATTTATTAACAGAAAAAATCAAAATAGAAGAAAGTGACCGAGGTAACTTTTCTTATCACTACAATTACGCCAAACACAACCGAAGTAGCAATGCACAAAACTTGGTAAAAGTACCTTGGTCTAACAAAGAGTTGCAAATTGAGTACACGACTTTCCGTGATAAACTATTGCCCGGTCAAGAAGAAGAATGGCAAATAAAAATCAGCGGTCAAAAAGGCGATAAAGTAGCTGCAGAAATGTTGGCGACGATGTATGATGCCTCCTTAGATGCCTTTGCGAAAAACAGTTTTTCATTGAGTCCTTATTCAACTAATGGATACTCGGGGGTGACTGTGACTGCTACAGGTTATCGACAAGTTAGTATGAGTCCATTGTGGCGTAGTTGGCAGGAAAATTTGACCATTTATCCCATTTATAAGACTTATCATAATTTAGATTTGTTTGGGTTTAGT
>CALDUB010000247.1 GCA_937923465.1 uncultured Saprospiraceae bacterium
TTCATCATATTATAATACCGGTCATCGCCTGATTTATTCAAACGCTCGGTATCATTATATAAGGCAAAAGAAATCGCTTCTAATATCGTAGACTTGCCACTACCCACGGCACCAAATATCCCAAATATTTGACCTTCCGTCAATTTTGTAAAATCAATAACTTGCGTTTCGCGGTAAGAATAAATGCCTTTTAAGGTAAGACTAATTGGAATCATATTTTGGTTGTTAGTTATTAGTTATTGTGTCATTATGGTCCTCCTCAGTATTCAATAACTAAGTCCCCAATACTTCCTTGAATAAATCCATAATTTCTTCATTCGGGTTGACTCCTTTCTTAGACATAAAATAATCGGAAAATAATTCATCAATCGGACGATTTAAATCGATAGCAGTAGGACTCCCCTCTCGACTCGCTTTATTTCTAATCTCAGGTATAATTGTCACGATGCCTTGATGTGCCGTATGTAATTGCTTGCGGTCTTGAGAAGTTAAAAAGTCATCCGCAACCATTGTAAGTTCAACTAAACTATCTGGATTTTCGGTCAACCATTTTACTGCATTTTCAATTTCTTCAAAACGTTTTCGGAGTAGTTTTTTCCCAGCTTTCAGTTTGACAGGTTCGACCTTTGCCTCTTTATTGGGTTCGACTTCAACCAAAATAACATTTTTATCTTGATTTGCTTCCGCAAAACTATAAGCCAAAATACTACTACTATATACTATAGGACAAGGTTTGGTATCTACCGTTTGTCGGCGGTGTAAATGACCAAGAGCTACATATTGGATTTGCTTCGGAAAGTTTTCGGTATAAATGGCTTGGGCACCTCCAACATGTAATATTGGCTTTTCCGCATCAGGCTCAGGTTGTTGTTCCTCATCTTTCTTCATCACGAAAAGGTGAGTCATCAAGATATTTACGCCTTTTTTATCGCAATATTTTTTTGCAGTCTTACTCCATTCTTCCGCTAATAAGGTACGTAATTCTTCATCACGGTCTTCCGTCCCTAAAAAAGTCTTCATGCGATACTCATTGGCATAAGGCGTCAAAAGAAGTCGCAAAGGATAGTCGTATTGAGGTAAAATTAATTCGATGAAGCCAGGAGCTGATTGGGTGATTTTCACACCCGTTTCTAATTCGAAAGGAGAAATTTCGGTCTGGGGATATCCTGCGAAAATAATCCCACACTCGCGCGCCAAAGGGTCTGGCGCCTCGATACGGTCTGGCGAGTCATGATTTCCTGCAATGGCGATAACTGGGCGTTTACCACCATTTGTCAATCTTTTTAGAGTCTTATAAAATAAATCAACGGCATCTGTAGCAGGATTAAAAGTATCAAATAAATCCCCTGCGATAAGAACAGCATCTACATTTTCGCGCTCCGCAATCTCACAGATTTCAGCCAAGACTTCTCGCTGCTCCTCCATACGTGAGATGCTATCCAATCTCTTCCCCAAATGCCAATCGGCAGTGTGTAGTATTTTCATAAATTTCCTTTTTTGTATCCTTGGCAATGATAAGCAATTTCAATAAATAGTTCGTTCTTCTGTTATAATTTCATAAGAATAAAAATAAATCAAATGACAACTAATAGGCATTAACATTTTTTTATACGTGTTTTAAGTTCATAAAACGTGGATTCTTCGTTACTTTTACGTCATCATAATGGTTTCAATAAAACCCAAAACTTTCATTTCATAAATACAAAATCAATCTTTGATGAAAAAATTACTTTTCTTCTTTGTAGCTATACTTGCTACTTCCACTCTCTCTTTTGGACAAGATGCCATGTTAGAGGATTTACCTAACAATCTTTACCGTGCAACAATCGTCACAAAATCTGGCGATACACACGAAGGTGTTATCGAATGGAAAGATGGCAGCCCTTGGTCTACTAATACTGCTGTAAAAATGTTTGACGAAGCTCTTTTGAGTGAAAAAAAGGTCAAAAACAAAGATAAAACTTTGCACAAAGCAAAAGATGTAGAGACGCTTACTTTTGACGGTAGAACTTTCGTTTCTCGTAAAGTAATGATGGATGCTTGCGAATACTGTAGTACTTTAAAAGCACTTCCAAATAATTTCTTTTTAGAAGTACTGGAAGAAGGCGAAATTACAATACTTAGAGGTTATGGTTCACCTCCGGGTATGGCTAGTGGCGTTTCTTTTGATGAAATCTACGCTAGCATCTTAGATAATCCAACTTACTTTTTGGAGAAAGATAGTATGAAAAAAACAACTAACCTAAGTGTTGTTACTATCGATAAGTGGATCAATGATGCGGCTATCACTCATGAAAAATGGACTGAAGGTGGCTTTGGTAATATGAAGCGTAAAGAAGGAAAGAAATTAGCTAACTTCTTAAAAGACCAAGGTGCTAATGGAGATATTGATATGATAACAAGCGTTATTGTAGAATACAATGCTGAAATGGCAAATTAGGAGACTAATTATTCCTTTTTAGTAGAACAAAACCTCTATTTGATACATTTGTGTCGAATAGAGGTTTTTTTATCCAAACAATGATATTTACATTATGCACAGATACCTATTACTACTACTTTTAATAATTACAAATTCCCTTACTGCTCAGACTTCAACAAAATCAGACTCTACCCGTCATTTTAAGTTAGGTATTCAAGCAATGACATTAGTCGTACATACTTTTAAAACGAGCCATCCTGAGCGTTACGATTTACGATTAGACAAACATGGTTATACTGTTTTTATCCCTGGCATAATAGTAAATGCAGATTGGTACTTTTGGGAAAAGAAACCCAAAATGCAGTTACGTTTTGCTGGAGGCTGGTATAAGGATAGCGGATTCAACAATGCAGGTTATATTCATGCTGCTATTCGTCGTGACTTTTTTAAGAAAGAAGGAAGGAAATGGTATCTTATTGCTGGTTTAGGACCAGCCTTTTTTATGCGTGATAACTGGAATTATATCTATCCTGGACGCGTTGCTGACCCTTTCTATGGCGACCGTATTACTAAAAATAATTTATATCAATATCGATTTTTTCCCATCGGTGGAGAAATTGACTTTGCGGCTGAGTTAAATGATAAATGGGATTTGAATTTTAGTATGGTGCCTGGTGCGCCTGCAGCTATCATTCTTAAATTTGGAGTAAGGTGCCAACTTTAAGATAACAATACACGAATTTAAAAAAATACTAAAATAATGTGACACGGTATATTCTAATATATACGGGAAGTTGTAGTGCTATTTTTTCAGGAAGACTAAATCTAAATAATAAATCTAATTCGCTAAACACTGAAAACGAATTAATTATACAGAATAGTTTATTATATATTTTTACGATAGCTACGCTTAAATATTACATTGTAAAAATAAACATGTGTTTTAGTGACTTTTTCTGGCTTTTTTTTTGCTGTCCATATACTGCCTCCTTATCCTCAATAATTTTCAAAAAAAGTATACCATGAGAAAACTACAGCTTCGACTAAGTCAAGAAAACATTTTAACTTCAAATGAACAATCTTCTATAAAAGGAGGAAAGCGACTTATTACCTCTAGTTACAGTAGATTCTGTAATAAAAGAGATCAACTCCAATCAAACGGAACAACAATAAAAGGTATTACTCATATCGGCAATCAGTATTGTCTTGAGTGGTAGTAACTAGCAAAAAACTAGAAGCGAGATTACATATTGAATTGTAATTTCGCTTTTTTTTTGAACTAAATTCTAATTTTAGTATTGTTTCATCTAAAATCTACTCTGATGAAAAATATAATACTACTTTTAGTAAGTGCCTCTTGCCTAGTTTTTCTTGCAACATCCACTACCCTGCTAAAAGAAGAAAATCAAAAGTCAATGAAAGTACAAGAAGAAACTAAAGCTATGAATGTACTCGGTACAGAATTACAAGCATGTTGCTTTGAACCCAAAACGGGTTGGTATCGGGATGGTTATTGTAATACAGACTTTCGGGATTATGGAGTTCACGTCGTTTGTGCAGAACTGACAGATGATTTTCTCAACTATTCTTCCAGTTGTGGCAACGACCTAAAAACTGCTATGCCTCAACATGGATTTCCAGGTCTCAAAGCTGGTGATAAGTGGTGTTTGTGTCTCTCTCGTTGGAAGGAAGCAATGGTCGCTGGAGTGGCGCCACCTATTGTATTAGAGAGTACGCATATAAAGGCATTAGAAACAATTAGCTTGGAAGAGCTCAAAAAATATGAAGTGAGTCATTAGACTCATATAAATCCTGCATTAAAGTTTATGTAAAAAATGTCATGTCTTCGAGATATGACATTTTTTTTTTCTCAAAAAAGAAGTTCCGTTTGACAAGCTAAACATCAACAATTTTCCTTTAAAAAAACAATAGAATATTAACATGAAATACAGAAAATATTCGTAACTTTGACGTACATAAAAAGTCTATATTTTTTATATTACAAACATTACAATAAAATATTTCATGGCAAAAGTAATAGCACTCGCAAATCATAAAGGTGGCGTAGGTAAAACGACTTCTACTCAAAACATAGGCGCAGGCTTATCTATCGCAGGACATAAGGTTCTTTTAGTTGATTTTGACCCTCAGGCAAACTTGAGTGATGCTTTCGGATATGATGAAGTAGAGCGTAGTATATATGATGCGTTGACAAATAAGAAAAATGGAATTCCTGTGGCTATGGTAACAGAGAATTTGCACATCGTACCTGCAGACTTGGATTTATCAGTTGCAGAGATTGAGTTAAGTGGACGTACAGGGCGTGAATTTATCTTGCATGAAGCTCTTGAGACGATTAAAGACCAGTATGATTTTATACTGATTGATTGTCCGCCGAGTTTGGGTTTATTGACTATCAATGCGTTGACAGCTGCTGACGAAGTTTATATTCCTTTGGACTCTCAATATTTTTCAATGAAAGGGTTGGATAAGTTGATGTTTGTTATCAATCAAATCCGCGGTCGTTTGAAGCAAAATGTAGAGATTAACGGTGTTTTTCTTACGCGTTTTGACTCCCGTGTGGTCGTCAATAGAAATGTAGCAGAGATGGTTGATAATAATTTTCCAGGAAAACTATTCAAAACACGCATACGACGCAATATCGCTTTAGTAGAAGCACCAATTGAAGACATGCACATATTTGATTATGCGCCTGAAAGTAATGGTGCAAAAGATTACAAGTTACTGGTTGATGAAATCTTAAAGTTGCAAGGGAAGTAATCGGTTGTATAGTTATTGGTTATTCTGATTTTCTGTAAAAGTTAGACAGAATAACCAATAGCTATTTTGACACACTTAGAAGCTGTTTATCAAAAATCAAATCCATTAAAATCATAAAAAATGGCAAAAGGGAAGAACTTCGCTCAAAGTTTGGGCAGTAAAAAACTAACGACACTTATTCCTTCACAAAAGCAAAAAGTAAAAGAAGAGGAGGAAATCATTATTCCAGCGCCCGTTGTAGAAAAAAAGAAAAAGGCAAATACGACGGTCACGACCTTTCGTGTAAAAGACGATTTGCTTTTTGCAATCAAAGCAGTCGCATTTTGGGAGAGAAAGAAAATTCAGGATGTTTTTAATGACGCAATGGAAAACTATTTAGAAACTTTACCTCCTGCAACTTTAGCAAAAGCGAAGGAAGAATTTGAAAGACGCAATACTTAAAAGTTTAGAAATACTACATTTTAAATATTACAAATATTTCATAGAAATATAACATTCTAAATTTTGTAAAAATAATGCTTTAAAAATCACTCTCTAAAAAGTGATTTTTAAAGCGTTGAAGGGTCTAAATCATCCAAGTAGATATTAGAACAAATAAAATTGCTTAAATCGTCTTTAAAATCCCAAATAAATGGATTTGCTGTATCATTTTCAAAGCTACAGCTGGCAATATTCCTAAGCATCTACAAAATTTATCAACAATACTAGTAATTAAACATTTCATAGAAACTTATGAAATATAATATTACAAATATTATACTGAAAGTTAGTAAATACTAAAAAGTGCTGTAAGCGATACTATTGCGTCAAAAAAGTACAAAAGGCTTTTTCAATTTATTTTTCATCTCGAAAAATATAAGTCATTGATGTATATTCCTTTCCTTACATTGTCTGGAGAGGCTATTTCTAAAAAAAAATAGAGATTTCTAATCCCTTAAGTTTCATTAGGGTTTTTAATACCTGATTCTTTTTAATACTTTTTAGGCTTGAATAATCAATTGATTATCAATCTATTACAAGCCCTATTTGCGTCAAAATAGTACAGTTTGCGTCAGAATAGTACTATTCTCCTTATCTATTGCGTCGAAAGAGTTTGTATCACGTCAAAAAAGTACCTTTCCTAATAGTTCGTAACTTATTGCGTCAAAATAGTACTACAGAGGAGACCTAATGCGTCAAAAAAGTACAATTTTATTCACAGTACCTTTTCTAACAATCATTATACAAGTATAATGAATACAATCAATACAATCAATATCCTCTATTACGTCAAAATAGTATCAATCTTTTATTTTGCTTAGCCATTGCGTCAAAATAGTACGCTACAAGAAGAATACACTCATAAAATATTAATATAACTCTAAAAAATGCATTGTTTTTTATAATGAAGCGGCAAATCCCACTAAATTCAATAGCTATTGCGTCAAAAAAGAATAATTCTACTTCGAAAGGAATGATTTGCATATAAAAAGAAAATGAAAACGACACTTTTGGTACTCTTTTGACGCAATAATTGACGATTTAAGCTATTGCGTCAAAAGAGTACCATGTGGATAAATTTTCTCTCCCTCCTTCATGAATCTTTGACGCAATAGGTCTATACTTGTAAAAATTCTGACGCAATAGCAGATTTTAAAGTGATTATACAAATTGAAGATAAGGCTTTCAATTTGTTCTAAAAGATAAAATACAAAGGTAGGGTGATAGTGAAAAAGCAAGACATACAACGTATTGTTGCCATCTCAAATCAAGTGGCAGAATACCCGCCATTGGAGTTGACCAAATTGCAATACCAGGCATTATTGATATTGGTTTCTTGTATTGACAGTACAGAAAAACCAATTAGAGGGGTCGAGGATTTACAGGAAGATATTAAGAAAATGGAGTTGACCGATAAGGCAGACCAAATGCGATATATGGAGCAACTCGTCACACGTCAAAATACTTATCGTATTCCATACAAAGAATATGTCCGTTATTTTTCCTCTGGAAAAACACCACGCGGAGGCGTCATTAAGAGGGCTATGGATGCTGCTGTTTCCTTAAACAATCGACCGATTCGTTTTAATAATCCAGATTACGAGGGGAGCTTTACATGGTTTCAAGCGGTAATGCACGATAAGAATACGGATGAATTAGTTTTCGTGATTACTTCATTTGCGAAGCCATTCTTATTAGGATTGCAGAAGAATTTCTTACAAATGTTGGCGGAGAGTACCATGGAATTTGACGGCAAGTACTCCGTGCCTATTTTCCTTTACATGAAAAGTAAATTGCATGTTGGACAAGCAGAATTTCATGGAAAGGAGTCATTAGAGACCTTTCGCAGCCGGTTTGGCTTAGAAAACATCAAAACCTATGACCGTTATTTTGAATTGCAACGTCGCATTTTAGATGTTGCCGAGCGCGACTCATTGAAGAGTAATGATATTCGTTTCACTTTTGAAGGTAAATCGAAATCTGGCAGTAAAAAAGTAACAGATTTGCACTTTCACATTTATCGCATCAAAGAAGGATTGCGTCTGGGAGACTCTAATGCAGATAAAGCACCATCTGCCCGTCATCAAATGAAAGTCGCTATTCTAACCAAGCCCCAATTCAAAGCATATGAGTTTTTAGCCGAAAAGGGAGTAAATAAAGCCTTCATTACCGATAAGATACTATCTCATCCAAAAGTTAAGTACGAGCCAATACAGGGCTTTGAGGATATTTTTATCACTCAACTCTGGAACTTCTTTCTGAAAAGGACAAAAGCTCAATCAAAACCGGGTGCATTTGTCCAGTGGTGGAAGAATGGACGACTAACAAGAGAAGAGACGCATGTCGCCGTTATGGAGCAAACAATGAAGCGCATCAAAGAAATGACGGATAGAGAAGTGGACTTTCGTCGTCTGTCGAATACAATGACACGTATCGATTATGATACTTACACCGATAAATTACGGGTTGAAATAGCTCAAAAAGATAAGAATCAAGAAAGACAACCACTTAGAAAGCAAAAGTCAGGTATCTTTAAAATGGCTGATTTTAGAAGAGACTATCCAAGTGTATATCAGCGGATATTGCAAGAAAGAACTGTTGCTTATGAAAAGTTGAGGAATGCATCAAACTATCAGAATATCTTAGCAGGTAGTGTACGTGCTTATTGCGAACAGTTCTATAATGAAGAGTTATAGTGGCATATTTATTAGGTTCTAAACAATAAAAATATAAGAAAGTCAGGTAATTTTGTATTTTTACGTAATATTTGTAATATTAAATTACTTTACTTTTAAGCCTTTCAAATAGTAAGACTGCATCCAAGTAAAACTTAGCTGCCCAGTTAGGATATTTAAAGCGCATATACTTTCCTGTTAAAGGAAGAGAGCCAGAAATAGCATAGCTATCCGTTAGCGGGTCAATATTCGGAATGGCCTTATTTCCTTCTTCTATAAAATTAATTCCTTCCTCTTTCCATTTTTCCTCTTTTGTAATATTATATAATCGAAGGCAAATAATAGACAACTGAAAAAGTCCAGTTACACAAGTAAAGCTGTAATCGCCTTTCCAGTTTTCATCATAAGTACCTGCCGTTTTACCAAATTTTGATTTTTCTGATAGAATTGCATGCATACATTGCTGTGTCTTTTTCAATAAATCTTTATCATCAGACAATTCTGCGAATTCTAAAAAACCTCGGATAGTATAGGCAATGGTATGTGTAAAGGCAGGCTTGCCAGCAAAAAAACTCCAATTGTTAATTGAAAAATTTGGATTTATTTTTTTTACAAAAAAGGCATTTACTTCTCCAAGTCGCTCTTTACCAGGTAAATTTAATTTTTGACTCACTAATAGCATTGGCCAAGTAACTCGAGTATAATAAGCAGGCACATAGTCCGAAATGTAATTGTGCGCTTCCCAAATCCCATTTTCCAAACCTGACAACAACCAATTGTATGCTCTTATACAAGCATCTGCGTACACGGGCAGTCCAGTTTCCTCATAAGTGCGTAGTAAGCCTAAAAGTATTTGTGCGGTATTAAAAACGCTTAAATTAGGGTTGTCTTCATAGTTACTCGGAAAACCCCCCGAAGGTCTTTGTACTCGCAGCAGCCATTCTGCGCATTTGAGGGCATAAGTCCGCCATTTATCGTCTTTGAGATGAGTAGCGTAATCGAAAAGAGTAGGAATGAGATAGCCCGTTGTCTCCGGATAGGCAGGGGACCAACCACTTAGTGGATGACGATAACGCGAAAAGAAAGCAGAGGAGCCATTTCCTTGATTGCAGTCAATGGATTTTTGTATCCAATTGAGGACAAGAGGAATGTCGTGGTGTATTTT
>CALDUB010000248.1 GCA_937923465.1 uncultured Saprospiraceae bacterium
AAACCTGCCAGATTCGTTATAGATGTTATAGATGCACCTAGAAGAGCCAAATTACCAGTATGATTACAGTCACAGCCATAAGTAGAAGCGAAATCATCTACCTGCTGTTGAGTTGATAAAGTAATTGGATTGCCGTTGTTGCAAATAGAAGGATTAGAGGACTGACCATTCGGTGGATTAGATCCCGTTATCCAATTGGAGCAACTGCCTGAGAGTGCGAAATTCTGCAAGGTACCGTTATTACCGTTCCCAGAATCGTCAAACAGTGTCGTTTGCCCTGAATTACTGCCACCAGCAGTACCTTGATTAAAATCGTAATAAGTCAATAGACCAGTTTGATTATTCGGGTTAGGCAGTTCGTTATTTCTGTTATGATTGATCTCACAACTGCTCAATGCCCTGTTCCATATTCTTACCTCATCAATGCTACCATTAAAGTATGCACCGTATTGAGGGTAATAACCAAGATAAGCTGACTCATTATTAGGCACAAGAGTCCCAGAGGCAGGTGTGGATGATGCCACAGCACCGTTCAGATACATTGTGAAGGAGGAACCGTCATAGACAGAAGCAAGATGCACCCATTGGTTGACATAGGGTACTTTAGAAATTGCTACATTATAACTACCGGAAGAGGTTCTTATTTCAGATCGAAACTCCGTACTCCAGACATATAACGATACTCCGGAAGTATTATCTTGGTGATTATGAATGATTGCTCCTTCATCATTGGAAGTTCCAACTTTGACCCAGGCTTCCAAAGTAAATTCAGTCGTCAGTTGATTACTGAATAGAGGGATACTGATTCTGTCATTGCTGTTATCCAAACAGAGTGCTTGCCCGGTTTGGCTTTGCAGTGAAAATGAAAAGAATGAAAAGAGAAAGGTAACCAGAAAACCTTTTAAAAAAGGGACAAGTTTGCTCATATTAAATTGCTTTATAAGTTAAAATAAACATGATTTCGGAGGTTGATGTCTCAAAGTTATGAGCATTGCTTTCCATTATTTTAATCAAAAATGTACTTTTCGGTGAGTGGTATTCTGGACTCGGTGAATGGTGAGAGAAACTTGAAGAAGCTGAATTTTTCCAAAAAGAACACCGCTCCGAAACTCGAAGCGGTGTGGAAAAACTCATTTTCATTTGGATTTTAGAAAAAACGCTGGAGAGCCTATTTATTTAACCCAAAAAATAAATAGGTCCTGTCGATAGCTTTTGGTTTTTGGGGTTCATGTGTTGGAAAATTTGGGATATTTATTAACTTTTCTGCTTTTTCATTGATCTAAGCGTCCGACACCTAAACAGTTACTTTTATTTTATAAACTGAATCTTCTCCAAAACTATCGGTCGATTCCTACGACTGACGGGAATTTCTCTCGCACCGATTTTCAAAACACCCTTCGTCGGATCAAAGGAGCTCATCTTGTTGAGATTGACAAGGTGGCTGCGATGTGTTTTTAAAAAATTAGTTTCTGGAAGCAGTTTTTCAATCTCGTACAAGCGCAGCGAAGAAATAAATTCGCCGACCTCCGTGACCGTTATCGTATAGTCGTCATCCGCGCTGATATAGAGAATGTCATGAATCATTATTTTATGAAGAATGCCGCGTTTTTTAAAAAACAAAGCATCATTGAGTGGAAAGGCTTCCTGCTTTTGATTTTCGGGAGCGGCATTTTCACTTTCAGAAAGTTTTTTAAAAGTTGTTTCGATTGTTCCGCGCAGGGTGAATTTATTGACCGGTTTGACCAAGTATCCGATGTAATTCGTTTGTTTTGCTCGGTTAAAGTGTTTCTGATCGTTTAAGCTCGTGATAAACAAAACAGGAATGTCTCGATGTCTGATTTTTTTAGCAATCTGAATACCCGTCAGATTGCCCTTGATGTCAATATCCATGAGGATGAGGTCGGGCGATTGCTCTTTTATCATTCGCAAAGCATCTACTGAGTTATCTGCTCTGCCGATGACCTTGTAGCCCATTTCATCCACAATCATTTCTAAGTCGATTGCTAATGAAAGGTCGTCTTCTACGATGAGTATATTTAAAGTAAAATTTTCCATTTTTTAGATTTACGTGTTTTGCACCACAAAAAAACATTGTTTAGTTTTTCTATTACAATTTAAACGAAAAAATTCGGTGAACGGTCGTTTCGAGTCGGTGAATGGTTGAATACTCACGTAATTATTATGTTTTATGTATTTTGCTTTTTTTTAAAAGGAATTAATTCGACTCTTTACAATGTATTTATTACTTTTGACAAAACACCTTGCAACTTTACCGTTCTTTAAAACCCGAATTTAAACCAACTTTTATAAACATACCTACCAATGAGAGTTCTATTTATTGCACTTTTGGCATACATGCCCTTATCTTCCCTTTTTTCAAATCCTGATTCCTTATTCAACGCCTGGCAAAATGAACAGCTCCAACCTGAGGAGCGAGGAGAGGCACTGCATATTTTTTTGAAACAAGGGTTTATTTTTCAAAATCCCGACAGCAGTCTGGTTTTATTAAATTCTTTGGAGAAGTTGGCGCAAGCCAATCAATTGGCATCCGTTGATGCGGCGCTAAATAGAGATCGGGGCGTTTGTTGGTTAGTAAAAGGCGATAACCAACGGGGTATGGAATTTTTCAGAGTTGCAAAAGATAAATATGAAAAAGTAGGGGATGAAAAAATGGCGGCACGAACTTACGCCAACATAGCAACTGCCTATGTTCAAATCGGTAATTTTGATGAAGCCTTGGCTATTTATCACGAAATAATGGAAAAGCCAGTTATGGAGGACGATTCTATTGCTCAATTAATCTATTCAAATATCGGAACAGTTTATCAGTATAAACAGAACTTTAAAAAATCGATTTATTATTTAGACAAGTCTTATAACTATTTCACCGAAGCATCCAATCCTATAAAGAAATCCATTGTATTGGGAAATATGGCAAGTAATTACATTGACCTTGAGGAATATGAAATTGGTGAGAAAAAGATAAGACAGGCAATTGAATTTAAACCGGGAGCTAATTCTGAAATTCTACTTTACCAGAAATTGGGTGTCATAAACCTACGACATCAAAAAGATACGGTGAAAGCATTGGAATATTTCGAAATATCAAAGAAGCTAATTGAAGAGAATCAACTATATCAGAATGCTCCAACGGCCTATCAGGAAATAGCCTATATTTATTTTGAAAAAGGTGAACTCGAAGAGTCAGAAAAGTATGCAAATCAAGCAATAGAAATATTGGGAGAAGAATCTATCAGTATTGTAAAAATGGAAATGCTGACACTCATCGGGAAAATCCGGGTTGCCGAAGGACAACTTGCTAAAGCAAAGGATTTTTGTAATAGAAGTTTGAAATTAGCGGATAATCAAAACCTATATCATCAATCCTCCGGCGCATGTGAATGTCTAATGAATGTTGCCAAAAAAGAAGGAGATTTTAAAGCTGCTTTCAACTATTCCACGAGGGGCAATGAACTTTTCGTCAAAGCAACAGAAAACGAAAACAACAAAGAAATAACGACGCTTGCGCTAAATTATGAGTTTGAGAACGAGAAAAAGTTAATCGCTTTAGAGCAAAAACAAAAAGAAGATTTGCTTATCGCAGAAAACAAACAAAGCCGTACCGCCGCAGTGGGTTTCGGGGCATTCGGACTGCTCGCATTAGGTTTCTTCTTCAATGCCCGCCGCCAAAACCAACTCATTTCCGCTCAAAAAGACCAACTCGAATCGCTCAACGACACCAAAGATCGCATCTTTGCTATCATTGGTCATGATTTGCGCAAACCAGCGGCTTCTTTCAGAGGCATTTCCAAAAAAGTAAAATACCTGATTAAAAAACAGGACTTCGATACCCTCGATCAGTTGGGCGGGCATCTGGAGCAAAATGCTCTTTCGCTCAATAAATTGACCGACAATTTGCTCAATTGGGCATTGATGCAACGCGACGTGATGCCTTACAATCCGCAAGAGGTTTCAATCGGAGATATTGCAGCAGATATTCAAACCATTTTTGAAACGCCTGCCGGCGAAAAAAATATCACTATCAATAATCAAGTGCCCGCCGATATGTTGGTTTATGCCGATCCGACAGCACTTTCGACCATTATGACCAACCTCGTGGACAATGCCATCAAATACACCCTCGAAGGCGGTCAAGTCAACCTAACTGCTTTTGAAGAAAACGGTAAGCAGGTAAAAATCCGCGTTTCCGACACCGGTATCGGTATGGAAAAAGATAAAATGAACGATTTATTTTTATTGAAAAAATATAAAAGTGAAAAAGGTACTTCGGGCGAAAAAGGCACAGGACTCGGACTGCATTTGGTGAAGGAATTGGTAGAGTTGAATAAGGGCGTTATTTCCGCCATCAGTGATTTAGGAAAGGGGACTTCGTTTGATGTGGTGTTGCCGAGGATGCAGGTACAAACAGCTTAAATTTTGGCTCTATATGATTTCGGTTGGTAAAAGTCTTTAGGGAGTAAATTGATTAACGTATTTAGTAACGACAAAACAATAAGTCCGTCATCTGGACAGGTCAAATTTTCCTCACTTTTCACTTCAAATCACTCTCCCGATAGCTATCGGGACAACAATTATCGTGCTTTGAAGTCAAAACTGAGAAAAATTATACACTGTTCAACTTGATGGACTTATTATTTCGTCGTTACTAAGTCAGAAAATATGGGAGAGTGAAATTTAAAAGCATAACAAATTTAAGAAATCTTTCTTAACATTCAAATTAACACGTGTATAACAAATTGCACAAAAAATCTAAACGCGCCTTCGGCGCGAAAAAAGGGGGGAAAGTGGGGGAGAACACATTATCGCTGGCTTCACTGTGTCCCGAGGAATACAATGTATCGCGAGCCAGCAGAAAAAAAGTGCAATTTGTTATACACACAATTAAAGCTGAGTTTGCATATTTCAACGTTTATAAAGCGCTGTTCTTTTCTCTTACATCTTCACAATTTCTTCCCAGTATCTCTGCCCATTCTGCACTATTTCCACATAGTAAACCCCTTTAGTCAAAAGACTACAATCAACTGCTACGGCTTCACTATTCATTTCTACTAATACATTTTTCACCAATTCGCCCGTCAAATTATAAACACGCACCACCTCAATATCTTTTCCTTTTATTTGAAAGAAACCAGTCATAGGATTAGGTGAAAGCAGTAAATCATCTCCACTTTTTTCAATCTTAGCCACTTGACTCAAATAGGTCGTTCCATCCAAATCAACACTTTTCAAGCGATAATAACTTTCTCCGAAAAGTGGATTTTCATCCAATAAACTATAGATATCAGGCACATTAGACGCATAAGTACTTTCCACATCCTCCCAAGTCCTCAAATCAGAACTGCGCTGCACCACAAAATGAGACAAATCCTCCTCTGCTAAAGTCTCCCAAGTCAAGTCAACAAAACCTTTTTCCGTCCTTTTCGCCTCAAAATAAGCCAATTCTAAAGGCAGTAAAACCGAACGGGCAAACAACATTTCATCAAAGCAGAAAGTCCCGATTTCATCTCCCAAATCAAAATTACACAAAACGGTTTCCGTCAAGGGCGCATTATAAATAAAAGAATACTCTGCCCATTGGTCAGTTATAGAAATGGCAGTACCTATTCGATAAGCATAAGTACTTTGGTTGATAAAAGCGATATTTAAATCTTGCCCAGAAGCTGTACCTTTTGCCCAAAAACTGAGGGTATAACTTTCTCCCATTGTCCAGTCGATATCGGGGCGACCTAGTTGTGTGTCCCAAGGATTAGAAGGAAGGCTGGTTACCTCTACGCAAGCAGAAGTCGTGGCTTCATAAGGGCTTGCTGTTTCTAGATTAAAAGCGGCATCCGCTCCATTGTTATTGATAGTTCTCCAATTTGCATAACCACTTTCAAAGTTATAATTATCCCAAAGATTAGCAGAGACAGTCACTGGGAAAACTATATTTTCGGTAGAACAACCGTCCGTAATGTCGACCGAAATATCTCCACTTGTCGTTCCCCAGTCTACGATAATCTCTGAAGTTCCTTGACCTGAGACGATTGTTGCCCCGTTTGGTACGCTCCAAGAGTAAGTCATTCCTGAGACTGTTGGCACTTTATATACAGACCCAGTTGTACTAGGTTCGACTAGGTCGTTTCCAGAAGCTTGAATGTCCTCAGATTTCTGATATACACGAACCCAATCTACCTCCATAGTCGCAGGGAAAACAGTTGTAGCATCTGGTGAACCAGGCCAATTTCCACCGACTGCGACATTTAAAATACAGTGAAAATCATGATTAAATGGCCACGAATAAGTATTGAAATCGGGATTCGTATCGTTCATCGTATAAAAATTAGTACCGTCGATAAACCATTTAATTTGCGTCGGTTCCCATTCTACTGAAAAAGTATGAAAGGCATCTGAAAAAAGTGTTCCAGGAATATGACTTCCACCATAAGAACTTTTGTCGCTAAATGAATTACCAAAATGCGCGGTGCCATAAGAAGTCCCCGTTTGATGTCCTAATACCTCCATGATGTCAATCTCTCCACTCGACGGCCAAATACCATAAGTATTATTAGTCGGCATCATCCAGAATGCAGGCCAGATACCTTGCCCCGAAGGCACTTTGATACTGGCTTCTATTTTTCCATAAGTAAAATCACCTTTGTTTATCGAACGAATACGAGCAGATGTATAGTCGTTGCCGTCTAGTAGTTCTTCTTTAGCGATGATTTGCAAAACACCGCCAGTTACTGTAGCATTGTCGGTGCGGTCGGTATAGTTTTGTAATTCATTATTGCCCCAGCCACTGCCGCCAGTTTGGTAAGACCATTTTGTCTCGTCTAGAGAACTACCTGAAAAATTATCTTCCCATACCAAATTCCAGCATTGAGCACTAAGAGTAAGGGACAGAAGAAGGAATGTAATCGATAGACTAAAAATTTTCATCTAATTGTATTTTTTTGACAACTTGCCTTAAATATTCATATAAATAGGGTCATGTATTTATGAATTGAAATTATAAGAAAATGTTCTTTAAGGTTTTGATAATCATTTATAAACGCCAAAGTACAAAACAAAAAGCCGCAGAGGAAATACCTCTGCGGCTTTTTGCCAGAATTTTAAAATTTAAAACAAGTAAAATTTGACCTCTTTCCTCTACGGTCACTTCTCCAACGCGGTGTGCGTTTTCTTTTTTGTTTTACCTTTTCTCCGATAGGATTTCTTTCGGGATTATCGGGTCTAACTTGACTTGCAGTATTATTAGAAGGAACTCTTCGTTGATTTGTTTGCTCAACTATTATTGGTTCTTCCTCTTCCTCTTCCTCTTCCTCTTCTATATTTAACTGTCTATGGTCAATAATGTAAATTTCCTCATTCAGACCATAGTCATCAAGATTTAAAGTACTTAAGATATCTTGGTCATCAGAGTCGGGTACTTTCTCTATGACTGTCGTTGAAGAATCATTTCTATCTATATATTGTTCCACAACTTGTGCACAAACAAAATGATTAAAACTTAAAGTAAATAGTGTAAACAGGATTATATTTTTCATCGCAGGTGTAGTTTAAATGAGCTTAAGTAATCAGACATAATTAGATGTAGTTTACGAGAGAGGATATTTTTTGTCTGTTTTGGCTTTGAAAATCGAATATAGCTGTAGCTACACGAGATTTTTTAAGTGAAAACAGGTGAAAAATAGTCCTGTCGTAAGCTATGTATAATTATTTCTGGTTACTTACATGTTACTTTATAACAATATGTAAGCCATAATTACAAAAACTTCTGCTCTCATTTATTGGTCTTTGATAAGATGACGGATTTTGTAACAAGAATGTTACACTAAAAAAGGTCTTAACCCAAAAATGGATTAAGACCTTTTATTAAAAGAGTAGAGATATAATTACAAAGTATTTCGTAAATCGTACCTCGTGCTTCTCATTACGTCAAGAATGGGTAATCATCCTCTACGTAGTTATCATCATACAATTCAGAAGGGTCTGGATAGTCAGATTCTTCAGCGAATTTCAATGCTTCATTGATTTCGTTTTTAATCTTATCTTTGATAGCTTTGATTTGCTCTTCTGTTCCATACTTTTCTTTCAAGATACGTGCCTCTGCCATTTTCACAGGGTCTTGGTCTTTGAATTCTTGTACTTCTTCTTTCGTACGATACTTAGCAGGGTCAGATACAGAGTGACCTTTATAGCGGTATGTCTTAATCTCTAAGAAATAAGGACCTTTACCGCTACGGATGTGCGCTGCAGCTTTTTTGACAGCCATGAAAACCGCCTCTGGGTCCATACCGTCAACTGGCTCAGAAGGCATATCAAATGACAAACCAATTTTGTGCAGTTCGTGAACATTTGAAGTACGCTCTACAGAAGTACCCATTGCGTATTGGTTGTTTTCAACCACATACAAAACAGGAATCTTCCATGTCATAGCCATATTAAATGACTCATACAATGCACCTTGACGAGAAGCCCCATCACCAAACATAGTCACACACAAGTTGTCTGTTCCTTTATATTTCTCCGCAAATGCGATACCTGTACCGATTGGAATTTGTGCACCAACAATACCATTACCACCAAAATATTTGTTCTCGCGTGAGAAGAAGTGCATAGAACCACCTTTTCCTTTTACGATACCTGTTTTTTTACCGTACAATTCAGCCATAGCTTCCTTAGTACCTACACCACGACCGATAGCCGTACCGTGTTGACGATAAGCAGTTACGATACCGTCACCTTCTTGCAAAGCTGCTTCCATACCAGCAGTGATTGCTTCTTGTCCGATATATACGTGGCAGAAACCACGAATTTTTTGTTGTCCATAAGAGCGCAAAGCTGCCTCTTCGAACTTACGAATACGAAACATTAACTCATACCATTCCAACCACATCTCGCTCGTTACTTCACTTTTTTTCTTACGTGGTGCCCGTTTTTTTGGAGCCTTTGCCGCTACTGCCATATTGATTTACGAATTTTGATTTACGAATTACGACCTTGCGTTACTTTCTAAACACACTTTTTTCTGAATAAGTCACAGACTTATATCTATTTAGCGAATTTTCGCTGCAAAAATACGTTTCTGCCGTTAAAGATAAGGAACTTTATATTTATTTTTATGCAAATAGAGTATTTAACTTTATAAAAAGAAACAGACTTCTCTTCATCTTGTTGAGAATAAACGAAAAAGGTTTACTTTCGCCTCAATAATTGATAAAATTGTACAAGTTAGAGCAGTCGTAATTCGTACATCGTAATTCGTAAATCATATAATATTGCATTTAAAACAACTCATACTCACTAATTTTAAAAACTACGAATACCAATCACTCGATTTTTCTGAGCGATTGAATTGCTTTGTAGGTCGCAACGGCATGGGCAAAACTAATCTGTTGGACGCTATCTATTACATGTGTATGTGTAAAAGTCATTTTGGTATTAATGACGGAAATATTAAAAAGCATGGAGAAGATTTCTTTCGATTGGAGGGGCATTTTTTAAAAGAGGAAAAGAACGAGAAGGTTGTCTCGAAGGTTATTCCACGAAAGAAGAAATCTTTTGAGCGTAATGATGTACAGTACGACCGTTTGATGGACCACATTGGTTTGCTGCCCGTCGTGATGGTTGCGCCAGATGACACGATGATAGCGCGAGAGGGGAGTGAGGAGCGTCGGCGATTTTTGGATAACACTTTGAGTCAGTTAGATAGATTGTATTTGAAATATCTAGTGACTTATAACCGCCTTTTGCAGCAACGCAATGCTTTGCTAAAACAGTTTGCTGTGGAACGCCGATTTGATGAAAAATTACTGTGTATTTTTGATGAACAAATGCAACAACCTGCGTCTTATATCGTGCGGGCACGTCAGCAATTTTCGGATAGTTTTGAGCCTAAATTAAAAGCAAACTATAAGGCTATCTCTGACAATCAAGAGGAAGTAGGCTGTGTTTATAAGTCAAAGCTACTCACCGAGAATTTTGAAGAATTATTAGAAGCCGCAAGGGAGAAAGACCGTATTTTGCAACGGACAACAGTTGGAATACACAAAGATGACATGACTTTTAAAATTGGTGATTATGCCCTGAAAAGCTTTGCATCACAAGGTCAATTAAAGTCTTTTATCTTAGCTTTAAAATTCGCTCAATACGAATTTTTACGCGCAGAAAAAGGTATTGCTCCAATACTTTTATTAGATGATATTTTTGATAAATTGGATAACAATCGCGTCCAGCAACTGATAAAATTAATCTTGGATAGAAATTACGGACAGACCTTTATTACAGATACTGACGAAAAGCGTCTGAAAGAGATACTGGAAGGGGCGGGTTCTGATTTTAAGATGTTTGTGGTGAATGAGGGGAGTGTTTAATTTGTTGTAAAAACTACATTTTCATATATTTCAGATAGACTAATTGTTACGTCTATAGATGAAAGAAATAATTTGGTATCCATACCTGTATAACGGGTAATTTGCCATAAGTCTCCTTTTTTACTATAAACCTCAATCTCAGCTTTTTCTTGCTCAATCAAAATGTATTCCTGCAAACTTTCAATTTGTCTGTACAGGTAAAATTTATCTCCTCGGTCGTAAGCTGCGGTAGATTTAGAAAGAACTTCAATGATGACCGTTGGATTGATTATGGCATCAGGCTTCCTATTCGACGTTTCAATACCACCACAAACAACCATCGCGCCAGGGTAGACATAACTATTCTTTACTTCAATTCGTAGTTTTGCTTCACTATTAATAGCTATACATTTTTTATCTTTTGCGCGTAGTGAATTTCTCATTTCTCCAAAAATGTTACCACAAATCAAAGCATGATTCAAAGTCCCACCAGCCATCGCATAAATAGAACCGTCATGGTATTCATACTTAGTATCATTTGCTTGTTCAATAGCAATATACTCCTCAATCGAAATCTTATCTAATTTTTCTGCCTGCATTTTTGAATAGTTTGTTTGCGATTTACAGTTTTTTTCATCTAATACCAAACCTACTCCACCTCAAATCGCAAAGTATTATTAAACTTATCCACCAACCAAAGCTGTTTATTCGTCAAGCGTTCAATATCAAATCTTCCCAAAGAATCATAAGTCATATCGGTCTCTGTAGCCGCATCAATTACAGTCGCGGGGTCATGGTCAACTGTCCATTGGAAAGCTTCTTTACCCTCTGTCAATTCCCAATTTCCATATAATTTCTCCGTAATCGGCGCAAAAAGCACAATGACACTGTCTTTTCGAATACGCAGTCGCATCGTGGGATACTCGTCAATAATATTAGTCAAACCTCCTGAAATATTGGTCATTGCTACTTCATTCAAAATCCAATCTTTCGTAATACGCTCTGTTTTAGTCAAAAGAGTGAAGGCTGCACCATTTTCGTATTTTCTACAAGCGGTTGCAAATAAGATAATCAAACAAAAGGAAAAGATAGATTTTTTCATTGTGGCAAAAGTACGAGTATTTGTTAAATGTCAGCATTATATTATAAATAACGCAGAAAATAGATTTATCTTTTATTGTGGATTTTGGACGAAAGATTTTGGACGTTAGATTTTAGACAAAACAATCGAAATGTAGTAAAAGTCACTTGTTTAAAATTTGATTTTTAAAGTGATACAGACAAGTTTTACGATTACTGTTATTTTACATGTGTTTGAGATTAAGGTCTAAGGACCAAGGTCCAATTTTATTGGTTCATATTTTGGATAGATTATTCTACAAAACGCCCTTACCTTTAATTAAAAAAAAAACTCGTATGAAATCGTAAATACCTTACAATCCAAGCCAACCAAAAACCAAACTTCCTGTTTATCTTAGCAATTCCAAAAGTGCTTTTGCGTTATTTAGGTGTTCAGTCCCACCTTTCTTTCGCCAAACTGGCAAGACGCACATCTTTTTACAGAAAAAATTTCCTTATGAAAAAGCAAAATCTCGTCGGTATCGACGACATGGCGTTTTACGCACCATCTCTCTATTTACCTATTGAAACTTTAGCGAAAGAGCGTGACTTAGAGTACGTAAAACTCAACAAAGGCTTGGGTCTCACGCACATGGCTATTCCTGACGCACATGAAGATGCAGCGACTATGGCAGCCAATGCCGCAGCTGAAATTATCGAAAAAAATGAACTCAATCCAAGAGATATTGGGCGTATTTATCTAGGAACGGAGAGTGCATTAGATGGTGCTAAACCAACGGCTACTTATGTCTTAACAATGCTGCGAGACAAATATCGGGAGACTTACGGAGGAGACTGTTTCCGTAATTGCGATGTGGTAGATTTAACCTTCGCTTGTATAGGTGGTGTAGATGCTTTGCACAATACTTTAGACTGGGTAAGAGGAGACGAAACACGAATGGGCATCGTAATTACTTCTGACAATGCGAAATACGAATTGGCGTCGACAGGAGAGTATACGCAAGGTGCGGGTGCCGTAGCAATGTTAATCAAACACAACCCACGTCTTTTGGCTATTCATGATATTGTGGGAGTTGGAACGAAAGGGGTGCATGACTTTTACAAACCTAAAAGAACGGCAAAAAAAGCGCAAATTATAGCGGAAGTATTAGAGTTGGCAGGTGTTGAAAATACAGATATCCAAGCTGTATTGCAGAATTTACCAGAGAGTTTAGAAGTAAATGGCGTTTTAGATAATAATGAGGAGATGTTGACCTTGCACAAGGATACACCTGTTTTTGATGGGCAGTATTCTAATCAATGTTACCAAGACCGGATACGTGAAGCATACGCACATTTTCGTTCACTAGCAGAAGAAAAAGAATACTTTTCAGAGGATGAAAATCTTTTAAAACGTTGGTCACGTTTGATTTTTCACTTGCCTTATGCATTTCATGCAAAGCGCATCTTTTCTGAAATATTCATGAAAGAATTGCAAAATGCAGATGAGTGGCATACTTATTTGCAGGAAAATGACTTGACAATGCCACGCCGAGAAAATGAAGACGATGCCGCTTTTGAAAAGGTTTACGCAGGTTTTTTGCGGAGCATCACAAAGACAAGTGGTTATCGAGAATTTGTCCAGCAAAAAATGGAGAAAGCACAACGCGCGAGTAGTTTAATTGGAAACATGTACGCTTGTTCGATATTTATGGGTTTGATGAGTTCATTGGAGAGTGACTGGAAAGAAGGAGAAGATTTGAAAGATGCGACATTTGGATTTTTTGGCTACGGGAGTGGTTCTAAATCTAAATGTTTTGAAGCTGACCTACAGCCACAGTGGAAAGAAATTGTAGCTAAGTTTAATATTTTTAACCGCTTAGAAAAACGTACCGCAGTTGATTATGCAACATACGAAAATCTACACCGAGGTCGTCAAAAAGAGTCGGTTATTGCACCACAAGATGAATTTTCTATTGATAGAATTGGAACGGAGGGCGTGAGAGAAGGAGCGCGGTATTATAAATTTACGGTAGCTGTACCGGATTCCGAAACTCCCGTATCTGTATAAAAAATCGAAACAGGAGTTTCGATATACCGTAAAAGTAGAAAAGTGTGTACGCCAGTCAAACGGCATACACACTTTTTTATTAGAAAAATCAAGAGTAATCTAAAACCTCAAAACCCACAACCTCACAACTCTTAATCCATCCTATCTTCTGTTCTTGAAGAAGTTACCCAACATCTTCATACCCATACCAGCCACGTCATCCATTACGTTACCGTCGCCGTCTTTGTCCAAGAAACCTGCGATTAAACCCATTGCTGGATTAGTTTGCTTTTGTTGAGCTACAGTACCAGAAAGCATAGAAGCAATACCCGCTAGGTCTAAACCTTGCGTTTTCTTCTGCTTACCTAACATACCCAATACCATTGGAGCTAACATCTGCATTAAACCTCCAGATTGATTTGAGTTCAAACCACTCATTTGGCTAATCATATCCAAAGCACCATTTTGTTGGTCACCCAAAAGGTGCTTAATGATACCTGCGCCGTTCATAGCACGTTGTTGCTGTGGAGCAGGCTGTGCATTACCTCCAATAAGGTCCATAAAGTTGTCCAAGATACCTCCGTCGTGGTCACGGTCAAGTGCGTTGCTCAAAGACTGAACACCTTGTTCTGTCGAAGCATTTTTTGCCAATGCTCCTGTTAATGCAGACAAGATACCATTTGCAGCTAAGGCTGTTTGTTCTTGGTCAGCACCTCCAATCTTTTGAGAAAGTTGAGCAATCATTTGAGGCGTCATTTGCCCCTGTAGAAGTTCCATTAAATTTGCCATGTAGCAATGTTGATTTTTAGTTTTAAAAGTACCTCGTTTCGATAAAATTTTGGTAAACAGAAGAAAAATCATCCTCTTTGCACCCATAATTTTCTGTCAACCAAAATGTGACCGAGGTATAAGAAATACATAGTTGAACTGCAATGTAAGGAAAAAGCTTGCTTATTGCAAAAAAATCCTTTGTTACAATTTTTCAAGCGCGAAAATAAGATTATTCTTATTCTCTATACTTGCGTAACTACTATTTTTGTGACTGTGAAAAAATAAATTAGTAACACAACAAAATGTAAAAGGAAAGTTAAAATTTTGAAATAACACACGCCTGTTTCCTTCATTTGCGCATCTCTCCTAAAAACTTCTTATCTTCACAAAAAATAATATTCTTTGACCAATTCTATAAATTACAAACAAGTCTATAGAATTTCTCGAAGAATTAACAACTAAGTATTATGGCTATAGGTAGAAATATGTTTCGTTTGCCAAAAACAAAACGACACGAATACAAACCTCGTTTTTGGGACCCGAAAAAAGAAGAGTTAGAAAAACGAATTAGTCGGCATGACCGCTTACGGGGTAACGACCCCGAGGCGATAAAAGAAGGCATCAGCAATGCCTTTCGTCGTGGCGGACGTGGTGGTGGTGGTGACTATTTTGCAGCAGCGAAAATGCGCCAAGAACAGACCCGACGGTCAAATATTATAATTTTATCCATAATAATTGCCTTAGTTGCCCTTTGTTATATTATGCTTACTGTATATTTGCCCACATTATGACTTAGTTGTCTATTGACCACTCTCTATTGACAGTGAAATAACACGGCACCTTTCATTTTTTTTTTCGTCGAAAACAAAAACCGATAGACGCTTTTAACGCTATAAATACAAATCGCAAGTTTACAGTCGTAAATCGTCAAATCGCAAATCGTAACTCAAAATGGCTGATATTATTCAGCTTCTTCCCGACTCTATTGCGAACCAGATTGCTGCGGGTGAAGTGATACAGAGACCAGCTTCGATAGTCAAAGAGTTGTTAGAAAACTCAATTGATGCGGGAGCTACAGAGATAAAACTTATTGTCAAAGATGCGGGTAAAACACTCGTGCAAGTCATTGACAATGGGAGTGGTATGTCCGAAACGGACGCACGGATGTGTTTTGAGCGTCACGCAACATCTAAAATTCGGTCAGCTCAAGATTTGTTTTCCATTCGCAGTATGGGATTTCGCGGAGAGGCTATGGCTTCAATAGCCGCTGTGGCACATGTCGAAATGAAAACGCGTCAGCAGACGGAAGACTTAGGAATACGATTGGTCATCGAAGCCTCAGAAGTACGTAATCAAGAAGCCTGTCAATGTATCGTCGGAACGAGCATTGCTGTCAAAAATCTCTTTTTTAACGTACCAGCACGCCGCAATTTTTTGAAATCTACGGCGGTAGAAATGCGTCATATCTTAGACGAATTTCAACGTGTGGCATTAGCACACGAAAATATATTTTTCTCTCTCCACCACAATGGTCAGGAAATATTCCACCTTCCAGCAGGAAATGTACGTCAGCGCATCGTCGCTATTTTTGGAACAAACTCTAATAAGAAATTAGTTCCAATTGAGGAAGAAACGGATTTTTTGCGCATTCAAGGATTTGTCGGAAAGCCAGAATTTGCTAAGAAGACACGCGGCGAACAATACTTTTTCGTCAATAATCGCTTTATTAAAAGCGGTTATCTAAATCACGCCGTTTTCACGGCTTACGAAGAAATTTTACCAAAAGATACCTATCCCCTTTATGTCATCTTTATGGATATTGACCCTGCGCGGATTGACATTAATGTGCATCCAACGAAGCAGGAAATCAAGTTTGAAGACGAAAAGTTAATCTATAATTACCTCAAAGTGGCCGTGCGTCACGGTTTGGGGCAATATAGCATTACGCCGACTCTAGACTTTGATAGCGAGGCGAGTATTAACTCTGCTATGGGTTTTGGAAATAGTGGAAAAGGAATGCATGACCGCGATTACAAGCCGGATAAACCCACTACTAACTTTGGTGGTGCGACGGTTGGAAATTCTAATAGTGGCGGCAATTATTACACGATGCCCAGCCGTGGTAATGAAGATAATAATCTGAAAAATTGGCAATCGCTTTACGAAGGTTTAGAAAATGAACCAGCGCAAAAAGAAGAAGAAAAGCAAGCTCCTTTTTCTCCAGAAGGTTCTGTAACGATAGCGAGTGGTATGTCTACGCACTCAGAAGAGTTAGACGACGAGACGGGTTCTTTTTCTAAAACACGTAAGCAACCTTACCAAATTCATGCGTCTTACATTGTTAGTCAGATAAAATCGGGCTTTTTACTCATTGACCAACAAGCAGCGCATGAGCGTATTTTGTATGAAAAATATTTAGGCATTTTAGAAAATAAACAAACACTCACGCAGCAAGAACTTTTTCCGCGCACTTTGACTTTATCACCAGCGGATGGAGATTTGATGTCTGATTTATTGCCACAAATCAATCAACTAGGTTTTGATATTCAGAAGTTTGGACAGACGAATTTTGTGATAAATGGCGTTCCTGCCGACCTCGGAAATAACATCAATGAGCAACGTGTTATCGAAAGTCTCTTAGAACAAGCAAAGCTCAATACTGATTTTAAATTAAATATTGGCGAAAATATCGCACGCGGTATGGCGCGTTCTGCTTCGATAAAAAGAGGTAAGAATATGACGGAGGAAGAGATGCTGGAATTGACTGACAAGCTGTTTGCTTGTGCAGTGCCTTATAAGAGTCCGAGTGGTCGCAATTGTTTTGTGACGATTGATTTGGAGGAATTGGAGAGTCGGTTTGCAGGCTAATTTTTTTTAACTATGAACTAGGAACGAGTTAACTATGAACCTCGTCTCAGTAACGTTTTGTGCTGAGACGGGGTTCATAGTTTATAGTTAGACCGTTCATAGTTGACAATTCCGAATCTATCTATTCTTAATCTTATCCAATTCCTTCTGCAATTCCTTTTTAGCATGCCATTTTCCGTTTACCATGACGCCATTGACAAGACTTACATTTTCTAATTTTTCTATTGGGTTTTCGTCTAACAAAACGATATTTGCTACATAATCTGCTTTGACTTCACCTTCATTTTCTAGTTGATAAAATTTGCTGCCATTTACGGTAGCGGCTTGCAGTATTTCCCAATTGTTCAATCCTCCTTTTTTGAAAAGTTTCATTTCTTCCAACATTCCAAATCCAGGCACAATAAATACGCCGTCAGAAGGACTAACTAATAAAGGTGCATTTGCGTCTTTGAAGAGTTTCAGTAGTTCTATTCTCGGATTTACTTCATCTGCTTGGGAAGCCTTTTTCTCCATTGTCGTTTCTAAATCATTATTCCATTCTGCGACTAAGTCTTTCGGCAAATATTCTAAACCGTTTCTTTTATTGAGTACTTCTACTGGATTTTTTACATACAATTGTGTTATTTCGTACCATTCTAAGGTTGGACAGTTGTATACTCCTTTCTTGGCTGTCAACTGAATTAATGACTTTAATTCCTCTAGGTCTTCTTCTTCATAATTCGTATAACCATTAAAATGTTCTATGCCCATTTGTCCATTTTCGAGGGCATTTTTCAATCCGACATATTTTGGTAAATGACCTACAAAAGCAAGCCCTGACTCTTTGGCAATTCTGCACAATGACTTATGTGTTGCGGCATTTAATCCACTCATATATTTCACGTGGTCGTAACCTTGTGATTTATAGGATTTAAATAACTCCGTCGCATTTGCATAATCCATATCCCCGTAAATAGAAATGACGGGGGTTGTCACGAATAAATTTGGAGATAAAACAGAACCTGCTTCCACTTTCTTCTTCCAACCTAAATATTCCTCCTCATATCTCAAACAACGCAAGGATGTGACGCCATTCGCTAATTGCAATAATAAATAATCTTCCATTGGCATTTCTAATCCTTGAGGACCAGGCAAGTGGGCATGGGCGTCCATGATACCAGGCATTAAGTATTTTTCTTTTCCTGAAATCTTCGTATATCCTTTCGATTTTTTCTTCTCCGTTGGGATTATTCGTTCAATTTTTTCTCCTGAAATATACACGTCCTGATGCTCTAAAATGTCTTCTCCCACAATATCAATTACATTGACATCAGTAAAAACATATTTATTTTCATCTTGAGCAAATGCCGAAAATGTGAAGAGTAAAAGAAGTAAAGACAGTCCTAAAGTTGATTTTCGCATGATGATAGTTTTTAGAATATTATGTAATATTGTAAAACTACTCATCTACTTTTTTCTTCTTGTTAGCTGTATTGTAATGTTTGTTAACTGCTTGTTAAGTTACTTAAGCACGTCTCTATTGTGGGGTATAAATAAAACGTTTCTCAAAAGTTAAATCCAAAATGAAATCCTGGTTCTCCAAAAAACAACTTTGACCATTTGTCATCAAACTCTTTAAACGATGCGGGCATTTCAGTATGATAAGGGCGATGCGTAACTGCAATACTCGGCTCAATAAAAAATCTGCCTTTGAAAAGCTTAAAATGATATCCTGCTCTATAAGTGTTGAAGATTTGGAAACCATTATCAATTTTTTCGCCTTCTTCATTTCTGAAAGTTTGCCAAGCACTCATCGCGTGTACTCCTGTATATAAGCCCTTCCACCAAAAGTGCTGATAAGCCACGGCAGCTCCATATTCCTTGATAGAACCTGGGAATTTTTCTTCTGGTGCTTCTTTTAAAGGACCATAAGGAATACCGAGCGACCACCGATATGTCCACGTTTTCAACTCCAATGATATAGCATCTTTGGGACTAAGTCTGTAACCCAAGTTTAGCTGTGCAAACTCTGGGGCGTTATCATCAGGTATTAAGTTCGCCAATACAAAAAGCGTACTTCCTATAAAAAACTTACTGTGTGTCGTATCTTGTTTCGTGTATTGTGCTCTGAGTTGAGTAGGGCTTCCGAGTATTACGACCAAAATAATTGCTAAAATCCAATTTTGCATATTTTTAATTTTTAAGTTAAAAGATAATGCAAAGTTGCAGTAAGAGGAGAGTAGAAAACGTTCACTTAAGGTAAGAAATGAGGAGATTGTCTATTTTTATTTTAAACTCCTTTCACAAGCCTTCCTTTCAAACGACTTAACGATTGTGGCGTAATGCCTAAAAAACTCGCTAACTGATGTTGTGGAACTCTCTGGACCAAATCAGGTCTTGTCTTCAATAAATTTTCATATCGCTGACTAGGAGAAGAGTTTTTAAAATCATCAAATGACGCTTGATTTTTGACTAATAAGTCTTCAGAAACGAGACGACATAAGGTCTCAAATCGTGGAAATTTAGCAAAAGCCTCCGCCTCCATATCAGGAGTAGAAACCGTGATTATTGAATCTTCTACACACGAAAGATAATAGGAAGAAGGACTTTTAGTCAATACACATTCAGGTGTTTCTCCTTGCATTTCGGTATAAAAGTTAGTCGTTTTTTCTTCTCCGTCAATAATATGAAATCTTCTCATACATCCTTTGAGTACAAAATAACCTTCTTTTGACCGCTGTCCTTCTTCTAGGAGTATTGTCCCTTTCTTGACTTGCCTAAATAGATTTAAATTGATGAGAACTTTCTTCTCCTCATCGGTTAAAGGCATGTATTTAGCGATATAGTCGAAGAGGATGTTATTCATATTTTCATTTTGTTTTTGTGATAAGATTTTAAGTAATTTTCAAGTTCAAATAAACCAGAAAACTCTATTTGACCGAGTAGTATTTTTTTACTCTCAAATTGCATCCGTATGCCACTTCCCCAATCGCTGACTGCTACTTTTTTCCACCAGACTAAACTATCAATAGGAACATCTATTGAATGCTTTTTCCTGTTAGAAATGAGCATAAAACGTTCCTCTTTTATTAGAACTTTCTTTTTCGTTACGATAGTGAAATAAGGCAGAACGACAAACATCCAAGTGAAAAGAATGAGTGCAATCACTAATGCGATTATTCTTCCTGTTGAAAAGTTTCTTAGCGCATCTAGATTAAAGGTTGGTATTAAAACAATAGCAATGGCTAGTCCCATGATTGCCAATAGGATTCCATACCATTTGGTAGAGCTGTCTTGAGTGATTTCTAGATTGATTGCTTTTTGTTGTTCTGCTGTTTTTTCTTTTCTGGTTTTCTTTTTCTGCACATTTTTTTGTTTTGTAAGGTACAAGATTGCTATCAGCGGTTTTCGATTTCTAAAACCCTTGTTTTGAGATTTTCATTCATATTTTCAAGGGTTTCGACTCTGTTTTCTAGTTGGTCGATTCTTTCTATTGATTGCAGTATTTCGGTTTCTAGTTTTTGGATTCTAGCCTCCTTATTTGGATTCATATTGCACCCAATGATGAAAACTGATATTGCGATAATTCCAAGTGTTTTTTTCATTTTATTGTTTTTTTGGACACAATTTTAAGAATTGTATCAATTGTTGAGTTTAGGGTTTTAGTATTTTTTAGTGTTCCATTTTTATAATGGTCAGAGCTTGAAATCCGTTGCTTTGGCGATTTTTAAAATCGCAGGATGTAAATAAGAAGACCATAACATACCAGTGAAGATTGAGGTATAATGGTAGTCGGTCGATATAGTCTGTAATTATTTTTCTACTAAGAATTTTATATACCTTTTTGCTTTTGTCATAGAATTAGTTTCAATTGTTTTTGTCCTAATACTTACGTCATTGTAAAAGTGATTTATTTCTTTGCTTTTGATGAAATCTCCATTTTTAAGATTGAATTCTTCTTCGTCAATTAATAGTTCTCCTTTTTCGAAGTAATAAATTGATTTACTTGTATCTCGTAGATAATTCGTGTAAATACTTTTTTCAAGAATAGTATCTAAATACTCCCATATTTGAAAACTAGTTGTATCCTTTTTCAATACCATCACCTCAGAAAGAGGTTTCTCATATTCATCGTAATTTATTTTGATGACTAATTCTCCTACTTCTTCATGAAATGATTTTATTTGAAGTTCTTTAATATTACCATTTGAATAGAAAATGTGTGAATAATCCATAAGAGTAGTATCAATTTGATCGCCTTCTGTATTTATTTGAATGGCTTTTTCAATTTTTCCTTTAAAGTTCGATTTAGTTTCAAAGACAGAATTCGTTTCGCCTTTTTCATTAAAAGACTCTCTATAAAATAAATTTTTATCAGGTTTAAAATAATCTATCCATGATGATTTTCTTCCTTTATACCAGTAAGTTTTTTTTGTAAATCTCTTACAATTTTTGTCATCATATTTTACATAAGTTACTGAAAGAGTATCTAAAATATTTCCAATAGAATCCGTTTCTACTTCAGTGATAACTTCCGAAGTATTTAATGAATCTATAAAATCTATCATTGGTCGATTATCAATATATTCATTTGATGAACAACCAATCGCGAACCAGCAGAGTAATATTAACTTATCTATTCTCATTTCTTTCTTTTGTGTTTCGAGTAATAATGGGTTTTACTTTCTATTATTTTAGTCGAACCGCCGTCCCATAAGCCAATATCTCCGAGCACCCTTGCATCACCATAGCCGTAGTAAAGCGCACATTAATCACAGCATCAGCCCCAAGACTTTCCGCATCTGCTATCATTCTATCAATAGCTTGTTCGCGCGCATCCGCCATGAGTTTAGTATATTCTGAGATTTCTCCACCTACCAAGTTTTTCAAGCCAGCGAAGATATCCCGCCCGATATTACGCGCACGCACCGTACTCCCACGAGCGATGTCTAAGACTTCAACGATTTCTCTACCTGGAACTGTATTAATATTTGAAAGGAGCATATTGATTTAATTTTTTAGTTTAAAAGAATACTCAAATATCTATTTAATCTAATCCCAAATCCACAAAACACGACAAAACAAAGGGATTTTCCGAGCAACGTCGGAAAATCCCTTGATTTCAACTATGAACTATGAACGGGTTAACTATGAACCACGTCTCATCAAAAGTCTTATAGAGACGAGGTTCATAGTTAGACTGTTCATAGTTCATACTTATTAAAACCGTTCATAGTTAAAATAACTACTGTACCGTAAACTCAACATGCGCATGCTGCGGCAATGCACCATCATGATTAGTCGTCTGTGCGTGAACTTTGTAAGTACCCGCTTCTGTTGGCGTAAAGTCCATGCTGTGGAATTCATAGTCCCCATCTTCTTCGTGGATGTGGTCATCCAATAAAGTCATGACAACTTCATCGTTTGCATTTTTTACTTCGATAAGACCATTGTGGATAGTCTCCAAGTGGTCATGTACCATTGTGATATGGATATGAACAACTTCATTAACTGTATTAGTGGAACCCGCCTCTGGAGAAACGATAGTCACCGTTACTGGATACTCATCAGACACTTCGTGTGCTACTGTGAAAGAAGCCGTCGCTGATTTTGTTGCTTCGCCAGCGTCATTGCTCGTCTCTGCGTACAAAGTGTATGTACCGTGCTCTGTTGGTGTCCAATCGGACGCTTGGTAAGTATATGTACCGCTTTCCTCGTGCTTGTGACCTTCGTCCAAAACCATTACGCTATTGCCGTCAGCATCGCGTACTTCGATTTTTACATTGTGTACCGTTTTGCCTTCATCGTGAACAAATTTTACGGCAACTTCCATAGGCTCGCCCATAGTTACCTCCGCATCGGCAGTTGGCTTTTCGATAGTGATGCTTACGTTGTAATCCGTGTCATCATCGTGGCTGTGCATTTCATCATCTTTACAAGATGTCAAACCTAAACCCAAAAATAAGATAGAAAGAAAAAGAAAATTTTTCATTAATTGTAAATTTATGTAGAACCCAAGTTAATCTTCAGTGAAGCCCTTTTGTAACTTTGAAAAAGTTTAATGACTAGAAAGTCAGAAATATTCAAAATTCAAAATTCATCATTCAAAATTAATATAGAAGT